>CAIQDA010000154.1 GCA_903870415.1 uncultured delta proteobacterium
GTCCGCGCGCACCATTCTTGGTCGAGCGGAGGACGCGACACTGCAGCTCGCGCATCCATCCGTGTCGCGGCAGCACGCCGAGGTCGCGGCCTTGCCCGACGGGCGCCTTGAGCTCATCGACAGCGGCTCGTCGAACGGCCTCGTGCTCAACGGCAAAACCATCCGTCGCGAAATTCTTGAGGGGGGCGACCTCTTCGAACTCGGCGACGTGCGCATTCGCGTGCTCGAGCCCGGCGCTTCGGTGCCTGCCATCAACGTCGCCGATGCAAGCTCGGCCTCGCCCGGCGAAAAGGCTCGCACGTGGCTGCCGGCAGTGGTTTTCCTCGCCGTGGTCGCCATCGGAGGCGCTGCGGCGTGGCTCGCACGACAGCCGCCCACACTGCCCTCGGGCGGAACCGTTGGGTCCACGACGGAGCCCTCGTCCACGCCCGCCGAAGAGCCCGTCGGCGCACCGGAACCCGCCGCGATCGCCGAGGCGGACCCTGTCGAAGAAGCCCTTGCACTCTGCAAGCATCAAGAATGCGATCGCGCTCGCGAACTCTTCGACGCGAAGGTTCCCGCGAACGACCCGCGCGTCGAATCGCCGGCGGCAATCACCTTCTTTCACGACTGGTCGATGGACGTCATCGCCCGCGCAAAGGTCGAAACCGACATCGACTTGAAGCGCAGATTGCTTGAGCGTGTGCGCCTTGACCTCCGCTCGCCGCAAGCGGACCGCGAGCGCGCCAAGCGTGCCCTCGACGCGCTGCCTGTGGCGAAAAGCGAAGAGCCTGCGACGGCCCCAGCGAAGACCGTCGCGACCCCCGCCGCGCGAGCAACGGCGCCCGCGCCGAAACTTCCAGCCGAGCGCGACAAGACCGCAAAGCCCGCTGCGGAACGCTCGCCCGCTCGCACCGAAGACCCCGACCGCGTTCGCGCGTGGATGATGGGCAGCGACGCGGAAAAGAAGCAGGCGCGCGACTACCTCTTCGGGCGCCTTCAACGCGGGCAAGCCTCGCGCGATGAACTCAAAGGGCTGCAAGGCCTTTGCAAAGACCTTGGCGATGCGAAGTGCGTCGACGAGGTCAAAGCCGCACGCAATTTGGAGCCTCCTCGATGAACCGTCCTTCGCGCTCGATCGTCCTTCTCGCGGCACGCCGCACCGCCTTCGGCACGATGAACGGCAGCCTCAAAGCCCTCAGCGCCACCGACCTCGGCGTTCTCTCGTCGAAGGCAACGATCGCGGACGCGGGCATCGACGCAAAACTCATCGACCAAGTCATCTTCGGAAACGTTCAGCAAACGAGCGCCGATGCCATCTACCTCGCGCGGCACATCGGGTTGCGTTCGGGCATGGGCGTTGAGACTCCCGCGCTCACCGTGAACCGTTTGTGCGGCTCGGGCTTCGAGGCGGTCATCGCGGCGGCGCACCAAATTCTGCTCGGCGAGAGCGAGTGCGTGCTCGCGGGCGGCGCTGAGTCGATGACGCAAACGCCTCACGTGGTTCGAGGACTTCGCGACGGTCTCGGTTACGGAAAGAGCCCCGCGCTCGAAGACCTGCTGTCGGTCGCGCTCGTCGATTCGTTCTGCAACTTGCCCATGGCGATCACCGCCGAGAACCTCGCGGAGCAATACGGACTCACGCGCGCCGACTGCGACGCTTTCGCGCTCGAGAGCCAGCGTCGCTGGGCCGCCGCTCAGGAAAAAGGCGTCTTCCGCGACGAAATCGCACCGATCGAGGTCGCGACAAAGAAGGGCCCCGTGACCTTCTCCGTCGACGAACACGCGCGCCCTCAGTCCACGGTCGAGGGACTCGCGAAGCTCAAAGCGATTTTCAAAAAAGAGGGCACTGTCACCGCGGGCAACGCCTCGGGCATTTGCGACGGCGCCGCATCCGTCCTTGTCGCGTCGGAAGATTTCGCCAAGGCACACGGCCTCAAGCCCCTCGCGCGCCTCGTGTCGTGGGGCGTCGCCGGAGTCGAACCCTCCGTGATGGGAATCGGTCCGGCCCCCGCGATTCGCAAGGCCCTCGCTCGCGCGCAAGTCACCCTCGGCGACGTGGATCGCATCGAGGTCAACGAGGCCTTCGCTCCGCAAGTACTCGCCGTCGCGAAAGAGCTCGGCCTCGATCTCGCGCGCCTGAATGTCAACGGCGGGGCCATCGCCCTCGGGCATCCGCTTGCCGCGAGCGGTGCGCGCATCACGGCACATCTCGCGCACGCCATGCGACGAGGAGAGAGCAAGCTCGCCCTCGGCAGCGCGTGCATTGGCGGCGGCCAGGGTATCGCCGTGCTCCTCGAATCGCTCTGATTGCCTGAGCGCCAGATGCGTAGACGGGTACGCCTCGGGTTTCTCGTGGCGGTCCTCGTCGTGACGTTGTCGACCTTGGTCGCAGGCGCCCTCTTCCTCATCGGCGCGTGGAGCTTGCAGTCTGCAACCGACGAACACGCCACGTCTTTGGCGGACGACCTCGCCATCGGCGTCGCCGCGCGCGTGAGCTCGCTCGATGGAGATGACCGGCTTGAGGTTCTTCGACAGGCCGCGCGCCGAAGCGGGTCCGAGCTCCTTCTCTGGAATCTCGGGGGCAGCGTCGCAGCGGACGCCACGCTTGGCCGCATTCCCGTCGAGACCGTTCGCAGCGCGCTTCAGGTGCCCTCGGGCATCACGACGACCGCGCTGGGACGCGTCCGCTACCGCTGGCACTCCGTGAAGGATACACGGACCCCTCTCGTTCTCTTCGCGTTCGTTCCGGCCCCGGAGGCAACGCGCGCGTCGAGTCCGTTCGCGGGTCGGCTCGTGGCCCTCACGGTTCTCTTCGTGAGCGTGGCCGCCGCTGTGGCATGGGCTCTTCACAGGGAGGCCGCAGGCGAACTTGCGTTCATCACGAGACGCGTCGACGCCATGGTTCCCGCCGCGGCGCTCTCTCCTGACACCATCGCGCTTCGCACGCTCGACGAGGTTGGTAAGCTCACGTTGACCTTCGACCACTTGGTGGGCCGTTTGTCCGAGGCGACGGGCACCGGCCGTAAGAGCCTCGCCGAAGCGCAGCTTGCCGACACGGAGCGCCAGCAATTTCTTGCGGCGGTGAGTCACGAACTGCGCACGCCGCTGAACGCCATCTTGGGCTTCACGGAGCTCTTGCTCGCCGGCATGGACGGCCCCATCTCCGACGACGTTCACGACGACCTCTCGCAGGTGCTGTCGAGCGCTCGTCACCTGCGCGACCTTGTCGAGGACGTCGTGAGCCTTGCGATGCTCGACGACGTGCAAGTGAATCTGGAGCTTCAAGTCATCGACCTCGTCCCCATGCTCGAGGAGGTGGTGCGCGAAACCTCGGCCGCCATCGGACGTCGTCCCGTGGCGGTATCGCTTGTGGCGCCCGCAACTTTGCCCGTCGTTGTTGATCCGAAGCGCCTTCGGCAAGCGGTCACGAACATCATCGGCAACGCGTCCAAGTTCACCGAACAGGGCTCGGTCCGTGTGCGCGCCGAGGCGACACGAAGCCGCATCATCGTTCGAGTCACCGACACCGGTCCCGGGATTCCAGAGGCTTCGCAACGAACACTGTTTCGCGAGTTCAGCCAAGCCGGGGACGAGCGCCTTCAACGCGGCGGCACAGGCCTCGGCCTCGTCATCGCCAAGCGCATCGTGGAGCTTCACGGCGGTCGGGTGCGCCTCGAGAGTCGCGTCGGAGCAGGGACCACGGTCACTCTCGAGCTTCCGCTCCGCGAATCGCCGCCATCGGACTTCTCTGGAAAACGCCGAACATCACGCCGTCCAAGGAGCCGTCGACCATGACCTCCGCGAGTGCCCGTGACGAGTGGCTGCGCCTTCAGGTGCTCCTGTGCGTGGTGGCCGAAGCGACCATCACGCTCTTCGCTCCGCGCCTCCTCGAACTCGATCCGTCCATCGATCTGTGGCCGCCGGCCATCGTTCTAGGCTCGTTGCTTGTTGTTGCAGAGTGCATCCTTACGGTTTCTGTTCACCGCCGCGTCGCCTCGACCCTCGACGCCATCGTCAACGTTGAGCCCACGTCGTCGAGCGCCCTTGTGCGACTGGCTCTCGTGCCCTCGCGCCTCATCACGCTCGACATTGCGGCGTCCTTCGTCGCGCTCGGCTTCACGTTCATTCCGTCGTTTCGGCCTCAGGGATTGTCGGCGTTCGACCACCGCAACCTCGCGGCGCTCACGATGGCGATTGGCAGCATCGCGGCCCTTCTCGGCCATGCGCTGCTCCGTCGGTCGGTCGCGCGTTACCTCGCAAAGGCGCTCTCCCCGGCGCGTGCGGCCCCGATCCTCGACGAGTTCGAACGCAACGGCATCGCGCCCGCGCTTTCCATCGTTCCACGCGTCACGCTAGCGATCGCCGCGCCGATGGGCTTCGTGGCGCTCGGCACCTCGCTTCTGCTGCTTTCGCACGAGCGCCGTTGGGAGTCCGAGTTGCTTGAGGAGCGCGCGTCGACGGTGGCTCGCGCGGTGCTCGACGCGGTGGACGGCGACGTGCGTGGAACCGAGGCGGCCGCTTTGGCGCTGGCCGATCGCGGCGTCGCCATCGAGGTGGGCTCGGGCCGAGGAAAGTACCAGGCCGCCGTGGGCGATCACGCGCTGGTCGTCCAGGTTCCTCTCGAACGCGGCGCGCATGCGACCGTCGAGCTTCCGGTGAAGTGGACGACCCGTTCGTTCGGACCTGTCGCGGCTCTGCTCCTCGCGACCGCAGCTGGCGGGCTCTTGATCGGGCGCCGTGCGGGGCGGGCCCTTGTGCGCGATGTTGACGTTGCGCGCACGGCCCTCGAAGAGCTCGGTACGGCGGAAGCGCTTGCAGGTGAAGCGGCTCGCGCCGACGTGCGGTTCATGGAGGTGAACGATCTCCTTGCGGCCACACGGCGCCTCGCGACCGTCCTCGGCAACGTGGCCATCGCGCGAGAGACCGCGGCCTCCGCACGCGCGCGCAACGAGAATACGCGCGCACGCTTTCTCGCGACGATGAGCCACGACCTGAAGGCCCCGCTCAATTCCATTCTCGGTTTTACGACGCTCGCGTCGCGAGCCGTGCGCGAGGTCGCTCAACGTGAAAGCCTGGCGATGGTCGAGCGAAGCGCGCGCTCGATGCTGGTGCTCGTCGAGACGATTCTTGCGGCTGCACGCCTTGAGGCCGGTTCACTCGCCCTGCGCCCTGCTCTCTCGGACCTCGTTTCGCTCCTCCGCGCGGCACAAGAGCGCGTCGACGAAGCGGCCCCGCCCGACCTCGTGCTTCGGCGGCCTTTTCGCATCCGTGGTGCACGCACCAGCGTCCTCCCGCTCGACACGCGCTGGCTCGAACTGGGCATGACCGCGCTTCTCGCATCGATTCGGCGCATCGCGGACAACGGGCCCATCGACGTTTACGTGAGCCCAGAGGCGCATGCCGTGCGCACCACCATCGAATTTTTTCCGGCAACGGAGGGGTCGGTCATCGAACCGCTTGAGCTGCTGAACCAGGCAAGCACCGCGCGACGAGCTCGCCGTTTGGGCGGGCTGGGCCTCGGCCTTGACGTCGCCCGATCCATTGTTCTGCGCCACGGCGGAGACTTCGCCATCGAGGAACTCGCGTCCGACCTCGTACGCCTCGTCATCGTTCTTCGCGACGACTGAGCGACGCCGATGCGTTCCGTGTTTCGGCTTCGCGAAACCATGCGAAGCTGCCGCGATGGAGCTGACGATTCGCGCGGGCGGGTTCACGGACGTGGGACGCACCCGAGACCACAATGAGGATGCATTCCTCATCGATTCGGCGCTCGGCCTGTACGTCGTGGCCGACGGCATGGGCGGCCACGCGGCCGGCGAGGTTGCGAGCTCGATGACGGTTGAAGCGCTGCGTTTGGCGCTCTCCGAAAAGCGCGCGGCACTCAGCGAGCTGGCCACGAAGCTCGCGACCCCGCGCTGCCGTGAAGAAGTGATTTCTCACGTCGAGGAGGCCGTTCAGCGCGCTTGCCAAGAAGTGTACGCGAACGCCCAGGCGCACGAAGACCGGCGCGGCATGGGAACCACGCTCGTCGTGTGCCTCGTGCTCGGCGAGTGTGCCTTCGTGACCCACGTGGGTGATTCGCGGATGTACCTCGTACGTGATGGAGCCGTACGTCAACTGACCTACGACCATACGGTACGAAACGAGCTGATTCGCCGGGGCAACACGCCGCTCGCCGAAATTGAGGCGCTTCCGTACAAACACGCCATCACACGCGCGGTTGGCACCTACGAGCAGACGCAGCCCGAATCCATGGCGCTCGAGCTCGTGCCTGGCGATCGCCTCGTGCTCGCCACCGACGGCCTCACCGGGTACCTCGACGACCATTCGGAGGACCTGGGCTCGTACCTCAGCGAATCGCCAGACGAAGCGGCCACCGCGCTCGTGGCGTTCGCAAACACCTCGGGCGGTCGCGACAACGTTTCGGTGGTCGTGCTCCACGTGGAGGGCGACAGCAACGTCGGCCGCGAACGATCGCGACGCCTCACGCTCCAGCGCGAAACCCTCGGGTCGGTCCCGCTTTTTTCGACACTCGACGACGACGAAGTCTTTCGGCTGCTTCAGCCCACCGAGTCTCGAAACTACGCGTACGGCGACGTCATCGTGCGCGAGGGCGACCCCGGCGAGGCGCTGTTCGTCATCCTCTCGGGCAAAGTTCGCATCGACCGAAACGGCGAGGCCATCAACGTCCTGAAGGCGGGAGAGGTCTTCGGCGAGATGAGCCTCCTGCGCAACCGCGGCCGCTCCGCGAGCGTCATCGCCCTCGACTCGAGCGAGCTGCTCGTGCTGCATCGACGTGATTTCGAGGCATTCCTCCGGGACGAGTCTCGCCTTGGCGTGAAGATTCTCAGCCATTTCGTTCACGTACTGGCCGAACGCCTCGACAGCACAAGCGACGAACTCAGCGGACTTCGGTCCTCGCTCCTCAGCGATGAATAGCGAACGGGCGCCGCGAACGTCGCCGACCGTGCCCCACTCGTTGACTTCTCGCGCGACACCGTTAGCGTCGTCCTCTCCCATGGGACTCTCCAGGACTTTCGCTGCGCTCACGGCATTCGTGCTCGCGTCTTCGGGCGCGGGAGCGGCGCCGCGGGCGACCGACGCCAAGCCGTTCATCGACGACACGGCCGAGGTCACCAACGTGCTCGACGCGTTCGACGCGGACGACCCCTTCGACGTGCAACTCTCCGTCGCCTACGCCACGCGCATCAAAAGCGCGAAACTTCGCAGGGAAAGCGAGCTCCGGCAGGCAGGCCTTGCGCAGGGGCGTTTCACGGCCACGAACGAAAACGTCGCCTCGTTTGCGCAGACAACGCACTCGCTGAATCTGCAAGCCGAAGCGGGCCTCTGGCATGACCTCGCGTTGCGCGTGAAGCTCCCCATCGTGCTCAGCGACAGCCGTGCGCTTTCGGACCTCGACGGCTCTTCGAAGAACCCCGAGCGGCTCACGCAAGGCGATGGGGCCGCGCTCTTCTCGGTGCCCTTCAACAGCCCGTCTCGCAGCGGCCTCGACTGGCTCGGCTTTGAGCTCGCGTGGGGCATCACGAACCAGCGTCGCACGCCGGCGTCGCCCACATGGCTTGCGTCACTCGAGCTGCGCTTGCCCATCGGCGACCCGCTCCACGCATGCAACGCCGGAGCCGCCATTGCGTGCCGCAACGTCTTCGCGGACCCCGCGTCGGCATCCGCGCAGCAGGACACCGGTCGCACGCCGGGACTGAACCGCGGCATGACCACGCTCATCGCGCGCACCGCAGTCTCGCGACGTTACGGCGACGTGGAGCCCTACGGTCAGTTCTCCGTCCTCGCGGATTTCCCAGGGAGCGGCAGCGACTTCGCCACGCAGAACACCCAAGCGGGCGTCATCCTCAACCGCCCCCCCGTCATCGGCACCGTGGTCTCGGGCGTCGAGTTCACGACGATCGAAGAGCGTGAACACGGGCGTCGCCTCGTCTTCGACCTTCAGGGCAAGGCGGCGTATGTCTCGACAGGTCGCGACTATTCCGAGCTTTTCGACGCGCTCGGTTCCTCAAGAGCGTCCACGCTCGCGACGCCTTCGCCCGGAGCTTACACGGACAACGGCTCCGGCGGGTCCATGCCCCGAACATCCGCGGGCAACGTGTACTTTACAGGCATTACCGATATCGCCGCGCACATCTCGCTCGCGGGACGACTGGCCCTGCGCTGGCAAGCCGGCCCGTATGTGGCGTTCGCCCTCGGGACGAGCTTCGAGTGGGTGCAAAGCCATGCCATCACCGGCGGCGACGAGTGCAACACGATGGTCACGGCCGCATCGCTCGGAGAAGCTGCAAACTGCAAGCATCAGAGCACGGCGACAGCGTACAAGACCACGGGCATCCCGAACCCCAACTACAGGCCCAGCGTCGACGCGCCTGGACGTCGTTTCATCGTCGACGACACCCTCGTGACCGACCTGTGGGCGAACCTCTCCCTTCTCTTTTGACACGGCGCGCGTCGGTTCACGCGTTCGCGCTGGCCGTTGCGCTCGCCTCAACGGCGCACGGGGCTCGCGCAGCCGACGTTCGAGACGTTTCGCGACGCGAGACGGTGCTCCTGCTGCCGACGCTCACGCCCGGTGGTGACGACGCCGCAGGGAAGGCCCTTCATGCGCCCACGGTCGCCGACGGCGAGGTGCGGGCCCGCGCAGACGAACTCGATGCGACCTTGCGCGAAGCCATCGAGGACTCGGGGTTTTCCTTGGCGATTCCCGATGCGGACGAGCTCGCGCGTGGCCTTCGAGACAGCTCGCTCGTCGAACGCGCAACGGCAGGTGAACACGGTCGTTGGGTCCTGAGCCCGCGTCTCGAACGCGAAGCAGGCCGCTGGCATCTTCGCTTCGTGGCCGTCGCACCCGGCGACCGCGAGCTTCGCGTACGCATCGACGAGGCAACGACCCTCGACCTTCCCGCGCGCGCACTCGTGGCGTTGCGCCAATTGCTTCTTCGACGTTCCGCATCGCAGCCGCTGGCGCAACGGATCGAGAGTCCCGCGTCCAGCGCGCAAAACGGCGTCCTCGCGCCGCCTCGCACGTCCGGTCGCATGATCCTCGCGCTGACGGGTGCCGCGTTCGGAGCCTTTGGCGGTTACGCGGTCGAGCGGTCGAGTGGTTCGAGCGATTCGCGCTTGGTATTTCCGCTGATCGCGGTCGGAAGCACCGTAGGCGCCGGTGCCGCCATCCTCGCGGCAGACGAATGGAATCTCGCGTCTGACAGCGCGTACGCGGTCGGCCTCGGCGTCGTGACGGGCACCATCGGGGGCTATGCCCTTGGTCGCGAGTATGCGTCTGGGAGTCCCGAAATAAGCCCGTTCGCATACGGCGTAAGTGGTGGCGTCGTTGGACTCGCGCTGAGCATCCGCGCCGTGTCCCAGTCGACGGGGACGGACGTGGCTCCCATCATCGGGTCGGGCGCGTTTCTTGGTGCCCTCGGCGGCGGCCTCACCGCCCGGGTGATCGACGGCGGCCTCCATGGCTCCCCAACGCTTGGCGTCGGCGAAGGCATTGGCGCGGGTCTCGTCGCAGCCGCGGTGCTTGCGAGTGTGGCTCAACCGGACCCGAACCGCCTGGTCAACCTAGACTTCGGCGCGGGCCTCGGCGCGCTCGTTGGTGCCGCAGCGGGTTCGCCATTCTTGTTGCAAAGTGCATCGACCTCCACAGGCCGTGCCTTTCTGGCATGCACGACAGGCGGCGCGTTGGCCGGAGGCATCTTGGGTTGGTGGCTCGCACCAAGCACCGTTACGGCGCGCCCCATGAGCGTGGGGCCGATGCTTGGTCAAGGTACCGGACTCACGATCGCAGGCGTCTTTTAGGTCGACGCTTCCAAACGCGAGTCGCCTCGACATTCGCTAGCGTCGAGAGCGTTCGCGTTTGCCCGCACATGCTTACGGCCGCGCGCCTACGCGGTGCGGATTCCAAGCATTTCACGGGCTCTCGACGCGCTCGCGATGGGACGATCCATGCTTCGCGCATACGCGGCGGCGGCAGCCACGAGCGGTGAACTGCCTTCCGCGAGAACGCCCTTCGACAGGTAGATGTTGTCTTCAAGCCCCACACGCGCGTGACCGCCGAGGCGCATGGCCAGTTCGGTCATCGGCTTCTGGAATCGGCCCACCGCCGCGACTCCCCACGTCGCGTGCTCCGGCATCATCGCGGCCATGAAGCGCACGTTGGCTTCCGTGGCCCCGATGCCGCCGGCGATGCCGAGGACGAACTGGAAGTGGAGCGGCACGCCCACGGCGTCCTCCGCGTGGAGTCGAAGCGCCTCTTCGACGTGACCAACTTCGTAACATTCGAGCTCGGGCATGGCTCCCGACGCGCGAATCTTCTGAGCCAGTCGCCGAATGTCGGGACGTGAGTTCACGAAGACGTCGTCACCGAAATTGAGCGTCCCGCAGTTCAGCGTCGCCATCTCGGGACCGCAGCGCAGGCAGTCCGCGCGCTCGTCGATGCTCATGCCCACCGCGCCCCCGGTGGTTACTTGCACAATGCAGTCACTTCGTTTGCGAATCTCTTCGATCGCCGCGGCAAAGCGTTCGGCCGATTGGGTCGATCGACCATCGTCTTCGCGCACGTGCAGGTGAATCACGCTCGCGCCGGCGGCCTGGCAAAGCGCCGCTTCGACGCCGATCTCGATGGGCGTGATGGGCAGGTACTTCGTCTGCGCGCGCGTAACCTCCGCGCCCACGATGGCCGCGGTGAGGATGAGATCGCGAAACGCGTTCGGTGCGGGCGTGACAATCGCCTCGCTCGAAGGGCGCGCGGGCCCGGCGGGCAGGCTGAGCGGGTAGAGCGCGGGCACAGACCTTTTGCAGTCTTCCGGTGTCACGCACGTGCCGACCGCGCGGCACACGACGATGGGCTCGTTCAACACATCGGCTGCGCTCGCGGGCATTCCGGGCGAACGCAGGTTCGAAATCACCTTGCGCGCCTCGAACCGCATCTGACGACTCGTGCGGCCCACGCGCACGAGCTCGGCCGTGGCCTCGACGTAGTCGCCCGCGTACACGGGAGCGAGAAACTCCACGTTCTCGTATGCGCGAAAGAGCCCCTCATCGCCGTCGAGGCGAATCAAGAGCTCCGTTGCCAAGTCGCCAAAGAGCGCGAGCATGCGCGCCCCGTCGACGAGCTCCCCGGCGTAGTGCGCGTCGTGGGCACTCATGCGAAGACGGACGAAAACCTTCATGCCGATCATGGCGTCGTGACTTAGCAATCCCGCGCGGCCGCATCCATTCCCGCGGAGCGTCTTCGCCACGTGTCGCGCGCGGGGCGTTCGCAAGCGCGCCTTAACGACGGCTAAAACGTCTGCAAAAAGCAGCTAATGGCGCCGCCGCGGATGCTCCCTCCCCGTTCGCAGGCACCCGTGGTAATGCCTGCGCCCCTCATGTCGATGTCGACCTTCGTCGAAGCGCGAAACATTCCGTCGCACGTCGCCATCATCATGGATGGCAACGGGCGCTGGGCGCAGCAACGTGGGCTGCCGCGTGTGGCCGGACATCGCGAGGGGTCACGCGCGGTGCGGCGCATGGTTCGCGCATGCCGTCGCCTCGGCGTGAAAGCCCTGACGCTCTACGCGTTCAGCGAGCAAAACTGGGAACGCCCCGAGATTGAAGTCGACGCGCTCATGGAGTTGCTCCGCGAGTTTCTTTTGTCCGAGCGCGACGAGATTCTCACGAGCGGCATCCGGTTCAACGCCGTGGGCAACCTCGGTCGTCTCCCTGGCATCGTCCGCGCCGTAATCGAGCCGCTCAAGCATGCAAGCCGCGACAACGACGCGATGACCCTCACGCTCGCGCTGAGCTACGGCGGCCGCGAGGAAATCGCTGCGGTCGCGTGCGAGCTCGCCAAACAAGTCAAAGACGGCACCCTCGACGCCGACGACATCAACGCCGAGCTCATGCACAGCCGCATGCCCTCGCTCACGGTGGGCGACCCGGACCTCGTCATCCGCACGGGCGGCGAACAGCGCATCTCGAACTTCTTGCTCTATGGCCTCGCCTACGCGGAGCTCTTCTTCTCGAACGCCCTATGGCCGGACTTTTCCGAGCACGACTTGCACCAGGCGATTGCCTCGTACCAGGCCCGCGAGCGACGCTACGGCCTCGTCGGCGGCGATCCACGTCTCTTGACGATTCCGCCCCAGTCCGTTCGCGCGTCCTGACGGGCCGCGGCACTTTTTTCGGTCACGTATTGTGGGCGTCTTTCTCAAACTAGTCCGCGCATAGCCGCTTCGCATCCCGCGTACGGATGCGTCGCGGTGCTCACCTCCCCCCTCGTCTTTGGGCTCTCATGGCGATCTCCGCGAACCTCCTCTCGCGCCTGGCCACTGCCGTCGTTGCGGTGCCGCTCATCTTGTGGCTGCTCTTCGTGGCGCCACCGTGGGGATTCTTCATCCTCATTTTCGTCGCGGGCCTCGTCGGGTGCCTCGAGCTCTTCGGCATGACCCACCCCGGGGACCGTGTTTCGCAGATGATCGGCACGCTCATTGCGGCCGCGGCGTCCGGCGCGGTGTACTGCTTCACGCGCGATCCCCGTGTACTCCTCACGGTTCTCGTGACCGTCCCCGTCCTCGCGCCGCTCCTCACGCTCGCGCGCCTCGGCGACATGCCCACCGCGGCACTTCGCGCCTGCGCCATGGGATTCGGACCGTTCTTCGTGGCCATTCCGATGACGCTTCTGGCGGTCATCCAGCGCGATTACCACCCTGGGTTTGCGCTGCTGGCGATGAGCTTTGCCTGGGGTAGCGACACGGTCGCGTACTTCGCGGGCAAGAGCTTCGGCAAGCGCAAGCTCTTCGAGGCGGTGTCGCCAAAGAAGACGATCGAGGGCGCACTCGGAGGTCTCGTGGGAAGCGTGCTCGGAGCGGTCATCGGGCACTACTGGTTCGTTCCGCAACTCTCACTCGCGCACGGCATTCCGCTGGCCATCGTCGCAGGTGCGCTCGGTCAGCTCGGAGACCTCGGCGAGTCGGTCCTCAAACGCGCGACCGGCGTCAAGGACTCGGGCTCAATCCTTCCGGGCCACGGCGGCATCCTCGACCGCGTGGACGCGCTCCTCGTCACGACCGCGAGCGTGTACGTGTACCTTCTCTGGACCCACGGTTAAAAACGACCCTTCGCATGCGCACCGCGTTGTCGCTCCCCCCTCTGCGGTGAGGCACGCACGCTTCCCTGGCGGGCGCGCGACCGAACGCTCGCAGAGCGGCTAGTCGACGTAAGGTTTCGGGCTGTACCCACGCCCCATTGTCAACGCGTCGCGGCTGAATTTGCAGCGCATCGCGTTACTTTGTTTCCGGTGTTTCCCTTGAATTGTCCTTGCCTTCGGAGCGAAGGCAAGCAAGAGACGCGCTCGATGCCGAGCCCGGCAACTTCACCGAAAGGTACGAAGTGGTCGTGGTTGAAACAGCATCTGAACGACCTCAGGTTGCTTCCCAAGGAGCGCGTACGATGGCCTCGCAGCACAAGGAATACGACTTCTACAAGGTGGTGCAGGATTACGTTGATCGGGCTGCCAAGCTCGTCGACCTCGATCCCGCGGTTCGCACCATCCTCGGTCAGCCCAAGAACGAGCTCATCGTGAACTTCCCTGTCGTCATGGACAGCGGCGAAGTCCGGCTCTTCAAGGGCTACCGCGTGCAGCACAACAACATCCTCGGCCCGTACAAGGGCGGCATGCGGTTTCACCCGCAAGTGTCGCTCGACGACGTCAAGGCTCTCGCCGCCATGATGACCTGGAAGAGCGCGCTCATGCGTCTCCCGTTCGGCGGCGGCAAGGGTGGCATCAAGTTCGACCCGCAGAGCGTCAGCCACGGTGAGCTCAAGAAGATCACGCGTCGCTTCACGCACGCGCTCGGCGAGAACATCGGCCCCGAGTACGACATCCCCGCTCCCGACGTTGGCACCAACGCCAAGATCATGGGCTGGATGATGGACACGTACTCGAACATGGTCGGGTCCGGCGACAAGCAGTCCGTCAAGGGCGTCGTCACGGGCAAGAGCATCGCCTGCGGCGGCACGCTCGGTCGCGAGAAGGCCACTGCGCAAGGCATGGTCTTCTGCCTCATCGAGTGGGCGAAAGAGAACAGCTTCAAGTTCGAAGGCGCCACGATGACGGTGCAGGGCTTCGGCAACGTGGGTTCGCACTTCGGTGTGCTCCTCTCGAAGCTCGGCGTCTCGACCATCGCGGTCGGCGATCACTCGGGCTACCTCTCGAACCCCGAAGGCTTCAACGCCCACAAGCTCCAAGACTGGGTGAAGCAAAACGGCAGCATCGCCGGCTACCCGGGCGGCAAGCCGATCACGCGCGAAGAGTTCTTCGCGACGAAGACCGACGTGTTCGCGCCTTGCGCCCTCGAAAACCAAATCGGCGAAGCCGAGGCCGCGTCGCTCAACGCGAAGATCGTCGTCGAAGGCGCCAACGGCCCGACGAACCCAGGCGGCGAGCGCATCCTTCTCGAGCGCAACATCGCGATCATCCCGGACATTCTCGCGAACTCCGGCGGCGTGACCGTGAGCTACTACGAGTGGGTCCAGAACAAGCGCAGCGAATACTGGACGGCGGAAGAGGTCGACGACCGTCTCGAGCAAGCCATGAAGCGCGCGTACGGCGAGGTCTCCGACTTTGCCCGCGCCAAGAACTGCGACCAGCGCATGGCCGCCTACAGCATCGCGCTCCAGCGCATCGAAGCGGTCTACCGCGAGCGGGAAATCTTCCCGTAGTCGGTACAGCACGCGTCAACGAAGAAGGCTCGAGGTTCTCCTCGGGCCTTTTTTATTGGGAAAACGCGACCGATTTCACGTTCTAAGCTGGCCTCGCGGGACGAACGTTCAGTAAGCCGAAGGACCCCATGACTGCCCCGAACGAAGCCTCGCTCGTCGCCCTCGTCGCCCACGAATTGCAGCTTTCGGTCGCCTCCGTGGCGGCCACTGCAAAGCTCCTCGCCGAGGGCTCGACGATTCCGTTCATGGCGCGCTACCGCAAAGAGGTCACGGGCGGTCTCGACGAGGTCGAGCTGCGCAACATCGAAGAGCGTCTCGCCTACGTGAAGGAGCTTGAAGAGCGCCGCGCGAGCATCCTTGCCGAGATCGAAAAGCAGGGGAAACTCTCGCCGGCGCTTGAGGCGAAGATCGTGAAAGCTGCCACCAAGGCCGACCTCGAAGACCTCTACCTTCCGTACAAACCGAAGCGCCGCACGAAGGCCATGATCGCCCGCGAGCGTGGTCTCGCGCCCCTCGCCGACCTCATCCTCGCGCAAGGTGCTGGCAGCAATCCCGAAGCGGCGGCCGCGCCTTTCGTGAACGCCGAGAAGGAAGTTCCCGACGTAGCGGCAGCTCTTGCGGGCGCGCGTGACATCGTCGCCGAAACCATCGTGGAGCGAGCCGACGTGCGGGCCCTCGTGCGCGACACGATGCAAAAAGAGGGCGTTCTTACGGTTTCCGTCGTCCCCGAGAAAGCTGCAGAGCGCACGAAGTTCGAAGCGGTCTACGGTCTCGCGGAGAAGATCACCGCGATGCCCTCGCACCGGTACCTCGCGGTCCGTCGAGGCGAAGCGGAAGGCGTGCTGCGAGCCGAACTTGAGGTCGATCGCGAAAACCTCGCCGTCGCCATCGAGCCCAAAGCGGGACTCAAACGCTCGTCCCCGTTCGCGCCTGCCCTTCGCAAGGCCATTGACGACGGCCTCCGCCGCTCCCTCGTGCCTTCGCTCGAGAGCGACCTTCGCGTGGACAAGAAGCTCGAAGCCGATCGCGATGCCGTAGGCGTTTTTGCTGAAAACTTGAGAGGGTTACTCCTCGCGGCCCCCCTTGGCCGGCGCACGGTCCTCGGCATCGATCCGGGTCAACGCACGGGCTGCAAGTGCGCCGTCGTCGACGACACGGGCCTCTTCGTCACCCACGATCTTTTCAACCTCGTTGGCTCCGAGTCGCAGACGCAGCGGGCCCGCGAGATCCTTGGGCGCCTCGTGAAGACGCACGACCCCTACGCCATCGCGGTGGGCAACGGCACCCATGGGCGCGAGACCGAGTCGTTCGCGCGCGAGGTGCTTCGTGACCTCGGCTCAAAGGCCATCGTCGTTCTCGTGAGCGAGTCGGGCGCGTCCGTGTACTCTGCAAGTGATGTCGCCCGCGAGGAATTTCCCGAACTCGATCTCACGATTCGCGGAGCCATCTCCATCGCGCGCCGCCTCCAAGACCCGCTCGCGGAGCTCGTGAAGATCGATCCGAAGGCCATTGGCGTCGGCCAGTATCAGCACGACGTTCATCAGCCTCTCCTCAAGCGAAAGCTCGATGAGGTCATTGAATCCTGCGTCAACGCCGTCGGTGTGGAGCTCAACACCGCAAGCGCGCCTCTTCTCGCGCACGTGGCCGGCGTCGGCGAGACCCTGGCCAAGCGCATCGTGAATCACCGCAACACGCACGGAGCGTTCTCGTCGCGCGCCGAGCTTCGCGACGTGTCGGGCGTCGGTCCAAAGACCTTCGAACAGTGCGCGGGCTTCCTGCGAATTCGCGGCGGTCGTCACCCGCTCGATGCGAGCGCGGTGCACCCGGAGCGCTACCCGCTCGTGGAGCGCATCGCCGTCGACCTGGGTGTCGCCGTGGCGGCACTCGTCGGCAACGAGACTCTTCTCAAGAAGGTTCCTTGGGAAAAGTACGTCACCCCCGACGTCGGCCGCCCGACCCTCGACGACATCCGCGCCGAGCTCGTGAAGCCCGGTCTCGATCCGCGCGCGACCTTCGAGGCTCCGCAGTTTCGCGACGACGTGCGCACCATGAACGACCTCTCCGCGGGCATGGAGCTTGAGGGCGTCATCACGAACGTCACGGCCTTCGGTGCGTTCGTCGACATCGGCGTTCACCAAGACGGGCTCGTGCATGTGTCGCAGCTTGCCGATCGCTTCGTCCGCGACCCGCACGAAGTTGCCAAGGTCGGCGAGCGCGTGAAGGTGCGCGTCGTGGAGGTGGACCTTACGCGCAAGCGCATCGCACTCACGATGAGGCGCGACGGAGCCGCAGCCGCGCCAGGCGCAAAGCCCTCTGCAGGTCCTCCGATGGGCAACCCGCGCGGGCCGCAGTCCGGTGCCGCGAACGTCGGCAACAGAGCCGGAGCACAAGGCGCGGCCGGCAAGCGCGACGGTGCAACGGGCACAAGCACCGGCTTCGCAAACCGCGCCTTCGAGGGCCTCCTTCGAAAGTGAGTGGTGTTCGTGCCGCGCGCGTGACGTGGCACCCCCACGCCCCTCGCAACGCGGTGTAGGCTTTCGCCATGCGACTTCGCGGTGGCCTTTGTCCTGCTTTTCTCTTCGCGCTTCTTTCCGTGTCCGCGTGCACGCGCTCGGTGCGTCCCGCCGCGTCGCCCGCCATGCCAGCCATCGGCGCACGCGCGGCAGAGGCTCCCGCGGCCAGCGTCCCGTCGGGCGGCACCGCGTCCACGAGCATGTGGAGCGAGCTGCCCGTCGCGACGTTGCTCGATCGGAGCGCCCCGAAGAACGAGCGTGACCTCGCGTTTGCGGCGTTTCATCGCGACACCTTCGAGCGCATCGCGGCGGTCATGCGGCGCGCGGACAGCAAGGGCGCCGACACGGTGGTGCGTGGACTCTGCACGTATTCGTTCATCGAGGGCGCGTCGATGCCCGTTGCACCTTCCGCATCCCCCGAGTGGCAAGCGCTCCGAGCGACCCATCGCGCGGACGGAGACGAGGCGTCGACGTTGGCCCTCCTCGACATGAGCGACCCGGCGTCCGAGGCCTTGAACCACGAGCGTGACGCTGTGCTTGCGTGGGTCGAAGGCGCGGCGGCTCGTCCACTCGTGCGCGCGGGTCGACGCTCGCGCGTAGCCCTTGAACGCGCAGGCCTTTGTCCGAGCGCGCAAAGTTTCGCCGCCCTCGACGACGCGCTTCACAACGAACTTCGATCGGCCCTCGACCTTCGCGACAAGAACGCCGTGATGACGCCGGAAAACACGAACACCGACGACGCTCGCGAGGCGCTTCGGGCTTTCACGGTCGCGCCCGTTGGCCTCGTCGCGTCGAAGCTCGCGCAAGGTGATTTGCAGGGCGCAAAGGCCCTCGTTGCCGAACCTTCTGTGGGCGCTTTTGTGCATCCGGCCATCGTCGAGGTCATCGCACGCACGAGCACACCCGCGACGGCGACCGACTTCGCGGCGCTCGCGCTCACGCTTCGCATCGTGGTCGAGCGCGACACACGCCATCGCGACGAAGGTATCGAACGCTTGGTCGAGATCGCCTCGGCGCGACTCGCTCGTGAAGCGCAGGTCCTTCAGCCCACGGCTCCAGAGACCACGTTGCTTGCGGCGCGCGTTCTTGGAGGACTCGCGCTCGGAGCGCTCGGCGTGCCGATGCTTGGCCCCGTCGCGGTCCAGAGTCGCGAGCACGAGTGGCTTCGTGAGGCGCTCGTCGTGAGCCTTGGCGCCGAAGGTGAGGCCGCGGGCCGTGCCGATCGCCGCGACGTCGAGCGCATCGTCCACGCCGCTCGTCCCGTGCTCGAAGCGGTCGTTCGCCAATCGGTCCCTGTCGACGGCGTCGAGGTGTGGCGCGCCTCCGCCATGGCCGCCGAAGCCGCGTTGCGTGACGGCGATGGAACGCGCGCCGAGGCTCTCTTTCGCGAGCCGAACCCCACGCCACCCGAGGTCGCGGTGCCGCTCGCGCGCCTTGAAGCCGCCGCCGATCACCCGAGTGAAGCCCTCGCCCGACTCGACGCGATGCCGCAGGGCGATGACCGCTCCGCGGCGGGAGAAAAAGCTGTAGCGGCGTGCGAAATTGCCTCGTTTGCGAATACCCATGACGCCGGCGCCCGGTGCCTGTCGGCGCTCGATACGGTGCTTGGCGCACGCGCCCTTTGGGCTTCGAAAGACGACGGAAAGAACGATCGGCTGCTCGCGCGCATCCTCGTGCGTTTCGATGGCGGGTTTGACGGGGCCATGCGGGCGCTTGAGCGTGCGTACAACGTCACGCGACGAGCCGGAGGCGACGTGTCGTTCGTCATTGGGCAAGCCATCGGTGCCGCGCTCGTGACGGAAAAGCCCGACGCGCTCGGGCCGTGGATCGATCGCGCGCTCGACCTCGACGCGGACGACCTTGTCTACTTCGGGGCTTGGGCCGAAACGCTTCTCGCTCGCCACGGGCAGCATCACGACGCCCTGACCGCCGCGCTTCGTCACGTGCACGCGAAGAGTCCGTGGGTGAAGGACCTCGCCGCCGCGCGCCTGGCGCATGACACCTCGCGCCTCGTGGCCCTCGCGAAGCACGATGCCGAACGAGCAGAAGCTGCATTCTACATAGGTCTCGAACACCTGGCGAAGCACGAAGACACTGAAGCGAAAGACGCGTTCCGACGCTGTCGCTCGTTTCGCGCGCTCGACCTGATGGAGCACAGTTTCTCAGAGGCACTCCTCTCCGCTCCCGCGCGCGCGAAGCTCCCTGCGGATCGCACGATCCCATGACGCGGACACGGCGCTTCACGAGAGCGCTCGCGTACATTCTTGTGTGCTGGGCGCCGAGTTCGCGCGCAGACGCCGCCCTCGTTGATGCGCAGAACGAATCGTCTGCTGCGGTTTCCGTCGATGCTCCCGAAGCTGTCGAACCGCCGCTGCCGGGAACGCTCCGCACGCTGACCATCGAGGGACTCGAGCACACGACCCGCCATGTGGTGCGTCGCGAGCTTCAGTGGCACGAGGGGCAACCCCTCGACGAAAGGGCGTGGACGCTCGGACTCACGCGTCTTTGGAACACGGTGCTGTTTGCACGCATCCACGCGCGGCGCATCGCCGTCGAGCCCGGCCTCTTCGACGTGGTGCTCACCGTCGACGAGAACTTCACGCTGTACCCGAGCTTCACGGGAGTCGTGACGGGCGACGTCCAGTGGTTTCGCACAGGAATCGCTGAAACTAATCTCGCCGGAACCTTCCGCGAACTCAGCGTGCACTACGAACAGTTCAACGACGCGCGAGGCGGCGACGTCTACTACCGCGACCCGCGCCTCTTCGATGAACGCCTCGAGCTTTCGATCTTCACCGGGCGCGGCGCTCGTCCGCGGCCGACCTTCACGCTGATTCGCTCACTCGCGCGCGTCGAGGTCGCGCAGCTTTTCAACGAGGACCGGCTACGTGTCGGCGTGCGCCTCGAAACCGGCTTCGACGACTACACGCGCGCCATCGACGGAACGCAACAGCCGCAGCCCGCGGACGCTTACGGCACCATGGCTGCGCCGGTTCGCATGGGTCGCCTTGACCGTGTGCGCGTCGAGTACGAGGGCGAGTTCGTCGAGGTCACACCGAGCGCGACGTACACCGGTGGTCCGAGCAAGCTTTTTCCCGCTGTTTCTGTGGATGCCCGCATGTTTCGACGATGGCCCGGACGCATCAACTTTGTGTTGCGCGCCATCGGGGCCGCCACCGGCGCGTCGTCGGACAATTTTCGTCTGTATATCGGAGGCCTCGAAACGGTTCGCGGATACCTGGACAGCTACGCGAACGGTGTTGCGTATGCGGCTGCGAATGTTGAACTTCGCTGGAGCGCCATCAACTGGAGCCAGTTTGTCATGATGCCGACGGTCTTCGCCGACGCCGCGGTCGTAGGAGGTGAGCGTGCTGGACGGGACCGATTGATCTCCGTCGGCGCGGGCGTGCGCTTTCTGATTCCGTCGTTCGCCGCCGCGGGCATCCGCATCGACGTCGCCGAGCCGCTTGTCGGCGGCGCGGGGCCGGCCCTCAGCGTGGGCGCTTATCAGTTTTTTTTCTGAGACTTCGGAGCGGACGAGGCTCGCGGTCGCCGAGCACGGAGCTCAAGAACGCTCGCTGCTCACGCCATGCGATGCGCGCGTTTCGGAGAAGAGGGAGCGCATGAAACGCGTGAAGCTCGCCCTCGTATTCGGGGTGCTCGCAACGCACGCCGCGGGACTCGAGGTTCGCCGCCAACCTACGTGCATCATGCAAGCAAAAGTCCGACGTGCCGCAGAGTGAGAAGAAGGGCGGGAGCGTGCGCACGGCCCGCGCATCGCTTTCGAGGATGCAGATGGGGTCGGCGAGCGCGGCGTTTTCCCGAGGCGCAGCGGAGTCGTCACCGAGGTAGCTCGCGCAAACTTCCCACAAGCGATCGCGGAAAAAGGTTGGCATGTTCGGCTCGAGCGCATCGAAGCGACCCGGGTCCGAGACCTGCAAAAGAGGGCACGCGGGCATCGTCGCGATGGGAACCACACCGCGACGAAACACCTCGCGCGCCACCGCTTCCGGACGCTCCATCGTCGCCATCACGGTGAGCGCCGTGACGAGGTTTCCGCCTGCAGACTCTCCTGCGACAACGATGGCGGACGTGTCGCCGCCGAAGCGTCCCACGTTATCGAGCGTCCACGTCCACGCGGCGACAAGGTCATCAACCGCCGCGGGAAACGGCATTTCGCCCGAGAGCGTGTAGTCGATGGTCACGACCACGTAGCCGAGGCGCGCGAACGACATCGCGAAGTTCCAGTGCGTGTCCTTCGAGAGAATGCGGAAGCCGCCGCCGTGCACGTAGAAGACGACAGGCATGCGCCGGTCAGGCTCGTACGCGCTCCAAACGTCGAGGCGATGGGCTCGACGCCCGCTGCCCAAGTACGGCAAATCGCGGTGCACGCGAATGCCCCAGTCTTCGGGTTTCGCGCCGAACGCAACGCGAGAGCCGTGAGAAACGCTTCGAAAGAGCGCGTCGAGAAACACGCCGCCCGCTCGCTTGCGAGCACGGGTCAGAAGCTTGTGCGCGAGGCTTGCCATCGGTCGAACGAACCGGAGTCCGCGCGCGCGGTCAAGGCTCGGTCGCGAGAACGACGACGATCCACGCGAGACCATCGGGCCCGGGCGCCGTAGCCACACCGAC
>CAIQDA010000155.1 GCA_903870415.1 uncultured delta proteobacterium
AGCGCTTTCGTTTCGATGAACGCACCGTCGAAGGCTCGGGCTCGCGGATCGACGAGGCGCGTCGTCGGTTCGTGCGCGTGGCCTTGGCTTCGATCGCGCGACCCGTCGACGTAGTAGCCGTAACGAAGCCCGGCTCGCGCGCCCCGCAAAAGGCCTGACCAAATGCCGTTCGGGTGAGGCAACATCGCATGGCGTTTTTCGCGTCCCGAGGCGTCGAGCGTCACGAGGGTCACGTTGGTGGCGTGGCCGGCGAAAACTGCAAAGCCCACACCGGCACGCAAAACCTCCGCGCCGAGGCGACGGTGGTGCCAGTGGTCAAGATGCGAAGGCATGGCGGCTAGAATGCGCTGCGATCGATGCGCGAGGTCAAGAACCTGGTTACGCCGATGCGGCGGCGCGTCCTGTGGCCACGAGATGTTGGCGCACGCGCGTCATGAATCCGCCCAGCGCCTCGTGCGTTTCGAGGCCCTCGATGGGAAGGGGCAAGCGGTTGGTCCAGTTGTGGCCGCCGACGGTGCCCGGTTCATTCGTTCGCGTGCGATCGCCGAGAAGTTCCTGCACTTGCACGAGCGCGAGGTTTGACCCGGCCTCGAAGAGGAGGCGAAGGCGCGCTTCGAGATTCTCTCCGCCCGCCCGTTCAGCCCACGCCGCACGGTCTTGTGGCGTGAAGTCGTCCCACCACTGCGTGATGGGCGCGGTGTCGTGGGTGCTCCACGTGGCGACGCTCATGGACGCAAACGCCTTCGGTTCGCGCAGGAACCCGCGTCCGTCCTTCTCCCAGGGGAGAACTTTGTATCCGGGAATACGCAGGTCATGCAGCGTATGACGTGCCCAATCCGGAATCACTCCAAGGTCTTCTGCAATCACGCGTCCGGGCCCCGCCTCTTCGACCATGGCGGAGAGGACCTTGTGGCCCCGTGAATTCTGAGCTTTTTCGGTCTTCGGCGCGAAGCTTCCAAGCGTTTCGCCGGCGCCTTTTGTCCATTGACGAAAGAGGCCGATGACGTGGTCCACGCGAAAGCAGTCGTAGAGACGTGTGGCGTGCCGCGTGCGGGCGCGGAGCCACGCGAGCTTCGTCGCGTCCATCGCGTGCCAGTCGAAGCTTGGGAGCCCCCAGTCTTGGCCCTCCGGCGAGAAGCCGTCGGGAGGAGCTCCAAGCGAGCGGTCGCGGTTGAACTCCTTCGGCCGTGCCCAAGCGTCGACGGAGGCGTGACCCACGATGAAGGGCAAGTCGCCCATGAGGGCCACGTCGAGGTTCTTGAGGTCTACACGCATCGCGTCCCACGCCTCAAAAAGCAGGAATTGCTCGTAAGACGCGCGGGCGATGACGCTCTTCTGCTCGGCTCCGAGCTTGGCCATTGCCTCCGGTTCGCGGTCGCGGAGTTTGCCGAGCCACGTGCGCCAGTCGCCGTTTCGATGAAGCGCCGACGAGGCCACATAGAGCGCGTGATCGTCGAGCCACGAACTCTCGGCCTCGCGGAAGCGGGCAAAGGCCTCCTTGCGAGCGCTTGGGGCCTTGTCGAAGGCGTCGAACGCGGCGGCGAGTGCGCGCTCCTTGCAGGCGCGGACGGAGGTGTAGTTCACGCGTTCGCTGCGCTTCAGGAACGCGAGGACGTCGCGGCCGTCAGCGCCGAGGGCCTCGTGAATCGCGGCCTCGGAGAGCTCCGGAACCGCCTCGATGTCCAAGTAAATAGGGTCGAGGGCGAAGGCCGTTCGGGCGCCGTAAGGACTCGCCTCGCCGGGCGGCAGCTCGTGGGGCGGTAGAATCTGCACGACGCGGAAGCCATGCTTGGCGACGTAAGACGCGAACGGCGCGAGGGCGCCCACGGTGCCGATGCCCCAGTCGCCACGGCGACGAAGCGAGAAGAGCGGGACGGTGACGCCTGCGGAGCGGGGGAGCGAGAAAGAGGCCACGAAAAGCGTTTGGCACGGGCGCCCTTCCTGCGCAAGATTCGGCGTCACTCAGGGACGCGTTACGGTGGCGCGCGAGCGGAGTAACGCGTGCGGGAAACACGAAAGTTAGGCCGCCGCGTTTTGATCTGGACAGGGTTAAGCCACGGGGCTAACTGGTTGAACCACTGAATCACCCAATGAATGCCATTCCGCCGCTCCCAAATACCGAACCCGCGACCTTCGCTCCTGTTTCTCGCGGGTCCGTGGTCGACGCGGTCGTGGCGCGCCTGCGTTCCGACATCGTGGCGGGGCGTCTTGAGGCGGGGGCAAAGCTTCCAGCCGAGCGTGAGCTGGCCGCGGCGTTTGGCGTAAACCGCCTCACCTTGCGTGCGGCGCTTGCGCAGCTTGAGGCCGTTGGGTTTGTGCAAACCAAGCACGGCACGGGCACCGCGGTTCTTCCCTGGCGTGAGCGCGTGGGGCTTGAGCACCTGGGCGCGCTCGGGCGATCCATCGTTCCCGGCGAAGGCCCTTGGGAAGAGGTCGTGCGCTCCATGCTCGAACTTCGGCGCATGCTTGCGTCTGAAGGCCTTGCGCTCGCCGCCGAACGCCACGAGCCGCACCATGTCGAGCAGGTGAAGGCGCTCATGGCGCTCCAGGCCGGAAAGGTGAGCGACCCGATTGCGTTTGCTCGGGGCGAAATCACTTTTCAGCGCGTTCTGGCGCGGGCCTCAAAGAATGTGGCCCTTGAGCTCGTTCTCAACAACCTCGCGCGTTTTTTCGAGGAAGTGCCTGCACTCACCAAGCTTCTTTACGACCGCTGCGACGACAGCCTGCAGGTTTACCCGATGGTCCTTACGATTCTCGAAAACCGCGCCGCCGCCGATGCGCGTACGCTCGTGCCTGCCTTCCTCGCTGCGAGCGACGAAGCGTGGCTGCTTCGTCATCGTGCCGCGCTGAACGGCACCGCTCCCTCGAACCTTCAGGACCGTCCATGACCGCTTCGCCCAAAGCCATCACCTCCATCGAGTACACCTGGGCCCGCGCCACGCTCGGGACCATCTACCCGGCGTGCCCCGAAGCGGGCGTCACGCAGGGCATCACCGACATGGACCTCGCGGCCCACATCGACGACATGGACGACGTGCTCCCGTGTCTGACGTTCTTCGGATTGCGAATGTTTTTGCTGATCATCGCGCTCTCGCCGCTCTTCGCCATTGGCAAGTTCGGCACCATGGCGGGCCTCGAGCAGAAGGACCGTGACGCGGTCATCGGTCGCCTCGGCCACTCGAACATCTACCTCGTGCGCCAAATGGTCATGGCCCTCAAGGCCACCTTCGCGATGTTCTTCGCGGGTGGCGAAGAGCTTCAGGCCATCTGCCGCAGCCAAGAGCCGAACCGCGCAAAGCTCGTCTCCCTCGGGCGCAAGAACGCAGCCTGATTCCTATCCTTGTATGTGTTGAGTCTTACGGAGTCTATCATGAGCAGCGACGACCGCGTTTTCCCTGACGAGCAGCTTCCCGAAGGTTCGGTTGTCGACGGCGAGACCGTCACGCGCGCCATCAACGAGACCTTCGACTTTGTGGTCGTGGGCTCGGGTGCAGCGGGCGGCACGGCGGCATGGACTCTCGTGCAGGCGGGCTACACCGTGGCCATCATTGAAGAGGGCCCGTGGGTCAAGACACGCGAGGTCGACAAGCGCGTGTTCCCGTCGTTCAAGCGCGCGTTTCGTGAGGCGGGCACGCAGGTGCTCATGGGCAACTCGATCATTCCGCTCTTGCAGGGGCGCTGCGTGGGCGGCTCGACGCTCGTGAACTCGGCCATCGTTTGGCGCACGCCGGACGACGTTCTTGACGATTGGAAGAAGAACTGGGGCATCGGCGGCGCGTTCAGCGAAGCGGATTTGGAGCCTCATTTTGCAGCGATCGAAGAAGAGCTGAAGGTCCACGCGGTCCTCGACGAAGCGCTTGGCGAGAACAACCGACTCTTCGTCGACAACTCGTTCAAGGGCGGCTTTGTGGGCACGCGCATGAAGCGTTACGAGCACGGCTGCAAGGGGGCAGGGCAGTGCCTCACGGGTTGCCCGAACGCCGCGAAGCAGGGCATGAATGTGAGCTACATTCCGTGGTCGCTGCGGCAAGGTGCGCGCATCTTCACGAGCGTGCGAGTCGATCGCATCGACGTGAAGAACGGCCGCGCGGTGGGCATCACGGGCTCGACGACCGCAACCAACCCGAAGCACGGGAAGAAGATTCCTGTCGTCGTCCACGCGCGACGCGGTGTTTTCCTGGCCGCAAGCGCGATTCAGACGCCGAACATTCTCCGTCGCAGCGGCGTGAAGAACGACCACTTGGGCGAGCACTTCATGGCGCACCCGGGGCTCGGTCTTCCCGGCGTCTTCAACCAGAAGGTCGACATGCACTTCGGTGCGACGCAAGGCGCGGAGACCATCGACTTTCGCAAGAGCGAGCGCTTCAAGCTCGAGACCATCTCCATGCAGCCCGAGCTCGCGGCGGTGCGCATTCCGGGTGTCGGCCGTGAACTCGTGCAGCGGCTCACCACGCTGCCGCACGCGGCCATCTGGGTCGCTCAAATTCGAGCAGAAGCGCAGGGTCGCATTCGTCCAGGGTTTGGCGGTCGCGACATGGTCAATTACTCGATGACGAAGGAGGACGTGGGCCGGGGACGCAAGGCCGCCGCCCTCATCGCGCGCCTCTTCTTCGAGTCGGGTGCAAAGGAAGTGTGGCCGGGCATCCACGGGCTTCCCGAAATCATACGTTCGATGGATGAGGTAAAACTCATCGAGAACGCGCCCCTCGATTCGAAGTACTACTCGTTCATCGCCTCGCACCTTTTTGGAGCTGCGCGCATGGCCCCAACGGAGCGCGAGGGAGTGGTCGGTCTCGACTTTTCCACACACGCCGCAAAGGGCCTGTACGTCGTCGACTCGAGCATTTTTCCAACGAATCTTGGGGTCAACCCGCAGCACTCCATCATGGCGCTCGCACGCTTCGCAGCGACGCGCGTTGCCGCCAAGCCTCTCGAGGTCGCGGCCGCCTGAGCCTCAACAGCGCGAGAAGTGCAGAACGCCGAAAGAGACGCTTGACGTCTGCAACCAGGGCGCTAAGTAACGCGCCCTAATCCGCCGCTTTAGCTCAGTTGGTAGAGCAACGGTTTCGTAAACCGTAGGTCCGCGGTTCAAATCCGCGAAGTGGCTCCGCTAAAACCCCAACAGTTTCGCTAGCTTGGGCAACTTTAGAAGTCGATGTAGACTGCAAGGGTCGATGTACCAGGGGGACGGCCACCCCCCCGGTATCTCGTCCCCCTAAAGGGCCTTCCTGGGACACCAGCGTCGCCATGGCCGCCGTCTCCCGGACCGCGTTGCGCAGTTTCGACTGCTCACGTCCGGAATACCGCTCCGTCGTCGCCACGTTCGCGTGCCCCAGCATGTCGCGCACCTCGAGAATGTCCCACGGGCGCGAGAGATACCCCGCCGCGAGCCACGTCCCGCACGTGTGCCGCAAGTCGTGCCAGCGGACGTTGCGCTTGATGCCCGCGGCCTTCCGCCATTCGTCCCACCCACGAGGCGCCGCGCGCTGCGGAAGCGGGGCTCCGCTGTTCGTGCAGAATACATGCTCGGGGTGAGGCCGCGTCAACGTCGCTCGGTGCGCGAGCCACGCGTCGAGGCAGCCCTTGCAGAAGGAGTGGCCGCAGGGCAGCGAGCACGGGTCCGCGTAGGGCGACAGGCACACGCCGCAGCACTGCTCGCCCAGGCCTGGGGGGGGGGGGGGGG
>CAIQDA010000156.1 GCA_903870415.1 uncultured delta proteobacterium
CGTCCCCGTTTCGAGAAAAGATGCAAGATGCACCGATGCGTCGCCGCTCATCGCATCGGGGTAAAATTGGCTGAGCCAATGGGCCGCCTGCAACGCACCGCTCGCCGCATGGGCTGCGCCTGGCGTAGGCGCGCAAGCGAGTGCTTCCGCGAATGCCGGAACAGAGGTTTCGCCCGATGAACGAAGGACCTCCGTCGCGACGGCCGCCATCGCCACGCGCACGCCATTGGCGGCAAGGTGGCAATGATCGAAGAAGAGTTCGAAGCCAAAGAAGGGACTTCCCGTGTGGGCCTCGAAGACCTCGGCGAGATTGACGGAGCTCATGCCGTTCGCGTTCGCGCCCTCGCGCATGGCGGCGGTCACGTAGCTCGGCGCTTGCGGCAGCGCCCAGGTGACGTTTTGCCAATTGCACGCATCGACGGCGGCCATGGCGGCATCGCGCGCCTCGTGGTCGCGGCCGAGTGATTTGAGCGCACGCGCGCGAAAGCGTTCCGGCGTCCCCGTGAGGGCTCCTTCGATGGCCGAGAGGTGCGCGGCGGCGTCAAGAACCCCAGGCCAGTCGCGTTTCGTTTCGGCGCTTCGAGCCTCGTCCAAACGCGCAAACCACGATGCGCTCTTGGCCTCTCCGAGCGCGGGTGGAGGGTTGAGTCGCTCCCAGGCATGGTTGCACGCGGGCAGCGCAAACACAGCCTTTGCGCCTGCTGCGGACGCGGCCGCGGCGAGAGCTCCCACCATCACCGATGCGCGTTCGGCGAGCCGCTTGCGGAACTCGTCGGCGAAACCCGCGGGTCCGCGCTCGCTCAAAATCTCGGCGTAGGCGACACGTGCTTCGGGCGAAGCGGTCGGCTCCACCGCGAGTCCGTAGTACCAATTGTTGCCTGTAAGATACACGCACACGTCGGGCTCGAGAAAGCGCGAAGCCTCCGCGACCCGAAGCTGCTCCGACGGCCCCATGTTCGGCATGGCGAGGTCGATGACCTCCACGTCACGCACACCGGCCAAGAGCTTCTTCAGAATCTCTTCGAGGGCGATGGCAGGCGTAAAGGCAGGGGCAAGTGGAAACCCTGCCGCAAGCGACTCGCCGTAAAGGGCAACACGCAAGGTGCCGGGCGCTTTGCGCGCGATGCGACGAGGTTTGCAGCGGGCCAGCGACGCGCGTTCGTAAACGAGGTCGTCGCCGGAGCCGCTCGGGGTCCAGTCGAGGATGGGAAGAGGTGCGTTAGACAAAGGTGTAAACTCCCTCTGGAAGCACGCCCTCGGCCGGGCGCCATCGCTCGAGATTCCCTGAGAGCAACGGGTGCAAATCGGTTTCGACGCGATCGCGAAACGGGCCCGGACTTCTCTCCGCGGCCTTGCGCAAGAAGGCGGGAATGGCGGCCTTGTCGATGAGAAAATCTTCGAGCACGAGGCAGTCGATCTGCGAGTTCGCCATGCAGCGAAGCGCGTCTTCGGGTGTGCAAACGATGGGCTCCCCTCGCACGTTGAACGACGTGTTCACGAGAATGGGGCAGCCGGTTCGACGAAAAAACGCGTCGATGAGTGCGGCGAAACGCGGACTGTTTTCGCGGTCGACGGTTTGCACGCGCGCCGAGCCATCAACGTGCGTGATCGCGGGCAAGTCGATGGGCGACACGACGTTGCAAATTTCGGTCATGAAGCGAGATGGGCCACCGATGTCCATGTGCGCATCGAGGTGCTCTTCGAGAATGACCGGTGCGAACGGGCGAAACGCCTCGCGCTTTTTGACGAGCGCGTTCAAGCGGTCGCGCATGTTCACGTCACGGGGGTCCGCCAAAATGCTGCGAGCTCCGAGCGCGCGCGGGCCGAATTCCATGCGGCCGTGAAACCAACCGATGACCTTCTTGTCGACGATCCGATCGACGACGGCGTCGAGGAGCGCTTCTTCGCGCCCGCGAAAATCGTCCGCCACAATGCCCGACGCGTCGAGGAGCGCGGCGATGTCATTCGAGGCATACGACGGGCCCAAGAACACGTTCGGCAGGCGCTCTTTCATCGGCCGTTCGCCGGTCATTTGCACGTGCGCGAGCGCGGCAGCACCCAACGCGGAGCCCGAGTCGCCCGACGCCGGTTGCACGAAGACGTTCTTGAAGGGGCCGCTTTTGTGGATGCGCCGGTTGGCCACGCAGTTCAGGGCGACGCCGCCCGCGAGGCAGAGGTTTTCGGACGGCACGACCGAGTGCAGGTACGCGACCTTCTCAAGAAGGACTTCTTCGAGCACCGCTTGGAGGCTTCGCGCGATGTCTTTGTGCACCTGCGCAACCTCGCTTTCGCGCACGCGCTGAGGCACGCCGAGCAGCGCCGGAAGCGCGCCCGTGAACATGCGGCTCGCCTGGGAAAAGTCGAAGTACGAGGCGTCGAGAGCGTATTGACCCCGCTCGCCCGAGCGCACGAGGCGACGCAGCTCCGTGAGAAAACGAGGCTCGCCGTAGGGCGCGAGGCCCATGACTTTGTACTCGTCGCTGAGCACCTGAAAGCCGAGAAAGTCGGTGACCGTGCTGTAGAGCAAACCGAGCGAATCGGGGAAGTTCACCTCCTCGAGGACACGGAGCTCGCTTCCATTTCCGGCGCCATACGTCGTCGTGGCCCACTCGCCAACGCCGTCGACCGTGAGCACCGCGGCCTCGTCAAACCCGGAGAAGAAGAACGAACTCGCACCGTGCGACAGGTGGTGATCGAAGGTGACGATCGGGCCATCGAATCCGAGCGTGTCGCGCAGGTCGCGCTCAGGCTTTCCCGGGTCGTCGAACGAGGCGAGTCCCATGGCGCGTTGACGCTCGAGCTTCTTTCCGGGCTGCTCGTAATACGCAATACAGTCAATGTCTGCGGGGCTTAGGTTTCCACCCGCCTCGAGGCAATAACGGAAGGCGTTGACCGGCGAGCGTCGATCGTATTTCACGCGCGTGAAGCGCTCTTCGGGCGCTGCGGCGACGAGGCGACCGTCCTGCAAGAGGCACGCAGTCGACTCGTGGTAAAAGGCCGAGATGCCGATGATGTTCAACGCGGAAGCTCCTCCCGCGAACGAGCGTCGAGCGATGCCGAGCGTGTCGTTCGCCGTGCCCATCGACAGTGACTGGCACCGCCGATACACTCGCACGCAGGTGCTCGAGCGACAACACCGATCGATGCAGCGAAACGCGGGAGTGTGGCGGTGGAAGCGAACGAGATTCTCAAGCGCGTGACGGGTCTTCTTGAGGCCCAATTCCCGGTGCTGAAGTCACTTCCGCTCGATCCCCACACGGTGCTCGTTTCGAGCGGCTACCTCGACTCGTTTGCCATCGTGACGCTCGTCTCCGAGCTCGAAGGCTCGTTTCACTTCGACATCAACGTCGACGCTCTCGAGGTCTCGTCGTTCGAAACGCCTGCCGCCATTGCGTCGCTTTGCGAGGCGACCCTTCGCGCGCGCTGACCGCGCGTGAGGTGCGTTGATCCCGCCGCTTGCCGAGGTTCGCATGAGCTCCCGCTATTTTCGCCGCGTCTCGTTTAACGAGCGTTTGTACTTGGCGTCCGAGCGCCGCACCCCAGGCTTCTGCATCCAGGTGGTCGTCGAAGCGGACGGCGGCGTCGACGAGCAGCCTCTCCGGCGCGCCGTCGAAGCGGCGTCGATTGCAAACCCCGGCGCGAGGCTTGTGCTCAGGGGCGTGCTTGGGTTCACGCGCTGGGTCGACGAAGGTCCTGTTCCGCCTGTGCGCCTGCTCGACGGTTGGAGTTCCGGTGCGAGGCCGCCTGCGGACGTTGCGCGCGTCCTCGACCCCAAGACGGGGCCCACCTGCGAAGTGGTTCTCGCGCCGCACGAACAAGGCTCGCGGCTTGTCTTTCGCTGTTTCCACGGTGTCATGGACGCCAGCGGACTCTTGCACTTTGCACAGGATGTTTTTCGAGTCCTCCGGGGTGAGGCGCCAATAGGTGCACCCTGCATGCAAAACGATACGGAGTTTGTATCGGCTCTTGCGGGGACGAAGCGACGACCCTTCCTGGCGGACGCTTGGCCGCCGCTCCTTGGTCCCACGGGAGTTCCCGAGCGTTCGGTTCACTGGCACAGAGGCCGCTTGCCGAGCGCGGTTCCGTCCCTCGTGGCCAAGGTTGCCACGACGCTTGCACGCTTCGCAGGGCCGACCGCGCGCGGTCTCATGATGGTTCCGGTCGACCTTCGCAGTTACCGCAAAGAGCCTGCCTCCACGGCCAACCGCACATGCCCCGTCTTTCTCGAAGTCGGTGCGAGCGACGATTGGCGAGCCGTGCAAACGAGCCTGCTCAAGCGGCTCATCGCGAAGGAGC
>CAIQDA010000157.1 GCA_903870415.1 uncultured delta proteobacterium
GGCTATTTTGTATACGACGACACACTTCCTGAGGATTACCCCGTCTATACTCAAGTCGTATTGGACGCCCCCATGGCGAGCACCGGAGCGCGCGGACTCTTCGTCACGCTTCCGCCGCGCGCGGACAGCGCCCTTGTCACCCCCGGAACGCGCACGATGACCGTGTCGTGCCACACAGCGCCGGAATCCTGGTTTTCCTGCACTCCAGTCGAGTTTATGGACCGCCGTGACAGGCTCGTCGACGAAGTTCAGGCGGCGATTCGCAGCGCAATTCCCGAACTGCGGCAGGCCACATGCCGGGCGGCGCACCCGGTCACGCCCCGCACCTGGCAGACGTTCACCGGACGGCACCTGGGTCGCGTCGGTGGCTTGCCGTTCGAACGCAACCTTCGGACCCTCGCCTACCCCACCGGTCGCACTCCATCGCCACGCGTCATCTGCGTCGGCGACACGGTATTTCCAGGACAAAGCGTCACCGCCACGGCCATCGGAGCTCGTCGCGGAGCGCTCGAACTTGTCGGCAGGGTTGTCGACTTGCGCTGAGGTTTTCCCGTTCTCGGTGTCGCCCCTTGCGACCTACCCGCGAGTCTCCTACCTCCAAGGGCGTGGCCTCCCCGCGCCGTTCCCGTCCCGCATTCTTCCTCGCGGCCGTTCTCACGGCAGGCACGTTCGGTGGCTGTGGCGCTTCCGGTGCCCTGAGCACCATCGAAGGCTTTCGCTCCGCCCCGAGCGATCCCTCGAGTTTCCTCGCGTCGATTCCGTTCGCGGCCGACCGGACAGTCGTCGAAGCGAACTTGGCCGAGGTCGAAAATGCGAAGCGCGCGAGCAAGCGCACGCTCTTCCCTCTCGCGGCCGCAAACTTTGTCGTGGGTGCCGCGCTCTTGGTTTTTTCCTGGGGGCTGCTCTCGCGACGCGAAGGCGCACGCATGATGACCGTCCAACTCCTTGGCGCGCAGGGGGGGCTCGAGCTGCTCGAATACGCGTTGACGCCTGAGCTGCGATCGCGCGTGCTCTCGCTCGCTTCGACATTCTTGGACGCGCAAGTGCACGGCGCCGGAGAGGCCGTTGGCCCCGACGCGACGGAGATTGTTCGCGAGCTCGTCGTCCGTGCGCCCGCAGTGCTTCTCTTCGCGTCGGTCTTGAGCCGCGCGCTCACCATCGCTCCGCTCCTTCGTCGCGAGACCCGCGAGTACTGCCTCGCGGCCGCGACGGAAGACGCGGACGACGCGGACGACGCGGACGACGAAGGTCGCGGAGGCCAAGACTGATGGGGCGCATTCGCAGACTCCCGTCGGACCTTGCGAACCAGATCGCCGCGGGCGAGGTGGTCGAGAGGCCCGCGAGCATCGCCAAGGAGTTGCTCGAAAATGCCCTCGACGCCGGGGCCCTGCGCATCAACGTGGCCATCGAGCTTGGCGGTCTCGGACTCGTGGAGGTCGCCGACGACGGCCTCGGCATGGACCCGGACGACGCGCTCCTCGCACTCGAACGCCACGCGACGAGCAAAATTCAACACGTCGACGACCTTGCGCGCATCGGCACCTTTGGGTTTCGCGGCGAGGCACTTCCGTCGATCGCGTCCGTGTCGAAACTCACGCTTCTGACCCGCGACAACGCCCACGACGCGGCGACATCCGTCACGCTCAACGGCGGCGGCGAGCCCCTCGTCGAACCTGCATCGCGCGCCGTTGGAACCACTGTGTCCGTGCGTGCGCTTTTCTGGAACGTGCCGGCGCGCCGCAAATTCCTCAAGAGCGTCTCGGCCGAGTCTGCGGCGGTGGGCGAAGTGGTTCTCGTCGCCGCACTCGCTCGTCCCGACGTCGCGTTCCACTTTTTGCGCGACGGAAAGACCGCGCGAAAACACGTGCAGGTTGCAAGCTTGGGCGAGCGCGTGCGCGACGTGCTCGCGGACGACACGCTGGCGCAGCTTGAAGGTGCCTCGGGCGCGATGAGGTTTCGCGCATGGCTAAGCGCACCGGAACGCGCGCGATCGGGAGCCACCGGGCTCTTCTGTTTCGTGAACGGACGACCGGTACGCGACCGCCATTTCACGCGCGCGATTCAGCAAGCCTACGGGTCCGTGCTGGAGCCTGGTCGCTACCCCACGGGCGCTTTTTTCCTGGATTTACCTCCAGAACAAGTCGACGTGAACGTGCACCCGCAAAAGGCCGAGGTGCGCTTCGCGGACGGGCGCGCGATTTACGACGCCGTGTCACGCGCACTCCATCTGCCCCTCGCCGGTGCGTTCAACTTGCCCGTCGGCGGTCCGCTCTTTCGGAGGCCCGCACCCGGCGCACCTCGCAGCGAATCGCCTTCCACGCTCAGCGCGCCAAAAGACGCCTGGGCCTTCGACGCGCCACGACCCGCCACGTTCGCAGAACCCCACGGCGACCCCTGGGGGCTTTCAGGGCCGGTCCCGCACCCGTCGAACATGGAGACCCTCGACGCGGCCGAACTTGGTCGTCTGCGGCCCACGCTCGTCTCCGAAGAAGCGGCCGTCGAGTCGGCGCCTGGCACAATCCGAACGATACCGCCCGACGCTCCGCTTGAGACTCCAAGGGTCGTCATCGCGGTCCATGGCGACCTCTTCGACGAGGGCAAAGGCTTCTACGCCTCGCTCCGATACGTCGGCCAGGTGCGGCGCATGTTCCTTCTGTGCGAAGGCCCCGACGGGCTTTACGTGCTCGATCAACATGCCGCCGCGGAACGCGTGACCTTCGATCGGCTGCGCAAGGCGTACGGGAGCGGCGCCGTCGCCATGCAGCCGCTTCTTATCCCATGCATTGTACAGGCGTCTCCTGCGGAGGTTGCCGCGGCCGAGGTCATCGAAGCTGAAGGTTCGCGCATGGGCCTCGAACTTGGACCCCACGGCCCCCATGCCGTTGCTGTTCGCGGAGTGCCCGCGATGCTGCGGAACACGAACCCAGAAGTCCTCGCGCGAGACCTGCTCGCCGAGTGGATGCTTGAAGCGCAGCGCCCCTTCGCCGACCGTATCGACATGGTCTTCGCGACCATGGCCTGCCACGGCTCCCTGCGCGGCGGCGACGCCGTCACCGACGGTGAGGCGCGGGCACTTCTCGATTCGCTCGACGGCATCGCCTTCGGCGGACACTGCCCCCACGGTCGCCCCGTCGTGACACGCCTTTCCTTTTCTGAGCTCGAGCGTCGTGTCGGGCGACCTTGACCTAACCGCCGCCGCGGCCGAGCTCGTTGCATCTTACACGGATCGCACCGGGCTTCTGGCTGTTGTCGGGCCCACGGGCACCGGCAAGACGGCGCTCGCCTGCGAGCTTGCCCATCAGCTCGATGGCGAGATCGTCTCCGTCGACAGCGTGCAAATCTACCGAGGCGTCGACCTCGGGTCGGGAAAGCCAAGTGTTGGGGAGCTTGCGCGAGCGCCCCATCACCTCGTCTCGTGCGTGGACCTCGATGCCCCCATGGACGCGGGGCTCTTCGTTGCGATGGCCGACGAAGCCATCGCTCAGATTCGCGCGCGCGGCCGCGTTCCTATCCTGTGCGGCGGCACGTTCCTTTGGATGAAGGCGCTCGTGGACGGCCTTGCCGAAATGCCCGCCGCGAACGAAGAACTCCGTGCCGAATACGCGCGCATTGCCGAGCTCGAGGGCCGCGCGGCGCTTCACGCTCGACTCGCCGCGGTCGATCCCATTTCGGCCACGAAACTCGCGCCCAACGACTTCGTTCGCGTGAGCCGCGCCCTCGAAGTTTACGCCGTAACCGGGATGACACTGTCGGCCTTCCACGAGCAGCACGGGTTCCGCGACAAGCGCCACTCCGTGCATTATGCAGGCATCGTCATCAACGAGCCTCGCTACACCGAAGCGGTCACCGCAAGAGTGCGCTCGTGGCTGTCGGCGGGCTGGGTGGACGAAGTTCAGACCCTTCGTGATGCGGGCTTCGGCGCTTCGCGTGCGCTCCAGTCGGTGGGCTTCGCCCAGGTGAGCGCGTTCCTCGACGGAGCCCTTTCCCGCGACGAGCTCGAAGGGGCCATCGTTCGCGCCACGAGGGTTTTTGCTCGACGTCAGCGCACCTGGCTCAACAGTGCCACCGTGCGCTGGTTTGGCACACGAAGCACACCGAAGCGCTCGAAGCCCGGCGCGTAAGGAGGCGTCGGCTCGGAGCCGCCTTCCGGTGTCGGCACAGGCTTCGCGGGTGCGACGGGGGGCGGATTGGCGAGAATGAACGGACGCGCGTTCATCGTCGAGCACGCGAAGACCTCGTCGCGATGAAACTCCCAATGGAGATACACGTTGCCGTCGCCCGAGAAGATGGCTGGCGGTGCGGGACCAAACGGAGACGCACGCTGCACCGAATCGAGCGCGGCGATATCGAAGGCCGTGACGCCGCTCGACTTCACGATGCCCATGCGCACGACTTCGCCGCGTGGCGAGAGAATGATCTCAAGATGCGTTGCCATCTTCACGTCGTTGAGCGGATGGGTCGGCGGGAGGTTCGCGAGCGACCCGAGGAACGACTCGGCGAAGATGGGATGAATGCGGTTGTGGATCGCGTGCAAGTAGCTCGCGAACGGCGCGCGCGCCGCGTTGAGGGCGGTCTGATTTCCAACCTTCACGCTCGACACGTAGTTCTCAGTCGCGCTCCGCCAGCGCTCAAGCGTCGACGGCTGCCACGTGCCTCGATGCTCGCTGCGACGCCGTTCTCCGTCGTTCATGCGATCGCGGCGCAACGCATCGTCGCCGATCGCGGCCATCACGCCTGCGTGCGTGAGGTTCAAATTCGGTCGTCCATCGCCCGGGTCCGCGCCGAGTCCGAGCCAAGCGGCGTTCGGCCTTCCGACCTCGCCGCTTTTTCCATCGCGAACCGTGCCCGTCCCTCGTGACGCTTGCGCGCCCTTCGCCATCGGATCGAAGTGCCAGCCGTCTCCATCGGCACGCGTGCGGTCCGCCTGGGCGCTCTGCGGCGGCAACGTCGAACGATCGCCCCGCGCCTCGTCCACGGTGCCCGCTTTGCCTCGCGCATCGTCGGCCCCACGACCCGCCAAAGGAGCAAGCGGCGGCGCCACGAGGTCCGTCGACGTGCCGCGCTCCCCGGAAGATCGCTCCTTGGCGCCCGGCGCGTCCTCTTGCTGCGCGACACGCTCTCGTGAGGCGTTTCCCGGCGTTTGAAGCGGGTCCACGTGCATGCCGCCCGGCGTTGGGTCGGGCTGGTCCTCACCCTGATGCGTGAGCTTTGCAACGGTTTCTTCGTCGACCTTCGCGGCCTCATCGGCAACGAAGTTCGCGTTTGGGTTGTCCTCCGCCGAGGGCTTCACGTGCTGATCGACCGCGATGCGTTTGTCGCGCTTCTTCGGATCGACAGGAACCGGCACGACGGGAACGGGCAACGATGGCTTGGCCTCCGCGACGTGCTTCTTGGGCTCGTCGGGTTTCGGTTCGTCGGCTTTCTTCTCGGCGCTCTTTTCCGCATCGGCCTTCTTCTTCTCCGCCGCGCGTTGCGCTTCTTCACGGGCTTTTTCCGGCTCGGCCTTCGCTTCAAGGAGGTCGTCGAGTTCGAACGTTCGCTCGCGATCGCGAACCTCACGACGCACCTTCGACGCCAGATCGCGGATGGCGCCGACACCGTCATGAACCGCTGCAAGCTCGTCACCGCCGCGACCGAGCAGCACGTGAAGCCACAGCGCGGCCCCAAGCCAGAGGATCAGCGGTACCGCGTGCTCGCGTCGCATCGTTTGAGAACCCTAGCGCCGTTGCGGCGCGTGAGCGGGCTGTGGCGATCCGATTGGCGCGGGGCACATTGCCTCCACGAGCGCGCTCACCGCGTCCTCAACGGTCCTTCCATCGGTGGGCACGTGTTGCACCGGGCGGTCGATGGACCTCGCTTCGTCTGGAATTTCCCTAGCGGTCACGAGAACGCGTGCCTGGGGAATATCCACGAGCGCCGCACGAATCGAGGCCAGCCACGGGGCTGCGGCGGGAACCCCCAAGGGTCGCAACACCGCGACCACCGTCACACCGTAGCGCTCGGCAAAATAGCCAAGCACTGGCGCATCCACCACGAGCGGAGCGGGCGTGCAGGCCTTCATCTTCGCCTCCATCGCGTCGTCGAAGCGACCAAGGACGTCGTCGAGTTCGCCCGCTCGTAAACGGTAAGCGTTCGCATGGGCTGCGTCCGCGCGCGCGAGCTCTTCGCCGATCGCTTTTGCCGCAAGTCGCATGCGCTGCGGATCGAGCCAGACATACGGATCGATCCGCGCCGGGTCTTCGTGCGGATCCGCCTTCGAACCGGTCGATCGCATGGGCAAGGACACGGTGCGCGTCGGCAC
>CAIQDA010000158.1 GCA_903870415.1 uncultured delta proteobacterium
CGACCGACCTGATCCTCGGAGAGTCCCTGGAGCGCCGTCGCGGTGATCGCGGCGAACTGCGTCGAGGCCAGCGCAGCGATGTCGCTGAGCGAAAGCTGCGAGATCGAGGTCCGCGTCAGACCACGAAGCTGCGTCGAGACGAGCGCGAGAAGCTGCGTCGACGCCAGCGCCCCAAGCTGCGTGTCTTGGAGCACGCCAACAGCGACACTCGAGAGACCGCGAATCTGAGACGGGGCGAGTGCGCTCATTTGCGACTCGGTGAATCCAAGGACCGCGGTGCTCGTCAAACCCGAAAGTTGCGTGGCCGAGAACGCGGAAAGTTCTTCGGCGGAGAACGCGGCAACGTTCGTCGAAAGGAGCGACGCGAGTTGCGTGGACGACAGCGCACCCACTTGCGTCGACGAGAGCGACACCAGCTGCTCGGGCGCAAGCTCCCGCAAGGCCACGCCCGAGAGCGAACGCAGCTGCACGGTCGACAGACTTGCGAGCTGGGTGGCGTCGATTCCATCGAGGGCGTTCGACGAAAGCGACGCGACCTGCGTCGTTGTCAGCGCACGAAGTTGAGAGGTCTCAAGGGCCTCCACCTGCGTGGCCACAAGCCCGACGATCGACGCGGGCGCGATCTTCGCGAGCTGCGTGGGCGAGAGCGCAAGCAGCGTGGTTGTCGTAAGCTGCGACACCTGCGTCGACGTGATTCCGGCCAATTGCGTGGCGTTCAACACCGCGACTTGGCTCGCGGAAAACGAGCTGAGCTGCGTGTCGAGCATCGCGCCGAGTTCCGCGCTCGTCAGCCCGTGAACTTGCGTCGTCGTGAGCGACGAGAGAAGGTCTTCGCTCAAGCCCGGGATCGCCGTCAGGTTGATCGCCGCGAGCTGCGCGCCAGAGAACGCCGCGACCTCCGTAGAGGTGAGATTCGCGAGCGTTGTGCGGGAAAAACAGGCGATTTGCGCCGTGCCAAAGGCCGCAAGTTGCGCGGTCGAAAGCGCCGCGAACTCGGTCGCTTCGAGCTGAGCGAGACCCGCGCCTTGGAGGCTTGCGATCTGCGTCGTCGCAAGGGCCGATAGCTGCGCCGTCGTCAGCCCCTGAAACGCCGTCGACGTCAACGCCGCGAGCTGCTTCGTCGAAAGGCCCGCGAGCTTGTCGGCCGACAACGCGGCAATTTGGTCGGGGGTCATTCCGACCACGGCCGTCGGCGTGAGCGCGCCAAGCTGCGTCGCATTCAGCGCGGACAAGTCGCCCGGGTCGATGGCGGCGAGACCCGTGGCCGTGAACCCAGCAAGCTGCGTCGTCGTCAGGCCCGACAGCTGCGTCGAGCAGAGCGCCGCCACCTGCATGGTTCCGAGCGCCGCGAACATGCCCGAGCTAAAGGCGCTGAGTTCTTGAGGCGTCAGCGACGAAAGCAGGCCCTCGGTCATTCCGACCACGGCCGCGCGCGAAAGCGCTGCGATCTGAGTGGTGCTGAACGCGGCAAGCTCCGTCGCATTCATCCCGGAGACAACATTGGCCGACATGCCGCCGATTTGCGTCGTGGTGAGGACGGCGAGCTGCGAGGCCGAAAACGCCGCGAACTGCTGGGCGTCGAGCTCGTTCAGGTTCGCGACGGACACGCTCATGACCTGCGGCGCCAGCAGCGCGGACAGCTGGTCGAGCGTCAAGGCGTCGACAGCAAGGGCCGTCAACGCACCAACGTTCGTCGTCGACAGGGCCTGAATCTGGTCCGTGGACAGCGCGGCGACCTGATCGCGGCCGAGCACCCGTACTTGCGAACTCGTGAGCGCGGCGACGTCGGTGGTCTCCATCGCCCGCAGTTGCGAGGTGGTGGCCTGAGCGATCGCAGACGTCGCGATGCTTCGGACGTCCGTCGTCGTGAGCCTCGCGATGTCCTGAAGGCTGTACGATGCGAGTGAGGTGATCACCACGCGGCACCCTCCTCGTCGGCGCGACCGCGAGGCGAGCGCCCACGGCGTGCTGGCCGTCCGTGTGCCGAAAAGGCGCCGAGACTGTCCGCTGCCAGGCGGGCAAGCCTCTCGGTCGATGCAAACATAATGACGGTCATGGTACGCGGCTCGTGGGTTTTTGCGATTGGAAACCGCGTAAACCGGCCGGCTTCCCAGGAATGGGGAGCCGTCGGCGCGTTCTTCTCCGTCAACCCATGCAAGTGCCGTTCCGGCGGCGAAGACCGTCCCTCCGCCCGCCGCCACGACACCTCGAGCCGTCCGCGACCCCGTCAGCCGGCCGCGTCGCCGGCCGCGTCACCGTCGAACACGCCACGCTTGGCCTGATCGCGTTCGATCGATCGAAAGAGCGCGCCGAAGTTTCCTTCGCCGAACGCGTGGTGATTCTCGCGCTGAATCAGCTCGAAGAAGATCGGACCGAGGAGGTTCTTCGTAAAGATTTGAAGCAGGTAACCTTCGTCGTCGCCGTCGACGAGCACGTGGCGCTTGGCGATGGCTTCGCGGTCTTCGCGCACACCCTTCACGCGTTCGAACACGCTCGCGTAGTACTCGCCCTCGATGTCGAGAAACTCCATTGGCGCGCCCTCGAGCTTCTCGAGCGAGCCAAGGATATCGAGCGTTTGCAACGCGATGTGCTGCACGCCCGGGCCTTTGTGATCGCGCAGGTACTCGTTGATCTGCGAGCGCTCCTCGGCCGCTTCGTTGATCGGAATGCAAAAGTTCCCGCACGGTGATCGCAGTGCGAACGACTGAAGACCCGTGTGCACGCCGCGGATGTCGAAGTACCGCACCGGCGTGAAACCGAAGACCTGCTCGTAGAAGTTCGCGGTCGCACGAAGCTCGCCCTTGGCCACGTTGTTCGTCAAATGGTCGACGCGAAAGAATCCCTTCGGTGCCACGTGGTCCGGCGTTTCGAGGCTCTCGAAACCGAAGCGTTCGAAGCGGCGCAATCCCTTGTGATTCTCCACGAAATACAGCGCCAGGCCGCCGATGCCCTCAAGGCTTGGAACGGCCTTCGCATCGACCGACCAGTCGGGCTGGCTGTGGGCCTTTCCGCCGCGAGCGATCGCCATGTCGAACGCCTGACGCGGAGCCTCAAAGCGCCATCCCATGGAGGTGACCGTGGGACCGTGAGCTTTGGTGAACGCCGCGCTCGCCGACGTGGGCTCGTTGTCCACGAGGAAGATCATGTCGCCCTGTTCGTAAAGATCCACGGCCTTCGTGCGGTGCCGCATCGTGCGCGAGAAGCCGAACGCGAGGAAGAGTTCGTGCAGGCGCTCGGGCTCCGGGCTCGCGAACGTCACGAAGTCGATGCCGCAAAGGCCGAGGGGGTTCGATGGGGTGGTGCTCATGGGAAACGTCGCAACGGGGGTGACATATGCGTGGTGAAATTCAGATGACTGGGCAGCGCGCTCAGGTCGCCCAGGACTTCCAATAGTCAGCGATTTCCGACGACTCCGCCGCGTGAACCATGCGGAGCGGCTTCTTCGTGTCGATCATGATCGCCACTTCGTCGGTGCGACCTTGGGCCTTCGCGCGCTCGGCCGCCTTCGGATGCGGCCCGTGGTGAATACCTGCAGGATGCATGGTGATCATTCCGGGCTCGATGCCGCCGCGGCTGAAGAACGTGCCCTCGTGGTAGAAAATGAGCTCGTCGTAGTCGGCGTTCGAGTGGAAGAACGGCACGCGCAGCGCCTCGGGGTCCCCGGTTTCGAGTCCGCGCGGAAGGAAGCTGCACACGACTGCGTCGCGCAGGAGGAACGTCGTGTGGGCGCTCGGAGGCAGGTGGTAGCGCTCCGAAAGCACCGGCCGAATGTCCTTGGTGTGCAGGCGCATCGGCGCCGTCGTGCCCTTCCAGCCGACCACATCGATGGGATGAAACGGGTAAACCACACGGGTCACTTCGCCCCCGCGCAGGTGACGCACTTCGTAGCGTTTTTCCGGTTGATCTTGTGCCACGTCGGCAGCCGCGCACACGGCATCGAGGTCGGGCGTGGGCACGTCGATCACGGCCGGATCAAAGAGCGCGTGGAGCCCGAGCATGCCGCGATCGGGAAAGGACACCGCGCCCGCGGACTCGACGAGGATGGCCTCGGTTGGCTCGCTCGGCTCAAGGCGCGCAAGCATCGCGCGAGGCACGACGAGGTACACGCCGGGTTCGTAGGAAAGCGGTCCGAGTTCCGTCGAAAGAATGCCGCGGCCTTTGTGGATGAAGAAGAGCTCGTCGGCATCTCCGTTGCGCAACCAGAAGGACGGCGTCTCCTCGATGCGCACGTGGTGGATACGCACGTCGTCGTTCTCGGCGAACAGCGTGCGGCCCATGGCGCGCTGCGTGTCGTCCTGACCGGGCGCAAGCGTGCGACGAAGATCGTACGCGCGGGGCTTGAGAGGACCGTCGATCTCGACCCAGCCAACGGGAGCGTGAAGCCGGTACGCGTGCGCGTAGCCGCCGAAGAAGCCGCTACGACCGTACTCTTCTTCGACCGTGCCGGGAGGAAGCCCCACATGGGCTTGGCGCGCTACTTTTCCACGAATCCAGGGCTGGTCCATGGGCGCAACCTGGCCCGATGAATTGTCCTCGTCGATGACAGAATGTCGACGGTCATTGTAGAGTTCTTTGACAGATGACGGACATCGCACTCGACCACGCCAAAGCTTTCGTCGCACTCGCCGAACACGGAACGTTTGCCGCAGCAGGCGCAGCTCTCGGCAAGCCGCACACGTCCATCGTGTACGCCGTGGCTCGCCTCGAGGACGAGACGAAGCTCAAGCTTCTCGATCGCACAGGGCATCGATCGACGCTGACGCCGGCGGGCGATCGGGTCATTGCAGGATGCATCAAACTCATCGCCGCTCACGACGAGCTTGGGCAGCTTTGCAGCGAGCTTCTCGGCGGCACCGAACCGCGACTGCGCATCGTCGTCGACGCGAGCCTGCCTATCGAGAAACTCGTGCGCATAGTTGCGAGCCTTTCGGCGCGACCGTCTGCGCCACCAATGGAGCTTGAGACCGCGGTCCTGGCGGACGTCGAAGAGCGCTTCACAGCCCTCGACGCCGACGTATGCCTGATGGTCCTTCCGCCTCAGAAAGCAGGGCGCCCCACCATCGACCTCAAGCCGCTCATGCTTCGGCTATTGGCTCATCGCGATCACCCGCTCGGTCGCGCGCGCTCCCGCGTGTCCGCCGATGAACTCGCGAAACATGTACTCCTCACGGTTCGCGGTTCGGACGTGCGGCTCGGCCTTCCGACGACGCCCATCGACGCGCACGGCATGGTTCGTTTCGCCGATTTTCGGGCGAAGCGCGCCGCCCTCGAAGCGGGTCTTGGCTACGGCTGGTTGCCCGTCGACAAGCTCACCAAAAGCTCCGGGCTCGTCGAGGTGAAGTGGGACGGCCCAAGTCGCCATCTGCTCGCGGTTCGCCTTCTCACGCGCAGGGCGTCACGCCTCGGCCCCTTCGGTCGGGCGTTTCGGGACGCGGTCGTCGAGGCGTTCGGTCGAGCGTGAGCAAACCGCAGCCACGCGAGGTTCAGCCTGCGTCGCCGCGTTCGATTTCAGCGACGCGCTTGGCCGCCGCGGAAGTCATCTCGCTCACCTTGGCGAGGACTCGCTCACGCGCCGTGTCGTTCGTAAACGCGATCGCTCCGTCGCGGTACGCGTCCTGCGACGAGTGCACGATGCGCATGGCTTTGGCGCGGTAATCGTCAGGCATGTCGAGGAGCTTCGGCGGCAGTTCCGACCCATGCTGGCCCCAGTGTTCGTCGTCGAGGTCGCGCCACTTCTCGTAAGCGCCGTGACCGCTCGGGGTCCCCTTCCCCTCGAGCATCGGGACGATGTTCAGCTGCAGTTCGCAGTTGTGAGGAGGAGCCGCTTCTCCGCCCGCCGGGTCCGTGTGCACGCGGATATTCAGCTTGATGTCGCCGTAAAGCAGCGGAGACTTCGGCTCGTAGATTTGCTTCGCGCGAACGATCTGAAACTCGGCGGACGCCAGCGAACCGTCGCCAAGACGGCGTCCCTGCATGGTTTCAATCGCCTCGAGCGCTCGCAGCATTTCGCCACAGGACGTGAACGCCATCGTTCCGCGCACCATGTCGTTGATGAACGCGAGCGGATTGGCTTGCGCCTTCGCTGCAGTCTTCAAGTATTTCGTGAAGCACTTTTGCGCGATGCGCGGAGCACCCTTGTTCGGCGCGGTGCTCGTGGGCGATCGCGTTTCCGATTTCAAGATCGCGCGCTCGTCGTCGCGACCGCCGCCTCGAAGCACGCCGCCACCGTCGAGCTTGATCTTCTTCTGCTGGACGATCGGCGTGGTGGAGGGCCCCACGCGCTCTTCTATCTCCGCGAAGATGGCATCGAAGCCGGGCTTCACCAGGGACGCCTCGGCCAAGATCTCCTCGATGCCGCACGCGCACCCGGACCCGTCGCCGTCCATGTGATCGCGACTTGGGCGTGACCGCCGATTCTTCCAGCCCGGTTGCGTCAGTTCAGCCATTTACGTCCTTGTTGCCGTCAGGCCGTGCCGCGAATGGCAGCCGTCGCACGGTACCACCGACGCACCTCGGAACTTCTACTATTACGCCGGTCTGCCCTCGCGAGCCTTCGTGAACCAATTACGGACGCGCGCCCACGCATCGCTGCGTATCCTGCCCGCATGGGTGACGAATCGCGCTCCGCTTTCGAGCGTTTCCTTCATGGCCAGCTTCGCCCCCTCGCGAAGAAGGTCGTGCACCGAGCGCTCGTGCCGCCCGAGGTGCTCCGGCCGATCTACGCGGCCATCTTCGAGACGCACTGGACCGCGCGCGAAGTCGCCGAGTGGGCCGAGCGCTCACTGCTTGCGACTCCGGTCTTCCTCGCGAAGTGCGCCAAGCATGGCGAGCGCATCGCCATCGATCGCATCCCGTACCTCACGGCGCCTTGCCACATCGAGCTGGGCGACGACGTGCGGTTTTCCGGCCAGATCAACATCAAGCCCGTGTCATCGCGGCACCCGAAACTCCTCATCGGCAACGGCGTCTTCGTCGGGCACAACACGACCTTCGACGTGGCGTCGTCCATCACGCTCGGCAACTTCGTGAGCATTGGCTCGCAGAGCTACATCGCCGACACGGAGGGGCACTCGCACTACGACCCGCAGAAGCCCATTTGGGAGGTCCCCGCAGGCGACAACGACATCTCGCCCGTCGTCCTCGAAGACGGCGTCCAAGTGGGCAAACACTGCACCATTCTGAAAGGCGTTCGCGTGGGTGCGCGCAGCGTTCTCGGCGCGGGGTCAGTGCTGCGAACGAGTGTTCCGCCTGACTCCATCGTCATGGGAAACCCGGCCCGCGTCGTCAAACGCATCGTGAACGAGAACGCTCCATGATGGCCTTTCGTAGCGACGCGCCTTTCGAGTCCCTCGCCGCCAAGCACGGCACCCCTTTTTACGTGTATGATGCACAGGCCATCGTTGCCCATGCGCGCGCGCTCCGTGCATCGCTTCCGGATCACGTCGACCTTCTTTACTGCGTGAAGGCGAACGCCAACCGCGCCATCGTGGAGCTCCTCGCCCGCGAGGTTCAGGGGCTCGACGTGAGCTCCGGCGGCGAACTGGCGTTTGTGCGATCGCTTGGTTTTCCTGGCGCAACCATCAGTTTTGCAGGGCCAGGCAAAGGCATCCCCGAGCTGCGCCTCGCCATCCGCGAAGGGAGCAGCATTTCCGTCGAGTCCCCCACGGAGCTCGAACGCATCATCGCCATCGCCGCGGAAGAAGACCTCACCGCACGGGTCGCCATTCGTGTGAACCCAAAGAGCACGTCGAAGGCGTTTGGCATGCGCATGGGCGGTCACGCATCGGCCTTTGGCGTCGCGGAGGAGGACGCGCTTCCGGTTGTGCGCCGAGCTCTCGCCGCACCGGGCGTGTCTCTCGAGGGCTTTCACGTGTTCGCCGGCACCCAATGCCTCGACACCGCTGCGCTCGCTGAAAACGCTCGTCAAACGCTCGATCTCGCGGCGCACTTCATGAGCGAAACGGGCGCGCGCTTCACGCACGTGAACCTCGGTGGAGGCTTCGGCGTTCCGTACTTTGAGGGTCAGCCCGACCTCGATGCGGGCGAGGCGGGTCGTGCCGTCGGGGCCGTCATCGACGAGAGGCGCATGCAGGATGCACGCTTCATGTCGATGCGCTTCGTCCTCGAGCTTGGTCGCTACCTCATCGGCCGCTTCGGCACCTACGTCGCACGTGTGGTCGACGTGAAAGAGACCCGCGGCAAGCGCATCGTGGTGCTCGACGGCGGCATGAACCACGTGTTTCCGGCCACGGGAAACTTCGGCCAACTCGTGAAGAAGAACTACCCGATCGTGAACCTTTCGCGCGACGGGGACCCGGTGCTGCAAGACATCGTCGGCCCGCTTTGCACCCCCATCGACAGCCTCGCGCGCGAACTCCAGCTACCCGCCGCTCAGATCGGCGACCTCATCGCCTTCCTCCACGTGGGCGCCTACTCCTACGCCGCAAGCCCGCTCCTCTTTCTCGGCCACGCCACGCCACCCGAGCTTCTTTGGGACGGTAGCGTTGAGCGCCTCGTGCGACCGTCGTTCACCATGGCGCACTTCGCTTGATGGCTCTCACCCAGGTTTTTTGCACGCAACTCGTTCGCGGCCGCTTCACGCCAGGCAAAGGCAATCGTCGGCCGCCGGGTCACACAGTGGTTGCGGCCCTGCGGCGCAGCTTGCGCCCCGACGCGGTCTCGGGTTTGTTCTCTCTACTCCCGACTCTCCGCGCATGCGCGGCAGCCTCGATGGTGACCCCATGACCGATCCCCGCGACGCGATACGCGCTTTCATTCTCGGGCAGTTTCTTTCCGGCACAGACGCGTCTGCGCTGAAGGACGACCAGTCCCTCGAGCGCTCCGGCGTCATCGACTCGGCCGGAATGCTCGAACTCATCATGTTCCTTGAGGAGAAGTTCGGCTTCGCGGTCGAGGCCGAAGAGGCGCTCCCGTCGAACTTTGACACGGTAAACGCGCTCGTCGCCTACGCGGGCCGCAAGCTCGCCGCCTAGTCGCTCCCGCAAGCAACCGCAGGCATGCGGCGCTGTGCAACGGAGAGCGGGGCTGCTTGCATCGTGAGATGGATGCCACCCCCGTCGTTGTTTTTGACGCCGTCGAAAAACATTATCGCGGCAGTCTTGCGACCGAGGGTGACGAGGCCCACGCGCCCGACGTGGTGGCGCTCGCGAGCGTGAGCTTCACCATCGAGGCCGGCTCATTTGTGGCCATCGTGGGGCCCTCTGGGAGCGGAAAAAGCACGCTTCTCAACCTCATGGGAGCCCTCGACCGCCCGAGTTCGGGACGCATTCTCATTCACGGGCAAGACCTCGGCGGCCTCGACGACAACGGCCTTACGCGCCTGCGCCGCGATCGCATCGGCTTCGTGTTTCAGTTCTTCAATCTCGTGCCCACGCTGTCGGCCCTTGAGAACGCGATGATGCCCGCACTCTTGGCGGGCGAGAAGCCGCGCGACGTCGAGGCGAAGGCCACTGCGGCTCTTGAACAAGTTGGGCTCGCTCACCGCAAGCGTCACAGGCCCGACGAGCTTTCGGGCGGAGAAATGCAGCGTGTGGCCATCGCACGTGCGCTCGTAGGCGACCCGCCACTTCTTCTCGCAGACGAGCCCACCGGCAACCTCGACTCGAAGACGGGCGAAGATATCCTTGCACTCCTCACGGGTTCTGCGACGGACAAGCGCACGGTGGTTCTCGTCACCCACGACCCACGCATTGCCGAGCGAGCCGACCGCGTGCTCACCATCCGCGACGGGCGCGTCGACAAGGACGAGCGCCGGAGCCCTCGATGAGAACGCTGCGTTCGTTCATCGCCCTCGTGCGCTTCGTGTCGCTGCGCCATGCGGCCGCATCTCCTGTGCGTTCCCTGCTCGTTCTCTTCGGGGTGGCCCTCGGGGTGGCCATGGTCGTTGGCATGACGGCGGCGAACCAAGCGGTCCTTCGCTCCTTCGACGACCTGTCCGATAGGGCCGGAGGCAAGGCGGACCTGTCGGTCTCTCAGGATGAAGTCGGCGTATCGATCGGCCTTCTCGACGAGCTCATGGCACGGCGCGACCTGGTGGAGCACGCCGCTCCGCGCATGGAGCGCACGACGTTTCTCGCGGGCGATGGAGGCGATGCAGGCGAACGTGTCCTCGTGTTCGGCCTCGATTTTGTCGGCGACAAATACTTCCTCCCGTTCGAGCAAACGCAGGGTGACAACGTCCTCGACGATCCGCTTGCATTCCTCAACGACCCGAACGCCATCCTCGTAAGCGAGGGGCTCGCCGAGCGCCGAAAGCTCGCCGTCGATGGGGAACTTCGCCTTCGTACGGCGCACGGACTTGAGACGTTTCGCGTCGCAGGCATCTTGCGCGAGACCAAGCGCTCGAAGTCCTTCGGCGGTCAGTGGGCGGTGCTCTCCCTCGACGCGGCGCAGCTCGCTTTCGAGCGCGGCACCCTCGTCGACGGCATCGACGTGGCGCTGGCTCCCGGTGTGACTTTCGATCGCGCCAAGGCGGAACTCCAGCAAATTGTCGGGGATCGCGCTGTCGTCGATCGTCCAAGCGCGCGCGCCGAGCAGGTGGCCCGCATGGCCCAGAGCTTCCAGCTCGCCATCGAGGTGCAAGCGATGGTCGCGGTCCTCGTCGGCATGTTTCTCATCTACAACGCGGTCGCGGTGAGCGTCGGTCAACGCAAGCGCGAGATTGGAATCTTGCGCAGCGTGGGCGTGAGCCAAGGCCTCGTCATGCTCGTCTTCGTGGCGGAGGCGGCGGTCATCGGAGCGGTTGGAAGCGTGGTCGGCATCGGCTTCGGCAAGGGCATAGCGACGGTCGTCTTGAAGGCAATGGGGCCTAACATTGCGCGCTTCTACGAAAGCGTTGCGATGCCGGAAGCCAGTGTTTCTCCTGGCCTTGCGCTCACGGGTTTTGTCATCGGCGTCGTGGCGACACTGCTTGCGGCCTACGGCCCAGCGCGCGCTGCGGCCCGCGTTCCTCCGGTCGAGTCCTTGCGTCGCGATCTCCATGCGGCGTCGCGAACCCATTGGCCCGTGAAGCTCTTGGCCATTGCCGGTCTCGTCGCGTGCGTCTTCGGCTACGCGACCATCTACGTGCGCTTTCCGTTCCACGGATTCCTCGGCGTGGGGCTGATGCTCCTCGGGTCCGTGGCGTTCTTGCCCATCGCGCTCGTGGTTCTTGCACGCATCTTGCGTCCGCTTGCCCTGCGTTTTCTCGGCATTCCGGGACGCCTCGGCGTGGACAACGTGGAGCGCGAGATGGGCCGAAGCACGCTCACGGCAGCGGCGCTTGTGCTCGCCACGGGCACCTCTCTCACGATGGCAACCTACACGCACTCGTATGAAGCCTCGTGCCTCGACTGGCTCGATCAGGCCATTCCCGCGGACATCTTCGTGACCGCAGGCTCGCCACTCGTCGACAAAAACGCCATCGCGTACCCGGCGTCGGTCACGGAAAGTCTCGGAACGATTCCGGGCGTTGCCGCGGTGAATCCGGTCCGGTCGATAAGCCTCCAGGCCTACGGACGGCGAGTCGAAATGCTGGCCGTCAACGCGCCCATCTACTTGAAGCAGGTGGCCGACAAGGGTGGCCGCCACGTGGTCGAGGGGCCGAGTCCGCTCGCTTCCGACACGCTCTCCGGTGACGAGCCTTCGCTGCTCTTGAGCGAAGCGACCTCGGCGCGGACAGGCAAGCACAAGGGCGACTCGTTCGACCTTCCGTCGCCCACAGGCACGCATGCGTTCCGCGTGGCGGCGGTGGTCATCGACTATTCGAGCGACCAGGGATGGGCGATGATCGACAGGCGCTGGCTCAAGGAGTTTTGGCACGACGATCAAGTCGAAGCGACTGATCTTTTCCTGGCTCCCGGCGCGTCGATCGTCGAGGTGCAAACGAAGGCACGCGCGCTTCTCGGGGCCACAGCGGGGGCGGAAGGCGGCTACTTCGTGACTTCAAATGAAGTCTTGAAGGACGAGGTTCGCGGCGTCTTGCGATCGACGCTCGGTGTATCCAAAGCAGCCGAGACCATCTCGCTCATCGTCGCGGTGCTGGGCGTCATCGGAACGATGCTCGCGGCGGTGATCGATCGCACGCGAGAAATCGGAGTGCTCCGAGCGATAGGTGCAACACGCACGCAAGTCCTGGCGTCGATCGTTGCGGAGGCTGGTTTTCTAGGCCTAACGAGCGTTCTCGTCGGCCTCGTCACGGCGATTCCCACGAGCATGGTGCTCATGAACGCCGTGGGCTTCGAGGCGACGGGGTGGACGATTCCGTACCTGTTCCCAACGGTCGCGGCGATTCGAACGGTGCTCATGGTCTTCGGCTTCGCGTTGCTCTCGGGGGTGGCCCCAGGACTCCGCGCCGCAAGGCTGGTCGTCACCAGGGCCCTTGCCTACGAGTGAACCGCAACGCGCCCATCACGCCTCTCCTCCGCCCAATCTCGCTCCGCGATTTTCACTTCGACCCCTTTTCTTTCTGACCTTCCCGGCGAAGGCTCGGTAAGGGTGCGCGCCCACCGGCTCATGAGAGCCCGTTTTCGACAGAGGGCCCCATGAGCGGTTCGCAGAACGACGACACGACGGCAGCGGCAGACGACGACGACGACCCGAACGAGGGACTCATCATCCTTGCGAACGGAGCCGGCGAAGAGAAGGCGTACCAGTGCCTCGCCATGGTCGAGGTCGAGGGCACGCGTTACGCGGTGCTCGCGCCTGCGGAGGCCGACATGGACAGCGAGAGCGACGAGGACATCGAGCTCTTTCTCTTCGAACACGAGGTCGACGAAGAGGGCGACGAGATCTTCAGCGAGATTGAAGACGAGGCCACCTGGGCGAAGGTGCAAGCCGCCGCCGAAGCGCTTCTTCTCGAGAGCAACGACGGCGACGACGCCTGACGTTCGGGTCGACTGCCGCGATCACGTCTCGTTTTCGGGCGGGGTCCACGCGACGACGAGCGGCTCGACGTGTGCGGCCCCTGCGCGCGTAAGTGCAAGGGTGCATGCGTCGAGCGTGGCTCCGGTCGTGCGCACGTCGTCCACGAGGAAGACGCTCTTTCCGCATACTTTTTCGGAAGCGACGTAGGCATCGCGGAGGGCGCTCAGTCGGTCTTCGCGACCGCGACCGAGTTGCGTTCCGTCTTGCCGCAAGCGCGTGAGGCCAAACGGCACGAGCGTCAGCCCAAGTTCGCTGGCAACGCCGCGCGCCACGAGGGTGGCATGGCAATAGCCGCGCTCGCGAATGCGCTCGGGCGACGACGCCACGGGCACCACGATCGCACCGGCCGGAACGGCAGCGCGCCCGAATGCCCACGCCCCCAAACGGCGACCTAAAGGTTCGGCCAAATCCGTGCGATCCTGGAATTTCAGGCGCACGATGGCGTGGCGAATCGCGCCTCCGTACAGGTACGGGGCCCAAGGTTCACCGCTCTCGACGGCGATGGCGCACGGCGCGCAGAAGAGCCTCTCGCGGCCCGGATGAAGCTCGGCGTCGCACGCAAGGCACCCGCGCGGCGCGAAGGTGTCGAGGAGCGCTTCACGTATGCGGTGACTCCACGCCACGCGTTGGCGAATGGAGTCAACGGAAGGCAGGGCGGACGAAGGACATGCGCGGGTCATGTCTGTCTTATCGTTGGCGCGCCCCAAAACTTGCGTGCAGTTTACATGCTCTCAAAAGAAAGAGGAGAACCGCTGGGATTCTCCTCTTCATTTTTTTGGTGCCTTGCGTGAAGGCGACGAGCGTCAGTGCTGGACGGCGGCGGGGGCCTTGTCGTGAGCCTCTTGCGCCACGATGGCGCGGCCGGCGGTGTACAGGCCGAAGATGGCGCCCCAGCTCATCGCGAGGAGGAGCACGAACGAGGTAAGCGAAACCCACTCGAACTTCTTCACCGCATCGCGGCTGCCGACGAGGCCCCAGCCCATGGCCCAGCTCTGAAGGCCGTTGGCGAGGTGGTAGGAGACGCCGAGCGTGCCGAGCACGTAGACGATGAGCGTCGGACCGTCGGCCGAGGTGAACATCTCCTTGGCGATGTCCTCGAACTCTTCGCCGTGGCCTTCGAAGACGTGAGGCTTGATCCACGCGAGGTACACGTGAGCGCCGAGGAAGAGCAGCACGCCCACCGCCGAAACGCGCTGGAGGATGAACTTCACGTTGCCGTAGTAGGTGTACGAGCCGACGTTTGGGCGCCACATGAAGAGTCGCGCCAGACCCCACACCGTGTGCAGCAAGAGCGGCGCGAGGGCGATGATGGCCCCAAGCGCTTCGGCGAAGGGGCTCGAGTGGCGCACCACCGCGGCTTCCCAGGCTTCCGCACCGTGAAGCGCGGCGAGGTTGTTCCAGAGGTGGTTCGCGGTCCAGAGACCAAGGGGGACCACGGCCAAGAACGAGCCGAGGCGCGTCTTGAAATAGGCCGCTGGGCCTTTCTCCATGGTCGTGGCGCTCGAGGCGGTCGTCGCGGTCATGGCGCTCGAATAGGGTTCCCACGGACGCCTTTTCAAGAACCTTGTCGCATCATGAGCCAATGACCGCCAAAAGCCGCGCCTTCCCCGCTTTTCCTTCGGCTGCCGCGGCGGTCGCCCTGGGGGCATTTCTGTGGGCAGGTGCAAGCCCCCGGGTTCGGGCGGTCGTCGTGGAGGCGCGCCCGCTCGGTGGTCCTAGGTCCGGCCTCGCGCTCGCTTTTTCCCTGCAAGAAGACAGGTTTCATCAGCGTCAAGCCACCCCGGGAGGAACGCTGGAGGTTGTCGTCGACACGCTCGATGCGCACGCCGAAACGACCCTCACTTTGGACAGCGAGGGACGCGGAACCCTGATGTTTCCCTTCGATCTGGCTCGCGCCCGCGCCCGAAGCCTCGGGGTTCACCTCACGGCGACCGTCGTGGACGGCCGTGACCGCATCGCCCTTCCACCGGGGGACCTGCGCCTTGACCCCGCTCCGAACGAAGAAACGGCCGCGCCGCACTTTCAGCTCACACCCGCTGGGCGCACCGGGCCGCACACGCTTTACGCGCACGCCTCGCAATGGCCGCCGCCCGCCGAGCAACCGTTCATCGTTCAATGGCGCGTTGAAGGACTCGCGGGAGCGGAATTCGATGGGTGCACTCTGCAAGCAACAAGCGACGACGGCGTCACCGTTGAACGCCTCCCGAGCACGGTTCCAGGCCTGCTGCGCACACGCGTCTTCGCGCCACCGTTCGCACGCAACCTCGCGATTGCGCTCCGTGAACCCGGCGGACGCGAGAGCACCTGGCGCGGCACGCTTCCGTCGCCGCCGGCCAACATGGTCGTTGCGGTGACGCGCGATCACGACGACGTCCACGTTCAAGTTCGTTCGAACATCCCGTCCGCGCATTACCGCTTGGAGCTCGCCGACCGCGCGGGACTCGTCGCCGATGCGCCCCTTGTCATTGCCCAAACGAGCGACGGCTTCGGCGCAGGTGAAGCGCGCATTCCAAGTCCCGCATCCGCCGACCCCACGTGGATTGTCGTGCGCGAAGACGGCGGCAGCGACGTGAAGGTCATCGCACCGTTGACCGGCAGCGACCATGCGCTCGCGGTCTTCGAAGGGTTGCTGCGACCTCGTCTCGACCGCTGGAAGGCCTTCGACAACTTTCCGGAGGCCCTGCGAATGGCCAAGCGAAAGCGGCGCCTCGCGATGGCCGGCGCCCTTGCCGCGAGTTTTGTGGGCTCACTGCTCACGCTCGCGGGGCTCCTGGCGCGGCGCAAAGGCGAAGACGCAAGCGAGTCTCTTTCCATTGACGGAACACGTTCTGTCGTTGACCCGACGCGCGCGCGACCGCTGCTCTTCTTGCTCGTCGGAGTGCTCTTCGCGATGGTCGCGCTCGCCGCGAGCCTCAGTGATTTATGACGTGATCTCAGCCGTGAACGGCACGTGGCGCGACGTCGGCGTTGGTGGTTGCATCGCGCTCTGGAGGCGAGGTCGCCGCCCGAAAGGTCAGACATGTCCATCGTCGAGAACGAAGCGGCTGCGGCCGAGATCGAGGCAAACGTCGAAACGATCGCGCCGCTGTGGAAAGAGGAAAACACCCCCGTCGCAGAAGCCGACGAGCTTGAGATTCCGCCGGCCCCGGTGAACACGTACGCGATCGACGACTTCCGTCTCGTCATGGGCGACAAGCGCGGTCCACTCGTGGCGCTCAGCTTTCGCGAAGACCTGAAGACCACGATGTGTGAAGCGATCCTCACGTTTCATCGGGATCCGCTCGAATCGGCTCGCCGCGCGGCGCTCGAGGAGATCAAGCGTGCGGGCGAGAAGTACCTCGACCGAAACGGAGACAAAGAGCGCAAGGTTGGCCGTGTACTCTACATGAATAGCCTCCTCGCGTCAGTCAACGCCGAGATTGGTGGCGAGTTGAGCGATCCGGTCGAAACGGCGAACTGGATCGCGGCACCAAAAAAGGGTCGGAGCGCCACGGCTGTCCTCACGGGTGCCACGCGGGTCAACGAATCGATCGGCATGTACACGGAGATCGCCGGGCAGGGCGACGAGCTCGGCGACGCCACCGAGAGCGCCGACGCGATCAGCGAAGCCGCGACGACGATGAACACGAGCAGCATGGGGGACATGTTCTCGAGCCTCACGGCGTCGCTCCAAAACTTCGCAGCCGACTTCACGCTCGATCAGTTGCTCGACCTCGTCGACCAGTACCTTGGCATTCTCGAGGTGCTCGACCAATTCGGCATCATGAATCTCCTCGTGGCCAAGCGCGCCTTCAAGGACGCGTCGCGCTGCGCCAAGCGACTCAAGGTCCTCGACACGTACAAGGCGACGCCCAACGCCGGCGTCATGGAGTTCTGCCGCTATGGGCAAAACAAGATTCAAAGGCGCCGCTATTCGAGCCTCTTTCTCGGCACGATGAACTTCGCGCGCGGCGTGTCGCGCATCGTTTCGCTGCTGACGGGCGCGACGGCGGCGGTCGTCACCGAGGCCATCAACCTGTCGGGCCTCGTCGCGGTTGCGGCGCATGAACAGGCGCGCAACGTAAAGGGCCTTTACAAGTTTGCGCTCGGCTCCCGAGGTGTTGCCCGTTCCTCGCGTGCAGCGCTGCTTGTGCACTGTGCAGCCAATACGCCGGAAGGCCTCGCGCTCTTCCGCGACTGGCTCGCCATCGAGATCGTCAAAGGCAACTATTTCATCAAGGCCGCGAAGCAGAAGGTCTGGGACGAGCTCTGGTCCGCCGGTAGCGACGTGGTTCAGGAGCGACTCCGCGTGGCCATTGGCGACGTGGGCGCACGACCGGACTTGAAGGCCATCGCCTTGCGCATCCGGGCGGACCCCGGGGTCGACAGCGCACGGACCATCGCAAACGCGGCTCTCCTCGTGGGCTTTCAAAAGCTCATTTTCGCGAGCCTCAACTCACGTCCTAAGTACTCGGGCTCGACCGGCCTCGAAGCGCTCCAGGACGCGGCGATTGCAGACGTCCTCGACGGGCTCCGCGCGTTTGACTGACGGCCGATTCAACGCGCGTTGCACACGCGTCACACGCCGCGCGTGAGCTCCCTCTTTCGGTTCGGCACGGGTGAGCTATGCAGAGCGCGTGACACCGAAGGAACTTGGGTTTTTCGCCCCTGCCGAATGGGACCGCCACGAGGCCCTCTGGGTCGCGTGGCCTAGCCATGGCAACCTGTGGCTCGACGGCCTCGAACCTGCGCAAGCAAGCTTCACGGAGCTTGTGCGTGCCATCGCTTCGGCGGGCGAAAACGCTGCCCATCTGCACATTTGCGTTCCGACCGAAGAGGCCGACGAGGCGTGTGCTCGCGCCCTTGCCGGGGTTCGTCACACGCGGCACCGCGAACTCTTCGGCGACATTTGGCTCCGCGACACCGCGCCCATCTTCCTGCGCAACGCCGCCGGCGACCGAGCCAGCGCGGTCTTTCGCTTCAACGGTTGGGGCGGCAAGTACGCGCTGCCCGGCGATGACACGCTCGCGGGCCGCATCGCAACCCTTGCAGGATACACGCGCTTCGACTCGCCCGTCGTCCTCGAAGGTGGCTCGGTCGAGTACGACGGCGAAGGCACCGTGCTCACGACGCGCCAGTGTTTGCTCAATCCAAACCGCAATTCGCTCTTGAGCGAAGAAGCCATCGAGAACGCGCTTCACGATGCCCTCGGCACCGAAAAGGCGCTGTGGGTCACCGACGGTCTTTTGAACGATCACACCGACGGGCACATCGACACCATCGCTAGGCTCATCGCCCCCGGTGTTGCACTCTGCATGGAGCCAAGCGGCGCGAGCGACCCGAACCGCGAGGTGCTCATCGCCATTCGCCGTGAACTCGAAGCGATGGTCGACGCGCGCGGCCGTAAGCTCCAGGTTCACGTGGTTCCTTCGCCCGGTTTGGTCGAGGACGAAGACGGCGAGGTCATGCCCGCGTCGCACGTGAATTACCTCGTGACGAACGACGTGGTCGTCGTGCCGCTCTACGAAACCGCGTTCGACGATGCGACGCTCAAGGCGTTCGAGCCGCTCTTTCCCGGTCGCCGCGTCATCGGGGTTCAAGCAAAGGCCATTCTCGCAGGCGGCGGCGCGTTCCACTGCATCACCCAGCAAGTGCCCTCCGCGGTTCGCTAACCGCACCTCTTTTGGTTGAAGCCATGCCCGAAGTTCTTCCTCCGCGAACCATCACCGTCGCCGCCATTCAGTGCCCTCTCGGCGACGATCGGCAAACGAACGTCGAGCGCGTGCTCGCGCACATCGAGGCCGCCGCGAAACGCGGAGCGCAAGTGATTCTGCCTCCCGAACTCTTCGAGGGCCCCTACTTTTGCCGTCACGAAGACGACGCGTTCGTCGAGTGGGCCCGCCCCCTTGAGGGCAACGAAACCATCGCGAAGGTGGCTGCACTCTGCAAGAAACTCGCGGTTGTCGTTCCCGTGTCCTTCTTCGAGCGCGCGGGCCACGCGCACTACAACACGGTCGCGATGATCAGCGACTCCGGCGACGTGATGGGCGTCTACCGCAAGAGCCACATCCCCGACGGGCCGGGCTACGAGGAGAAGTTTTACTTCCGCCCCGGCGACACGGGCTTCAAGGTTTGGCAGACCCGCTTCGGGGCTATTGGTGTGGGTATTTGCTGGGATCAATGGTACCCCGAGTGCGCCCGTTCCATGGCGCTCCTCGGCGCCGAGGTGCTTCTCTACCCCACGGCCATTGGCTCCGAGCCCCACGACGCGAGCCTCGACACGAAGGACCCGTGGCAGCGCGTCATGATCGGCCACGCGGTGGCGAACGTCATGCCCGTCGTGGCGTCGAACCGGGTCGGCACCGAAGAAGGCCAACGCTTCTACGGCAGCTCGTTCATCGCAGACCACCGCGGCGACAAGGTTCAAGAGCTCGACCGCGACGAAGAAGGGTGTATTGTGCATGCCTTCGATCTGAACTTCTTGCACCGGCACCGCGCGGCGTGGGGCTTTTTCCGCGACAGGCGCCCTGAGCTCTACGGCCCCATCGCCACGGCTGACGGAAAGCTTCTCGTTTGATCGGCGACTCGACAGACCCGCCGTTCGACGCCGCGGCGACGGTCACGAAGCTCTTGCTCGTGCTCGTGCCGATGATCCTCGCCTACTCGGTGCACGAGTTCGCCCACGCGTTCGTCGCCACGAAGCTCGGCGACCCGACGCCCGAAGAAGACGGTCGCTTGACCCTCGATCCACGCGCGCACATCGATCCGGTGGGCACGATTCTGATGCCTGCGCTTGCGGTCCTTGGCGGCGGCCTGCCGATGCTCGGTTGGGCGCGACCCACGGCGTTTCGGCCCGATCGCTTCACGGCGAAGATCTCCCCGCGCCTCGGCGATGCTCTCGTGTCGGCCGCAGGTCCCCTCTCGAACGTGCTCTTCGGCTTCGTCGCCGCCGTCGGGCTTATTTGGGTGCAGATTGCAGGTTTTCACGGGAGCACCGAACGCCCCGACCCGCGCTCGCTTACCGTCGCGCTCGGAGTCTTGCTCCTGCGCCTCGTGCAGATGAACGCTCTGCTCGCCGTGTTCAACGCGTTGCCCGTGCCTCCGCTCGACGGGGCGCGCCTTCTTCCGAAGGTGTTCGATCCGTTCTTTGCAAAACACGGTCGCATGATGTTCCCTGTTCTTTTCCTGGGCATTGCCTTCGTTCCTGGCGTCGCCGCGTTCCTCATTGGTCGCCCGACCGCGTTCGTGGAGGCTGCGATGCTCAAGACCGCGGCCCGCATCGTTGTGCCGCTCGCGGAGCACTTTTACCCGCACGTCACGCCGCTCCTCTGACGCCAGCCGCGACCCATCACGGGCCTTCGGGTTTCGCTCGCAGAGGACGCGGCGCCGTGGTTTGACCTCGTCGCATGTCGCTCCCGAAGCTCACCTATTTCGATATGGCCGCGAGTCGCGGCGAAGAGTGCCGCTTGGCCTTCGTGATTGCCGGCGTCCCGTTCGAGGACCGCCGCATCAAGCGCGAAGACTGGCCGACCATGAAGGCCACGACGCCGTACGGCTCGCTGCCTTTGCTTGAGATGCCCGGTCACGCGCCGCTTGGCCAATCGAACGCGATCCTCACGCTCATCGGACGAATCCACGGGCTCCACCCCATCGACCCCTTCGAGGCTGCGCGCCACGAAGCCATGATGGGTCACGTGGAGGACCTTCGTGCGACCGTGTCGCCGACGATGCGCATCAAGGACGAAGCGGAAAGGAAGACCGCGCGTGAGCTGCTTGCAGACGTTTATCTCCCTGCATGGGGCCGGCACGCGGAGGCGCACATCGGCGACGGACCGTTCTTCGGTGGGGCGCGTCCCAGCGTCGTCGACACGAAGCTCCACATGACGGTGCGCTGGTTCAAGAGCGGCGCGCTCGATCACATTCCGGCGAGCGTGTTCGACGCGTTTCCGAAGCTGAACCGCGTCCACGACGCCGTCCGCGACCTTGACGCCGTGAAGGCCTGGTACGCACGCTGAACGAGGCGCCGGTCCTGATCGGCCACTCGGCTGGTACGTGCACGTTGCACGAAGCCAGAACCAACTCCCTGGTGCGGCCCGTGCGGCGTTTTCCATGCCACCAGGCAGACCTCCGGCGAGGGAAGCGTTCCGCATCACCGACGCGCCTTCGCGCCGCGCCCCAACGTGCTTAAAGGGCTCGGATCCCCTCTCGCGTGGCCTTCGGTGCCACGGCACCCCACAGGAGCCCCATGGCCGACTCGAAACTTTTTTCTTCGTACACCCTCGGTCGCATCACCGTCGCTAGCCGCATCGTGATGGCCCCGATGACGCGCAACCGCGCCATTGGCAACGTGCCGAACGAGCTCATGGCAACGTATTACGCGCAGCGTGCGAGCGCCGGGCTCATCGTCACCGAGGGCATCGCCCCGTGCGCGAACGGCCTTGGTTACGCGCGCATTCCGGGTCTCTTCACGCCCGAGCACGTGGCGGGTTGGCGCAAGGTCACCGACGCGGTGCATGCGGCCGGCGGGCACATCTTCGCTCAGCTCATGCACACGGGCCGCGCCTCACACGAGAAGAACCTTCCCGCAGGTGCACGGGTCGTGGCCCCATCGGCGACGCCACTTGCGCAGCCCATTTGGGTCGACCCGGACGGCAACCTCCCCGCTTCGACGCCCGAGGCCATGAGCGCGGACGACATCACGAGCACCCGCGATGAGTTCGTGCATTCTGCACAGTGTGCGATCGATGCGGGCTTCGACGGTGTCGAACTCCACGCGGCGAACGGATACATCCTCGACCAGTTTCTGAACACGGCGTCGAACCATCGCTCGGACGTGTACGGCGGGCGCATCGAGAACCGCGCGCGCTTCGTGCTCGAGGTCGCCGAGGCTGTGGCGGCACGTATTGGAGCGGACCGCGTGGGCATTCGCGTGGCCCCGTACGGCGCCTTCAACGACATGGTTGCGGACGAAGAGACCGATGCACTCTTCACCTACCTCACCGGAAGCCTGTCGAAGCTCGGGCTCGTCTACCTGCACGTGGTCGACCACAGCTCCATGGGCGCCCCTGAAGTGAAGGCCTCGCTGAAGGCCGACCTTCGCACGCGCTTCAAGGGCACGTACATCCTTTCAGGTGGCTACGACCGCGGCCGCGCCGAAGCAGACCTCGTCGAGAACCGCGGCGATCTTGTGGCTTTTGGACGCCCGTTCATCGCGAACCCGAACCTGCCCGCACTCCTCGAGAGCGGCGGCGAGCTGGCGCAACCGGACTTCGCGACCTTCTACACGCCTGGCGCGCAGGGCTACACGGACTACCCCGTCGTCGGGTAAGCCCTCGTCCACTGCTTACGCATACGCCGCCTGGTCGTCGTATGCGTTTAGGTGGAAGATGCCGCATCCCGTTTCGGTGGGGTGCGGTTTCGTTTTGCTTGTCGACGCGGCCGCGCCTCAGCGTTTCGCCGGAAGGAAGCCGAGCAACAGAAGCCCTGGAATGAGCGCGACAAGGAACGCGCCCAAGAGCACGCCGAACAATCCCCCGATGAGCGACCCGGCCCCGGGCAGTGACGCTGCGTTGAGCACAGGTTCGAGCGGGTACGCTTCGTCCACGAGTACGTCGATGGCGCTCCCTTCGTGGAGCCGCCCGAACGTGCGTTCGAACTGGAGCATTTGCGCCGCAGTGTCCAAGACGCGAATCTCGACGGAAGCTTCGCGCACTTCGTCGCTCAACGAGAAGCTCACACCGAGCCGCGCGGAGATGATTCCGTACTTTCGGCCGCGCGCACGCCGTGACTCCGCAAGCGTCGTCGTGCCACGATCGATCACCGTCGCCAGGACGGGCCTGTACGCATGGTCCACTTGGGCGCGGTACGCGGAACGCACCAAGGGCGCGGCGGAGCGAATGACGCCGATTCCGCCGATGACAAGGCCAGCGCACATGGCCAGGAGGATCGAAGCGTAGAGCGCCACCGCAAGCCAACCCTCACGGCGAGGCACCGCTGGACGAGCGCTTCGGTGAACACGCTGCGGCGGGCGCGAACGATGAGGCCGCGGAGGCGACGACGGGACCTTTGGCGATGCAACGTCGGGCGCAGCGACCTCCGGCGGCGAAGCTTTCGCAAGCTCGGGAAACAGCGTGTGAATCCACGCGACGATCTCCACGGTTTGCGACGCTTCGAACGCGCCGCGAATTTCGCTCCACGTCGCCGCCGCTTCGAAGATGTTTGCACCTTGCAGGCGATCCGAACGCTCGTCGTAGAAGCCCTGACCCACTTCGCGGTCGTGGAAGCTGATGCACGACTTGTCGAACGCGAGGCCGTCGTTCGAGAC
>CAIQDA010000159.1 GCA_903870415.1 uncultured delta proteobacterium
CGGAGTCGACCGTGACCGGCGTGCTCTCTGCGAGCTTGATGCGCACTTGCACGACGCCGGCACGAAGCGTGGCGGCGATGGAAAGTCGTCCGACGTTCTCAAGGCGAAAGCTCCATTGGAGCGCTTGCTCACCGAGTCCGTCGACGTGGCGACTGCCGCCGCTTGCCACCAGAAGTTCGAGGATTTCCTCGTTGGTGATCGCCCCGTCTTCGATGGCGCGGTAGCCGTCGTCCACGAGAACGCAGGGAAGTCGGCCACCGGCGAGGGCCACCTCCCGAACGCCAGGGTGGCGCAAGTAGCCTACGAGCGGTCCCAATTGTCGCATCCGGCGATTCTACCGCGCGCTCGAATCGTCCGGCGAGTCTGTTCCGACGTTGCGGTGCATCCGTCGCGCCGGAGCGCCAAGAGCCTCAGGCGTCAGAGCACGGACGCGACGCTTGCTCGCCCTGTGATGCGAGCGGTTTGGCCTGCGACGTAGGCCTCGTGAAGTCGGCCCCACTCGCTCGTGTCGCGCCAGCGCTCGAAGAGGCTTTTTCCTGCGATTGTCCAGTAGGCGCCGCGAAGGTAGCGCTCGTGCGCGTCGAGCATCGCGCGGAGCATCGGTCCGGGCATTGCAGCAGGTTCCGTGAGGCTCGAGCCGACGCGGTCCCTCATGCGCTCGCGAAACGTGGCGTCCGCGCCGAGCGGTTCGGTCCACGGGCTTGAAGGAAGATTGTCGCCGCACAGCTCGATGTCGCGCGGGTCAGCGATGCCGAGCTTCGCGTCTTGAGCAAGCACGAGAGCGGGGATGGCGAGCGGGTCGACGCCGAAACACCGGGCAATTACCGCGTCGATAGCGACCGGATCATGACTCGCAAACACGAGGTTTGGCGTGAGCGGATCGAGGAATCGCCCGCTCCGTTCCGGGAGGACTGTGGTCGCGTCGACGAACGTGAAGGAGCCTGCGTGCAGTTCGCGTTCGATGGAGAGCGCGTCGACGAAGACGTGAGGGCCAGCTTGAAGCGCCTCGCGGTGGGCGGGCCCGACCAAGCCAAGGAGCGTGCTTCCGAGCGAACCCCAAAGCTGGTGCGAGTTTGGGGGGCGTGCCGCCGGGAGGTGAACGACGTTTTTCCCAAAGAAATAGCTGGGAACGAAGACGCCTTCGGGAAAGATTTTTGGGAAGATTCGGAGCGATGCGCGAGGGCGGTATTCGAGCCACCGCACGTCGTTCGAGTCGACGGTGTCGACGCGGCGCAGTCCGTGACGTTCGACGATGGGTCGCAGGGCGCGACGCATGTTTGCATCCTGCAAGCAGTCGACGGAGCTTCGACCATGAACGCACGCGAGGTCTTCGAACCCGGAGCTGCGGAGCGCCACGGCGGCGCCTTCGATGTGCCACGGCGGCGAATGCGCACCTGGAAGCGGAAAAGGCAACGCTTGCTCATCGCGCAGGACCGTCGTCGCGGAGTGGTCCAAGTGTCGCGAGAGATTGCACCCCTCGGCCAAACGCTCGAAGTCGCGGAGCACCGACTCGGGGCGCGTGCGCAGGCAGTAAACGACGCTCTTGCTCATGACGAAACGACCGAGGGCCAGTCAAGCACACGTCGCACGGAAGCGAAGCCCCGCGCGCAAAAACGGAAACGCCAGCCTGCAGAGCAAGCCAGCGTCGGGTGTTCGGGTTCGGGCGTTCAAGGAACCGGCATTCGCGGTTCCGTCGTCGTCGCTAGCGACCCGCGGGGCGGGCGAAGGGCTTCGAGCCTGCGTAAATGCCCGCGGAACCCAAGGTCTCCTCGATGCGGAGAAGCTGGTTGTATTTTGCAATACGGTCCGATCGGCAGAGCGAGCCGGTCTTGATTTGCCCTGCGTTCGTGGCGACGGCGAGGTCGGCGATGAACGTGTCTTCGGACTCACCCGAGCGGTGGCTGATGATCGATGCGTAGCCGTGCTCGCCCGCGAGACGGATGGTGTCGAGAGTCTCGGTGAGCGTGCCGATTTGGTTCAGCTTGATGAGAATCGCGTTTGCGGTCTTCGTCGAAATGCCACGCTGCAAGCGTTCGACGTTCGTCACGAAGAGGTCGTCGCCAACGATTTGAACGCGCGAGCCGACGGTGTCCGTGAGGAGCTTCCAGCCCTCCCAGTCGTCTTCCGAGCAGCCGTCTTCGATGGACACGATCGGGTAGGCCTTCGAGAGGCGATCGTAGGTCGCGATGAGTTCGTCGCGGCTGATCGTCTTCTTGTCGAACGTGTAGTTGCCCGTCTTCTTGTCGAAGAACTCGCTGGCGGCGCAGTCGAGGGCGAGCGAAATCTGCGAGCCGGCCTTGTAGCCAGCCTTCTCGATTCCCTGCAGAACAAGCTGGATCGCCTCTTCGTTCGACGCCGCGCGCGGAGCAAAGCCGCCCTCGTCGCCGACCGCGGTCGTCATGCCCTTCTCTTTGAGGATGCCCTTGAGCGCGTGGAACACCTCGGTGCCCGCGCGCAGCGCCTCGGAGAACGTGGAGAAGCCGTGAGGCACGATCATGAACTCTTGAATCTCAAGGCCGCTGTCCGCGTGGACGCCGCCGTTGAGGATGTTCATGAGGGGCGTCGGAAGGACGCGGGCCACGGCGCCACCCAGGTAACGCCAAAGCGGAAGACCGTCTTCCTCCGCGGCCGCGCGCGCCACGGCCATGGAAACGCCGAGGATCGCGTTCGCGCCGAGCTTCGACTTGTTCTTCGTGCCGTCGGCCTCAAGCAGGAGCTGATCGATGCCCACCTGGTCGTAAGGGTCCGCGCCGATGATGGCGGGGCCGCAGTGCTGCACGACGTTGGCGACGGCCTTGAGGACGCCCTTGCCGAGAAAGCGCTTCTTGTCGCCGTCGCGAAGCTCGAGGGCCTCGTGCTCGCCAGTCGAAGCGCCAGAGGGCACGATCGCACGGCCGAAG
>CAIQDA010000160.1 GCA_903870415.1 uncultured delta proteobacterium
CCACCTGCTGCGCCACTTGCGCCAGCCGCGTAACCGCGATGTTGCGGCTGCCCCACGGGATCTGACTGCACTCGTTCAGGAATATGGTCGCGTACTCGTTGCCCAGGATCTTCTCGGTGCGCTCTTTGTCGTCCAGCCCGCCAAACCAGATTTGCGAGCCGTTGTCGAACTCCGCAAACCAGTCTGTTTTGCTCAGGTTCACCTTGACGCCTGGGAACACAATTTCCAGCACCTTGGGGAAGGTGTCCATCACCACCGATGACTTGGCACCGTTGAATCGTCGCGGTTTTTGCGCCGGCTTGGAAGCCATGAAATGCCAGAAGGCACCGATCCGTGGACCGATGCCTTCTGAGGTCGAGCGTGGCTCGTCGCTTACTTCTTCTTTTTGCCCGCTTCGCTCTTCGGTGCTGCAGCACGCGCGGCAGGACCGAGGTCGTTCGCGTGAGCGCCGCCGTCAATCCACTCTTGGAACATGTGGCGTTTTGGAGGGGCAATCTTGCCCTTCGCGACCTTGACCGCGAACTGCGCCATCTGGTCGACGACGATGTCGAAGTAGTGCTCGGTGATGGACCACTTGTCCATGTCCGGCGCCGGGTTCGTGAAGTCGATCGCGTACGGCACGCCGTCCTTGATCGCGAACTCGACCGAGTTCATGTCGTAGCCGAGCGCGTTGCAGAGCTTCCACGCGTCGTCGACGACGCGGTTGTGCAGAGGCCCGAGCCAGTCCGTTGGCTCAACGAGGTAACGGCCCATGCCGATGGGTCCGCGAAGCTTGGGGTCGTAGTGAATCGGCAACATGAACTCGCGACCGATGCAGATGCAGCGGACGTAGTTGTCGAAGTCGATGAACTCTTGGAGCGTCATCGGGAGGATGTCGCTCTTGTTGTAGGCTGCAAACAACTCTTCGATGTTGTTGACCTTCGTGACGTGCTTCCAGCCGCCGCCTTGAGCGGGCTTGAGGATCGCCGGGAAGCCGATGTATTCCGTGATCGCCTTCCAATCGAGGGGGAACTCGAGGTTGCGCAGCGAGCGCTGCTTGTCGATCGCGGGGATGTACTCGCGCTGCGGGAGGAGCACGGTCTTCGGCGTTGCGACGCCGAGCTTCGCCGAGAGGCTGAAGCCAAAAAACTTATCGTCAGCCGACCACCAGAGAGGGTCGTTGATGCAATACGTGCCGGCAAGCTGCGCGGCCTTCAAGTGCAGGCGGTAGTGCTCCACCTCCTGCGAGATGCGATCGATGATCACCGAGTACTTCTTGTCGAAGACCTCGTTCGTGCCGCCAATTTTGGCGATCTCGGCCGTGACCCCCGACTCCTTGTTCACGCGCTCGATGAACGCAGGAGGAAAGGTGTTTTCCCAGCCAACCATAAGGCCGATGCGCTCAGACATGTGTGCTCCTCAATCTTTTGCGCGACGAGATGCCATCGCGTGCGTTGCCGTTGTCTCAAACGCGAGGCCGGGGCTCAAGAAGAACCATCACGGCGCGGAACGTTAGCGCGTGCACAGTGCACGAAAAGCCCGTCAGGCGGCAGGCGAGGACGGCAGGTCGGGGACCATACCGAGCAGCACCGAGAGGTCCGCACCCGAGAGGGCTTCCATCGGGCCGTAGGGCATGGCGTCCCAGCCGCGTGCCGCCGAGATGGCGTTGAAGCGACGCCTCATCCACCCGGGAATGACTTCGTGATGAACGCGCGCGACGCGTTCTGGATTCTTGATCGTCTTCAGCATGCGATCGAAGGTGAGGTCGCCGTAGCTGTCGACGAAGGCCTTCTGTTGCTCGGGGCGATCGATCCAGTTGAAGATGCCCGCGAGGTCGGCTTCCGGGTGAAACTGCACGGTCTCGACCGCTTCGCTGACGTTGAACGCGAGGACGGCGCTGCCCTTGTCGTCACGCCCCTCACGGGATTCGCGTGCGAGGACCGAGCCGTTCATCGCGTTGAGTCGCTGCTCGTCGAGGTTCACAACCTCCCAGTTGCGGTGCTCGAAGGCGAAGAGGCGATCGCCAAAGGGCGCGAGGAGCGGATGATGGCGCCCGGCGGTCGTCGTGTAGACCGGCATGACCCCGAACTTGCGGCCGTCACGCTGGACGACGTCGGCGATGTTCAGGTGAAGCGTCACGAGCTCGTAAGAATAACAAATCGAGAACATCGAAGGCGCGTCGCCCGGGTCGCGGTCGTGCGCTTGAATCAGCCCGTCGGTGAAGCGACGAAAATCGTCGTACCAAGGCGTGCCGAGGCCCTCGAGGGGCGAGCCTGGACCGCCGCTCGCGATGTACAAGTCGTGGTCGCGGGGAATCTCGTTGAGCGTGTCGCGCGGGCTGACCGTGTGCACGTCGATGGGCAACGTGGGGTTCGACTCGCGAAGCTCGCTCTCAAATCGGGAAATAACCGATTGAAGGCAGCGCATCGCTTGGTTCTCGACCCCCGCGTTCATGTCGATGAAACAGACTTTGAGGGGAGGTGGTGCGACGGGCATAGCGGCGGCGGACATGTATCACGGCAGTGACGCCGGTACGAACTCCGGGTGCACGAATTCGACCATCGGGAGGCTCGTGTGGGGACGATGTGCGGGTGTTTTGCGGTGCGGAATGGTTCTTGCGCAGTTGTTGCAGATCATCGGGACTCGACAGCGCGGCGAGACGCTGTTTGAAGGAGCCTCCCATGGCCGAACCGTTGTCTTCATCCCACCGCGGCGACAGCCTCAGCCCGCCGCCCGGCGTTCCGAATCTCGGGCCGCTGGCGACCCGCCTCTCCACGAACAGCGAGTTCACAGGTCGCGGCATCACCATCGCGTTCATCGACTCGGGCTTTCATTCGCACCCGGATCTGACCGAACCGCGCAACCGCATCCTCGTCCATTACGACGTTCGTGCCGACACCGCGACGCCGCGTGAGTGTCCTCCGCCCGACGCGAGTTCGTGGCACGGCATGATGACGAGCGTCGTTTGCGCCGGGAACGGGCACCTCTCGTCGGGGCGCTACAAGGGCCTCGCGAAAGACGCCGAGGTTGTCCTTCTCAAAGCCGGCACCGTTGGCCGCATCGCGCATCACGACATCCGTCGCGGCATCGAGTGGGCGATCAAGCATCGCGAAGAGTACGCCATTCGCGTCCTGAATATTTCCTGCGGCGGCGACTACGAAGCGACGTACGTGGACGACCCGATTTGCCGCGCGGTCGAAGAGGCCACGCGCGTCGGCATCGTTGTCGTGGCGGCGGTCGGAAACGCAGGTTGGGATACGAGCCACCGCGTGCTTCCGCCGGCGAGTTCGCCCGCAGCCATCACCGTTGGCGGCATCGACGATGCGAAGGACGCCACGCCGGGCCGCGTGGGCATGTACCACTCGAGCTACGGGCCCACCATCGACGGCCTTCAGAAGCCCGAGGTCGTGGCGCAGGCCAATTGGGTGGTCGCGCCGATTCTCCCGGAAACGCCCACGTCGGCCCAAGCTCAGCTCCTCGACAGCCTCGCGCGTTCCGCAAGCGACGAAGAGGCGAAAGAGCTGCTCCTCGCGAACCCTGGTGTCGACTCGGAACTCGACGCCGTCGTCAACCGCGAGAGCTACTTTTTGAAGAACCTCGTCGACATCAAGCGACGCGATCAAAAGATCGTCTCCGGCCACTACAAGTACGTCGACGGTACGTCGTTTGCGGCTCCGATCGTGAGCGCCGTCGTCGCGCAAATGCTCGAGGCCAATCCGCAACTCTCGCCGTATCAGGTCAAGAAGATCCTCATCGATACCGCCTCGCGTTTGCCGAACGTTCCCGTGGACCGGCAAGGTTGGGGCGTGATCAATCCCGCGAAGGCCGTGGCGAAGGCCCAACTTCTGCGACTCTGATTCGCCGCGTTCCGCGCGTTCGTTCAGTCAGGGCGGAAGCTTTTGCGGACGCTGCGGCTGCTCCCCATTGCGTGCCGGTTCGAGGCTCGCCGGACGGTGCGGGGTCGTGGTAGTCACGCCCCCATGCGTTCTGCCGTCGCGCCGATTCTCCTTGGTTCCATCCTCGCGCTTGGGTCTCTGGGTTGCCAGGACAAGGAGGAGATGAAGTACAAGCCCGTGCCGGCGTCGACCGCGCCAAAGCCGCAGCTTCCCGAGGTGCCGTCGGTGCCGACGAACTTCAAGCAGGGCGAGGCGTTTACCGTCTTCGGTGCGATTCACCATCTCCACAGCCGCATCCACAACAAGGATGTTTCGGGCAAAGAGATCACGGTCGTTGGCACCATCGTGGCCGAGAACATCTCGTCGGCCGACGCGTGCGCCTGGCACAAGACGGGCAAGAAGGACCCGGACGACTGCAAGACCGAAGTTCCGACGTTCGCCATCGCGGACGATGCGGCCGATGCAACGAAGCCACGCTTGCGCGTCATGGGCTGGGCCTCGAACTTCGCAAACGTATACGAAGCCTATACGGCGTATCACGGTAAGAAAGACGCGCCAAAAGAGCTCTACCAAGACGCTCAGGGCGGCAAGCCAATCCCGTTCCCGCTCCCGGCCATCGGCGCGCGCGTGAAGGTCACGGGCACATACGACTACGCCTTCCGCAACTCGACCGGCGTCGAGTCGGACCCGGCAAACGGCATCCTGACGTATTCGAAGCTCGAAGTTCTCGAGCCTGCGGCCGCCGAGGTCGAGGCCCCGAAGCCCGCGAAGCCTGCGAAGCCTGAGCCGAAGAAGAAGTAGTCAACGGTTCGCGCGGAAAAACGCGGTCCTCCAGCGAGGGTCCGCGTTTTTTTTCGCCCATCATCGCCCGTCGTCAGGCGACTCGCCGAGGCCTCGTGCCCGGCGCTAATCGCCGAAGGTGCTCGCGTGGAGCGCCTTGTAGCCGTCCATGAATCGTTGCCGATCGCTCGCGCTGCCGTCGGTGATCTCGAAACCGAAACCCGTTGGCACCGTGGCCTGATCGTTCGGCCCAAACGGGCGTCGCCACTGAACGATGCCTTCGAGGCGCACGCGCCGATCGCACCTCGGCGGCTGCAGTTCGATCCACACGCTTTCTTTTGCGGGCGGAGCGACGAGTGTGCGCACGTAAAGGCCTGTCTCGCTGACGTTGTACGTGAAGCCGATCTCGTCGTCGTCTCGACCCGCCACGCGAAAGTGCACCGCGGATCCGAAGAGAAGTCGGGCACTGCCGCGACCTTCGGTGCCGCCACCGCGAGCGAGTTCGTTCGCCGCGAAGAGAACGTTTTCAGGCGGCGAGAACGCGTCACCGAGTGCGACATAGGGCAGGGGATCGACGAGCGGCGCGAGTTGCGCGATGCGCTTCGGTTCGACGACGAGCACCCAGTTGGCGGTCAGGCCGGAAAGTCGAGCCCGCTTGATGTGCGCGAGCGACGCGCCCGGGTCCTCGGTGGCCTCGACCACGGCGACCTTCGCGTTGTGTTTTTTCGCGAGCTCGGCGGCCTCCAGCGCATCGGCGGCAAACTCGATCGCGTAGCCGGCGGTGTGAAGAATGCGCCCCAGGACGACGCGCCTCTTCGGGTCCGGGCTCGCGACGATGGCCTTGCCGCGCTGTTGCGAGGCGACGAGAGAAGTAGCTGCATGCTGCAACGATCGGATGCGCGGCACGAGGCGATGCAGATTGCGCTTCGGAACCACGTCGTCACCGCCGCAGCCGTAGTTCGTGGAAAAGGCGATTTCGTCTGCGAGCGCGGCGAGCCCCACAAGAGGCGTCGCGGCGTGCGCAGGATTGCGCCGAAGGAGCAGCGCCGCATCCTCCGACGAGGGGTCATCTCCGTCCACGAGGGCGATGCATGGCATCCCAGCATCGATCGCAGCTCGCGCCTCCGCACCGTGAAGAAGTGGCTTCGCCGTCCCCGGAAGCGCGTCGGCCGCCATCGACCGGAGCTCATCGATCAGTGCCGGTGATGCGTTGCCCAGGACCACGACCGGACGCACGGGAGAGGAAGACATCGTGCTCTCAGGAGACCGGGCTTCGACCGCGACGGCAAGGGTGCTTGCGGGAAAGATTTTTCGAGCCCCGGCATCGTTCGTCGACGCACGAATCGCCGGTCAGAGGTCGCGCGAGTCGGTGTCGTCGAAGGCTCGCAACGCGCCAAGGACAGCGGCGGCCATCGTCTCCGTGCGAAGCACCGTCGTGCCGAGGCGTACGGTGGTCCACCCCGAATGGAGCGCGAAGGCCAGCTCGCTTGCCGTGAAACCTCCTTCGGGGCCCACGGCGATGGCGAGAGGCGCGCGGGCGGGAGCTGCGGAAAGCGCATCAAAGAAGGGCGCGGCACCCGTGGGGTCGAGCACAAGTCGCAGCGGCTCCGCGCCATCACCGAACGCCGTCGCGAGCGGAGCGGGTCCAGACACCGTTGCCACGTGAGGGCTAAGCGCTTGCCGTGCGGCCTCTGCAGCCACGCGTGACAGGCGCTCGCGCAACTTCGCTCCGCCGGCCTCGTCGAGCTTTCGCACCGAGCGCGCGGCTTCTGCGACGACAACGTGTTTCACCCCGAGCTCACACGCGTCGCGAAGGGTCTCGTCGATCTTGTCGCCTTTGCTGAGGCACTGCACGAGGCGAACAGGCCGAAGAGCGAGTGACGACGCGACGACTTCGGTGATCGCGACGTGGGCCGCGTCGGCTTCAAAGCGGACGAAGGTTCCGACCGCCGTGTGACCTTCTCCGTCAAAAAGCTCAATGCGGTGGCCGATGCGTGCACGATGCACAACGGCCACGTACGCGAACGCCTCGCCGCGCAACGCCACGGAGCCGAGCTCGACGGGCGAGTGAAAGACGCGCAGGCACCTCGCCATTGAACCTCAAGCCGGCGTGCGAAAGGCGAGGGCAATCCATTCGCCGCGCGCGCGTTCGTCGACGAGCGTGGCCGGCGCGTACGCCTTCAGGATGTCGTCGCGTTGAAAGTCGAGGAGCCCCGAAAGAAATACGAGGCCGCCTGGTTCGACGCGCTCGAGGATGGCCTCGGCGAAGGGAATCAGCACCGACGCTTCGATGTTCGCAAACACGACGGGAGCTTTCACGCCGCCGTCGCCAACGCCTGCGGCCCGCGTCGTGACCCGAGCGCCGAGACCATTTCGTTCGGCGTTTTCCAGTACAACCGGAAGAACCTCCGCGTCGAGATCTTCGGTCACCGCGCTTGTCGCACCGAGGACGAGCGCAACGAAGGAAAGAATGCCGCTGCCGCAACCAAGGTCGAGGACGGACTTTCCGCGAATCTCGTCGCGGTGCGCGCCGATGAGTTCGGACACCATGCTCGTCGATTCGTGAAGGCCCGTTCCGAAGGCGCGGCCCGGTTCAAGCTCGAGCACGTGGTCCGCAGGCAAGTCGCCCCAGGCCTCCCACGGTGGTCGCACGCCGACGCCTTCGCACAGCAAGAACGGGCGGTAGTGTTTCTTCCACTCGTCGCGCCACGCGTCGCCGATGACGTATTCGATGCGCGGATTCCACGCGTCGTCGAGTTCGCAAAGGGCCTCGCCGGCGAGGTTTTCGTCAGCAAATGCCGCCACAAGCGTCGTCAGCCCGTTTGCGCCCTTTGTCAGGGTCGAGTCGTCGCGTTCTTCGAGACCTTGCGCTCCGAGGTCCCACAGCAGCGAGCTTACTTCGTCGGCGATTTCCGCGGGCACGTCGACGTGCACGTAGGGGTAGCGAGCTTCGGTCATGCGAATCCGAGAGGAGAGGAGGGAGGAATCACGTCCACGTCGAGGTCTTCGTCGAAGAAGGCGACGAGTTCTTCACGGCGCGAGCGGGCATCGGCGCGGCCCATCTCGATGAGACGTCTCGCGAAGACGCCATCGAAAAGGATGTAGGATGCAAGGTCCGCTTCCGCGGAGAAGCCGAGGTCGAACACCGAGTAGAGTCGTCGCGAAAGAAACTGATCGGCGCGGTACTGGCCACGGCTGATGTGGTCGGCGGCAAGACGCCCAATGTCTTCGGACGGACGAATCGCGAGGGCTTTCACAGCACGATACGCAGCGCCGCCTCGTGCGCGAGCCGCGGCGTTCATGACGCTCGCGAAGCTCGACCCGAAGGCGTGCTCGCCGTCTTCGATGACGTGGTTCAAGCGCTCAAGCATTTCGATGTCCGCATCGAAGTGATCGAGAAGGAAGGCGTTGAGGACCTTGCCGAGCAAAAACGGCGCGCTTGGGGCCGACGCCGACGGCGCTGCGCTCTCGCTCTTGCTCGTGCCACGCACCTCGCGTGAGCTTCCGATGGCGAGCACATGCGTTGCGCCAAGGCGAAGCGCCGGAGCGATGGGCGTATTCTGGCGAAGACCGCCGTCGATGAAGAGCTCACCGGCAATGCGCACTGGCGGAAAGATCAGCGGAATCGCTGCGCTGGCGAGGGCATGGTCGGCGGTGATGGTGGCCGAACGAAAGAGCGTGCGCGGGGGCGCAAGGCGAGGAAGTTCCCAGTCGGGGCTCGTCTGCATGAAGACGTGGGTGCGGCCCGTATGCACTTCGTTTGTGGAGATGGAAAGTGCACGCAGTTCGTGACGTTCGAGGCAGCGCGAAATGGCTCGCCACGTGATCTCGGTTTCGACGATGCGCTGCATGGGGCGCGCGTCGAAGAGGCCGATGCCGCTCGCTCCGCCGCCGAGAAGCAGCTTGGGGAGTTGAGCAATGTGACTTGGACCGAAGCCAAGCACCTGGGTCGTGTGCAGGTCGAGCCACAGCTCCACGAGGCGACGCATCCCGAGGACCGGGTCGCCCATGTGCGCCGCCAGGAAGCACGCGTTGATGGCTCCCACGCTCGTGCCCGTGAGGATGTGAAGCCGCGGGGGTCGACCCTTGAGGCGCGTGATCTCTTCGAAGATCCACGAAAGTACGCCAACTTCATATGCGCCGCGCGCTCCGCCACCGGAGAGCACGATGGCCACACGGCGTCGAAGTGGCGGGGGGAGATCAGTGCGACTCGCCATGGGTCCCCACTAGCAGAGGCATCGGCGAAGCGCGCCATCATGCATGCACCGCACTCGGGTCCTAGGACGCGACACGCGCCGCAAGCAAATCGGCGCTCGCGAGAAGACTCTGTACGGATTCCCTTCGAAGGAAACACGCGCGGAGGTGCGGGGACCGGATGCGCACCGCGACCGACTGCGTGAAGGCGAGACTTCGTTCGAGCGTTGCTGCCGCTTGAGGGGACCGAAGCTCGACGAGAATATGGGTGCAGATTGCACGAATCGCGAGCCCGTACTCGCAGCCCTGCACGGCTTCGACGGGGCCGAGGGCCATCGTGACGAGGTGGTAAGCCTCGTGGGGACTTCCAAGGCGCATCGCGGCTTCGGCTTGGAGTGCGAGCGAGAAGAGCTGAAACGAAAGCAGTGACTGGGCTTGCGCGAAGCGGCTCGCTTCGATGGCCGTGCGTTGGGCGCGAACGAATTCACCGCGCTTCAGGCTCACATAGGCTCGCGCAAGAAGCGCATGGACGAGGTCGTACGCGTTCGGTTTGACCGCGATGAACGCCTCGGTGCCCGCGAGGTGAGCTTCGCCCTCTTCGAGGTCGCCGGTGTCCACGTGAACGAGCGCGGTGAGAATGCGCGTTTCGCCATACGAGTCGTAGTCGAGGTACCGCTCGTGATGTTGTTCGGCGCGGCGCAGGTAAACGAGCGCGCGTGCCGAGTCCCCGAGCCCTGCATAGCAGGCGCCAATCGTACTGAGCCCGACCGCCACATGGAGCTTGCTGTCGATGCGACGAAGCTTGTGGAGTGCATCTATAGTGAGGGCGATCGCGTCTTCGTACCGACCTTGAACATACAGCGCATAGCCGAGGCTCATGAGCGAACGGCACTCGAGCCTGATGGCCCCCACGCGACGGAAAACCGCGATGGCCTCTGCATACGTGCGCTGCGCATCCTCCACGCGGCCGACGCGGCGAAGGAGCACGCCTTGAAGGCGACTGACCGCGGCACGGAGTCGAATGGGAGGGCGCCCGCGGCGATCGAGCGTGTCGCAGGTGGCGAGGGCTTCGTCGCAGTCTTGGAGCGCGCGGTGGGCCTCGCCGGCCTCGCGGCGGCATTCGATGAGCAACGCGAGCGCCTCGACAAGACGGTCCTCGAGTTTGATCCGCCGTGCGAGGGCGACTGCACGTTCGGCGAGGGCGAGCGCGTCCGCGAGGTTGCCTTGGTCCTGTTCGAAACGCCCCATGCGAAGCACCGCGACCACGACGAGCGAGGCTTTCGCGGTACGTGCCGCGATGGAGCGAACGAGACGCAGATGCTTTTCGCGCTCGCCCACACGTCCACGAACCCGCGCCTGGGCTTCGAGCGCTTCATGAGCAAAAATGCGGCGTTCGTCCGACGTTCGCGTGAGGCGAAGCACGTGATGCGCCACCTCGGTTGCACTCACGCCATCGTCGACGGCACGCGCTCCTGCGAGGGCTTCGAGGTACGCGTCCACCGCGCGGTCAGGGGCTTCGGCGGCCTCGAAGTGGCGGGCGACCGTGACCGCTTGAACGCCTCGGTAATTCGAAAGCAGCGTGCGGTATTCGGCGATGCGAAGATTGCGATCGATGCGGCTCGCGGCGCCCATCGTTGCATTGGCCACGTCGCGCAAAAGCGGGTGCCGGAAGTCGAGTTCGTCCCCACGCGCGTCGACCATACCGCGCGCACAAAGCCTCGCGATCGCGTCGTCGGCGAAGCCGCCTTGCAGCAGCTCGAGTTCCCCCGTGAGGATCGATCCACTGGAGACCGCGAGCCAGTCGACGATGCTCCGTTCGTCGGGCGGAAGCTCCGCGAGACGCAAACTAAGGGCTTGCTCAAGCGTCGACGGAAGGTCGTCGCCGTCGCGCTCGTGCCTGCGCATGAGGTGGGGTCCGCGTCGCTCGTCGCCGTCGCTTTCATCGTCGACAAGTTCGAGGGCACCGCGCTCCGCAAGCGCGTCAACGAGCTCAAGGAGGAAGAAGGGATTGCCTCCGGCGCGGTCGAGAAGATCGCCGCAAGTTTCCTCCACGTTCGAGTCGACACCGAAGTGGCTCGCGACGATGCGCACCTGGTCGGTGCGGCCAAGCGGGCGCAAGACGATGGAGGGAAACGCCTCAAGAACATGGCGCACGCGACCGTCGGGTCGCCCCACGAGGAGCACGAGAATGCGCGCTCGCTCGCCGCGCCGAAGCAAGTCCCCGAGCAAGTCCATGCTGCGGTCGTCGACCCAGTGCGCGCCGTCGATGACCACCATGAGGGTGCGGCGTCGCGCAATCACCGCGAGCAGCGCGCGCGTGCCGAGCACTAGCTGACGACGACGTGCGGTAGGGTCGTCGTCGACGAGTGCCTGCGGTGAGGGAAAAGCCAGGTCCGCAAGAATAACCGGGAGGTCAGCATCTTCGGGTCCAAGGAGGGCGCGAAGACGATCGGACGCCTCGGCCTTCGACCCGTTGGCGTCGAGCTCGACCACTTGGCGAACGACCTCGCCGATGGTGCCGTAGGGCACGTGGCGACGACCTGGTGTGACGTCGACGTAGAGCGTGCGTGCTTCGGGATGCTGCGCGATGAACGCCCGCACGAGCTCGCTCTTGCCGATGCCCATCTCGCCGACGATGGAGCGGCAGGTGACGGTTGCGGGTGTCGTGCCGGTGCCCGTCGCTTCGAAGATGGCGGCGCGGAGTTCGTTGAGCTCCACGTCGCGCCCAAAGAGTGCGGCGTGCGAGAGCGCCACTTCGCGATCGCGCTCGTCGCGCGTCAGTGCACGAACGAGCGCGTAGGTGCGCATCGCATCGGGCAGTGCCTCGTCGTGAAGCGCGCTCAGGTCGATGGCGTCGCTGTCCTCCCAAATAAATTCGCGCTTCACGAGGCGGTAAACGCCTCCCGCGACCAAGGTGCACTCGAGGGCTGCGCGCTGGGAAAAAAGCTCAAGAAAAGCCGGCGTCGGTTCCCGAAGTACAACCTTGTCGAGGCAGTCGTCGCGATCGCGATAGCCCGACGCTTCGCCGCGCACGATGGCGATGGCCGCGAACCAATCGGCGGTTTCGTCGCGTCGAAACTCGCGCAGCAGTTCGTGGATGTCGGCCGCACAACGGCACGCATGGCGCGGGGCTTCACCATGCTCGAGTTCAAGACCTGCGATCGCCGTCGCGCGAAGCCCCGACCACGTCCATCGCAGGCGATGGCGAAGCGCGAGGCCGTCGAGAGCTTGCTTGACGTGATCGAGGGACCGTCGTGTGGCCGCTCCGCTCCCGTCCGAAGGCTCACCTCGATGCATCAGCGTGAGCGAGAGAATCGCGACCCGTCGCACCTCTTTGAGGCGCGGCTCTTCGGCGAGAGCCGCGGGAGCTGCGGCGTTGGTTTTCATGCGATCGTCGAGGACCGATGGCGCAAGCATCGAGAAGGCCGCGAGGTTTGAAGCGCCTCGACCCACGAGCTGACTCACGACGTCTTCGAGCACGAGCGAGTCGATGAATTGCTTGTCCGCGGCGAGCGCGTCTCGGATGGCTTGAGCCATCGCGCGGGCGGTATCGAATCGGTCGTTGCGCTGCGGAGCGAGGGCCTTCATGACCACCGCCTCGATGCTCGGAGGAATGCCTGGAGTGACCGTCGACGGCGGATCGACGATGCCGCTGCGCACCATGTCGAGGAGCGCTTCGCCGCCGAGCCCCGCGTGCATGGGCTGCATCGTGAGCGCTTCCCAGAGCACGGCACCGAGCGAGTAAATGTCGCTTCGGCGATCGACTTTGTCGCCGCGGGCTTGCTCCGGGGACATGTACGCGAACTTCCCCTTGATGACCCCGACGTCCTCTTGGAACGGTCGCGCGCTGGCGATACCGAAGTCGGCGATCTTCACCGCGCCATCATAAGAAACGAGGATATTTTGCGGCGACACGTCGCGGTGCACGATCTCGAGCGGCTGCTCGGCCTCGTCTCGCTTTTCGTGTGCATAGTGCAAGCCTTTGGCGGCCTCGGCGATGACCCACGCAGAGAGCGACGGACCGAGGCTCAAGCCCGATGCGCGGGCGGCCCCCAAAAGTTTTCCGAGGTCGGGCCCGTCGACGTGCTCCATCGCGAGAAGCAGCGCGCCTCCCGGCTCCTCGAAGAAGTCGTAAACCTGCACGATGTTCGGATGGTTCAGGCGCGTCGCGAGGTGGGCCTCTTCGACGAACATCGATCGAAGCCGCCGCGACTCTCCGTGCGCCGCCAAGATGCGCTTGAGGACGAGAAGTTTTCGCGTTCCTTCGGCGCCCGGTTTGCTCGCAAGAAACACCTCGGCCATTCCGCCTGCGCCGAGGCGCCGCACGATGTCGAAGTGCCCAAGGCGGGCAGGGATGGGTTCTTGGCTATCGGCTCGCGGCATGTCCTGCGGAGGAGAAAACTACCACGGCGGTGCCGCGCGGGCTTCGGACGAATCGACGCCCTCGTCGCTGATTCCGAATCCGCCGGTGCGAATTCAAGCGATACTCTTCAGCCGAGGGTCAGCATGACGGAAGCTCAAATGAACGCGAGTCCCGCACCATCTGCGACGGGCGTTCTTGCACGGACGCCACTGGCGCACCTGTACGTGTATCTCTCGGAGCGTCGACTCACGGGAACGCTGCTCCTGCGGCCCTCGGACAGCGCCGAGGCGAGTCTCTTCATTCGAGAGGGGCACGCGCTTCGAATCCACACCACGGAGCCCGCGCACTACCTCGGTCGCGTGCTGACGGACCTCGGCTACATCAACGAGCACCAGCTGCGTATCTCGCTTGATCGGCTGAAGGCCGAGCGCAAGCAGCACGGGCAGATTCTCCTCGAGTCCGGGTTCATCAGCGCCGCTCAGCTCGCCGACGGGCTTCGTCAGCAAGCCAACCGAAAGCTGCGCGCCATCTTCCGTCTCGCGCCCGCAACGACGTACGCGTACCACGCCGATGTGGAACTCGTCGGAGCGGCGTCGACCGACTCGCCCATCGCGATCGATCTCCTTCCGGTCACGTGGCGCGCCATCAACGAGTACCCGAACTGGGACACGGTTCACGCGACCCTCCAGCGCATCGGCGCCGGAAAGGTGCAGCTTGCACGCACTGCCGATCTACCGCGCTGCGAGTTTCTGCACGACGAGGCTTCCGCTGCCCTTGCGTTGAAGTCGGCGCGTTCCGTCGACGAGCTCGCGGAGCTCGGTCTCCTCGATGAGCGCACGTGCCAGCTCCTCGTTTACTTCCTGCTCATCACGAAGCAGGTCGACGTGCTGGGTGCGGCGATGTCCGACGAAGACCCCACGTCGCAGCGATTCGCTCGTCAGTCCTCGATCCCCGCCGGTCCGTCGAGTTCCTCCGACGTCACGTCGCCGGCCTCGGGCGCGCGTCCGTCGAGTCCGGTCGCAGGCGTCTCTTCCGGAACCATGGCCGTTGCGACGCCGTCGAGCAGCAGCCTCACCGGAACGCCTTCCGAACGTCGCGTCGAAATCGAGCGCGTGGCGAGCAGTCTCGAAGGTCTCGATTGGTTCGAGCTCCTCGGTGTCGATCGCACGGTCACCGCGGCGGACGCTTCGAAGGCCTTCATGGCGCTCGCGAAGCGTTGGCATCCGGACCGTCTTCCCGCGGAGCTCGCGGATCTCAAAAGCACGTGCGCGTCGATCTTTGCGCGTCTCAACGAAGCGCACGCCACGCTTTCTGACGACGAGAAGCGGGCCGAGTACCTCGCGAAAGGTCCCCGCGGATCCGACGCGGCAGCGGACGCGGCGGTCGCGAGTTCGTTGACAGCCGCAGCGGCGTTCCAAAAAGCAGAATTCTTCCTCGCGCGAGGCGACCTTGGCGAGGCGGAGCGCCTTGCGGCACAAGCGCTCGAGCTCGATCCGAAGGCGCCAGAGAACCAGGCTCTCGTGGCCTGGATTGAAGGTTCACGTGCCGGCGCTCCGACGCGTGTGCTGGAGGACGCAGTAGTCCGCCTCACCCGCGCCCTCGAAGCCTCCGACGTTCTCGAAAAAGCCCTCTTCTGGCGTGGGTCGCTTTTCAAGAAGCTTGGTCGCGGCGCCGAGTCCGTCGCCGACTTCAAACGCGCGTTCGACTTGAATCCCCACAATATCGACGCGGCTCGCGAAGTGCGGCTCTACAACATGCGCCAAAGCAAAGACGATCCGCTCGGTGGCGCGGTGCCTTCGTCGAACGCGTCGACGAATCTTCTGCGCCGTCTTTTGAAGAAGTAGATCGAGCGTTAGCGGGGTTTACGCTCGATGCTGGGATGCGGCGCCCTCTACTGTGCATGTTCGAAATTCTCGGTATTTACCGCATTATCC
>CAIQDA010000161.1 GCA_903870415.1 uncultured delta proteobacterium
GCGCTGCGGAAGCGTCACGGGCACGCGCGTGGCGAGGCGAACAGTGTCGAGGCTCTCGATGGTCCGCAGCTCGGCGACGAGGCGCACGAGGCGGTCGGTTCCCATGGCCAGCGGGTCTCCACCACTGACGATGACGTCGCGAACCTCCGGGTGCGCGCGCAAATACGCGAACGCCGGCTTGAGGGCGTCCATCGAGACAGCTCCGCCCCCGTCACCGACCATGCGCGATCGGGTGCAGAAACGGCAGTAAACCGCGCAGCGATCGGTCGCCAAAAGCAGGCAGCGATCAGGGTAACGCTGCACGAGGTGAGGCGCGACCTCGTGGGCCACTTCGCCGAGCGGATCGGCCAGGTCTCCGGCAACGCGCTTTCCTTCCGCCGCACTTGGGACCGCTTGCTTGCGAACCGGACAGGAGGCGTCTGTCTTGCTCGCGAGGCCAAGGTAATACGGGGTAATACGCATCGGAAACCCCTCCGCAAGCGCTCGCGTCACCCCCACGCGTTCCTCGTCCGTCAACGCGATCGCCGCCTCGAGCTCTTCAAGCGTGGTGACCGCGTGCTGCAACTGCCACGTCCAATCGGACGGACGTTTGCCCTTTCGCGCAGCCGCCTTCGGTGCCGCTTTCGTCGTGCCCCCGCCTCTCACGAGCGCACGAGCGGGCACGAGAGCGGGCGACGTCGGCTCCCCCTCATCGAGGCTCATCACGGGGTCTTACTCCCGCCACCCGCGTCCGCTGCCTCTCGAAAGACGGCGTCGAGCACTTGCTCATCGATGGCGAGCTTCGCCTCGTTCGCGAGCGCGAGGATCTTCGCCTTCTCGGCCGCGAGGCGTTTGTCCTGAGCGAGGGCCACGCGAATCGTCTTTTCGACCTCGTCGAAGGTGCGCGCGCGAGCAGCGGAAACCTGCGTCACGCGCACGATCCAAAACGACGCGCCCACTTTCACCGGCTCGCTCACGGACCCGACGCCCTTGAGCGCATGCGCCGCCGCTCGCACCGCTGCAGGTACGCGAACATTCGAACCGCGATCATCGCCCGCCGCTCCAACGAATCCCACGTCGCCGAGGAGATCGAGAGGCGCTCCGCTCTTGGCGCTCGCGTCCGTGGACTTCGCCTTCGCGACCTCACCAAAATGCTTCGGAGACGGGTCCGCCGCGAGCAATGCCACGGTGCGCTTGGCGTCCGCATCGCTCGCCACCACGATCGCTTGGAGGCGTCGCCGCTCAGGCTCGCTGTAGGACGCCAGATGTGCGTCGTAATACGCTTTCACTTCGGCCACGTCGATCGCCTCGGGCTTGGGGACCGTGCGATGAATCTCCCGGAGCATCGCGTCGCGCAGCCCGAGCCGCAGCTCTTGAGCCACCGCCGGCTCCTTGTCCAAACCCTGGGCGAGCGCTTCTTGCGCAAGCGCCTCGGTCTCAATCAACGCATCGAGAAGCTCTTTGCGACGGGCCGGCGTTTCGAAGCGCGCGCGATCGATTTCGTCCAGACTCGAGAGCGCCTCAAGGAAGTCCCCGACCGTGATGGTCCTCGACCCGACTTGCGCGAGCACTTTTGCTTCGACTTGCATCGGCGCATCCGCGCGAAGTGCTGGGTCGGCGTCCTTCGGCTTGCAACCGACGAAGGCGAAGACCGAGGCGGCGACGATGCAGCAAATCCGGCGTCCCATGGGCCGGGCGGTAGCACGAATGGGCGACCCGTTTTCGAGGAGATTGCGCGGCATCGGCGGGACCGCTAGGGCCTCGCGGTCATGGGCATGACCACCGGTTCTGAATCTTCCGCTTCGCTTCACTACCGTCGCATCGTGCTCAAGCTGAGCGGCGAGGCGCTTTGTGGCGCAGGCAGTTTTGGCATCGACCGCGAGGTCATCGCGGCCACAGCCCGAGAGATCGGCGAAGTGCGTGCCGAGGGCGTGCAGATTGGAATCGTGGTCGGCGGCGGCAACATCTTCCGCGGGCTGAAGGGCGCAAGCCAAGGAATGGACCGCGCCCAGGCCGACAGCATGGGCATGCTCGCCACGGTCATCAATTCGCTCGCACTCCAAGACGCGCTCGAAAAGTGCAGCGTCCCGACGCGCGTGATGACGGCCATCGCCATCCAGCAAGTGGCGGAGCCCTACATCCGTCGCCGCGCGATTCGCCACCTCGAGAAAGGTCGCGTCGTCATCTTCGCCGCAGGCACCGGCAACCCGTACTTCAGCACCGACACCGCGGCGGCTCTTCGCGCCATGGAGATCCACGCGGACGTCCTCTGCAAGGCGACGAAGGTCGACGGAATTTACGATCGCGATCCCGTGAAATTCCCTGATGCGCAGCTGATCTCCAAGATGAGCTACGATCGCTTCCTGGCCGACCGCATCGGCGTCATGGACGCCACCGCCATCTCGCTCTGCCGCGACAACCGCCTCAAGGTTCGGGTCTTCAAACTGGCGGACTTCGGCAACATCACGCGTGTCGTTCGCGGTGAGGCCATCGGCACCATCGTTGAAGACTGACACGGTCGCGAGCGAGGCTCTCTGCATCCGCTGCGGCTTCTGCTGCGACGGAACGCTCTTCGGGCATGTGCCGATCTCCGACGAGGAAGCCGCGTCACTGCCCTCACCGCTCGAGGTCGTGGCACCGGAGGGAAAGCGCACGCGGCTTGCCTTCCTGCAGCCTTGCGCGGCGTTCGATGCAGACTGCACGGTTTACGACGCGCGTCCGCACACGTGCCGCCGGTACCGCTGCGCGCTTCTCAAGGACGTCGAAGCAGGAGAGGTCGCGTTCGCTGCGGCAGCCGCCATCGTCGAGCGGGTTCAAGAACGGCGCGCCTCCATCGCCACACTCACAGGCCGAGCCTTCCCCCACGTGAAGGCCGACCTTGCCGCGAACCCGGCCATGAATGTCGATGCATTCCTCACGCTTCTTGCGGTCGAGCGCGATCTCGATCGGCATTTTCGGCGAGAAAAACCAGCCGACACGGCGTCCGACGAAACACGCTGATCCTCTCCCGCGCGCCTCCGCGGGAAAGCCAGCGAAGGCGCGAACGGGAGCTGTCACTCCGCCGCGTGGGTTCGTCCCGCATCCAGCTGCTTGAGGTATGCATCGACCGAGGCCGCCACGCGACGACCATCGGCGATGGCCCACACGACGAGGCTCTGACCGCGGTTGCAGTCTCCGGCCGTGAAGACGCCGCGCACCGTCGTTGCGCCCGCCGCGTCGCTCGCGATGTTTCCGCGCGCGTCTCGCGTGAGCCCCAAGTCGTCGATGAGCTTGAGCTTCTCCGGCCCCACGAACCCCATGGCGAGGAGCACCAAGTCCGCGGGCAACTCGACAGGCGCGCCCTCAAGGGGACGAATTTGTCCGCCTGCGATCTCGATGCGCTGAGCCTTGAGGGTCTTCACGACACCGCCTTCGCCCGCGAGCTCCTTCGTCATGACTGCCCAATCGCGATCGCATCCCTCCTCTTGCGACGACGAGGTGCGAAGCACTTGGGGCCACTCGGGCCACGGGTTTTCAGGACGCCGCACGAGACTCGGCTTCGGCATGAGCTCGATCTGCGTGACGCTCGCCGCGCCTTGGCGGATGGAGGTGCCCACGCAGTCCGAGCCCGTGTCGCCGCCGCCGATGACGATGACATGCTTGCCCGTCGCAACGATGGCCTCGCTCGCGGGGATGACGTCGCCTGCCACCCGTCGATTCGACTGCTCAAGAAAAGTCATCGCCGGGTACACGCCCGCGAGCTCCGCGCCCGGAACCGAAAGCACCCGCGGCTCTCGCGCGCCCACGGCCAACACGACGGCGTCGTACTCGCGCAATAGCTCGTCGGCGGTCACGTCCACGCCCACGTCGACGCCCGTGCGAAACTCGACACCCTCGGCGGCCATCTGCGCCATGCGTGTATCGAGCACGTGCTTCTCGAGTTTGAAGTCGGGAATTCCGTATCGAAGAAGCCCGCCCACGCGATCGCTCTTCTCGAAAAGCACGGCCGCGTGACCTTGGCGCGCGAGCTGCTGAGCCGCCGCGAGACCCGCAGGACCGGAGCCTACGATGGCCACGCGTCGCGACGTCTTTTGCTTCGCGATTTGAGGCACGTAGCCCTGCTTCACGACGTGCTCGGCGATGGCCTTTTCCACCGTCTTGATCGACACGGCGTTGTTGTCGATGTTGAGAACGCACGCGCCTTCGCACGGGGCGGGGCAAATGCGCCCAGTCACCTCGGGGAAGTTGTTCGTCTGCTCGAGGGCCCGCGCCGCATCGTCCATGCGACCGCGGTAGACGAGGTCGTTCCACTCGGGGATGAGGTTCCCGAGAGGACAGCCCTTATGACAAAACGGGATGCCGCAATCCATACATCGCGCAGCCTGAGCCTTGACCTGCTCGGGCGTCGCTGGGACCGTGAACTCGCGGTAGTGGCCCACGCGCTCGGCGGCAGGGGCCTCTTTTTCCTTCGCGCGTTCGACCTTGAGAAAGCCTCTTGGGTCACCCATCTCAGCTCACCACCTTGAGTTGCCGCGCTTCGGTCGCCTTCAGCGCGAGGACTTTCTTGTATTCGGTTGGCACCACGCGGACGAAAGTCCCCGCAGCGTTCGCCCAGTCGTCGAGGAGCCGGCTTCCCTTCGCGCTTCCGGTGCGCGACACGTGCTCTTCGATGAGCGATTCGAGGGCCGCGATTTCCTTCGGGTCCACGAGGGGCTCGAGCTCGATCATCGCCTTGTTGCAGCGCGTGGCGAAGGCGCCGTCTTCGTCGAGGACATACGCGATACCGCCGCTCATGCCCGCTCCGAAGTTGCGGCCCGTCAGTCCGAGAACGACGACGGTGCCGCCCGTCATGTACTCGCAGCCGTGGTCACCAACGCCCTCGACGACAGCGGTCGCTCCGCTATTTCGCACGGCAAAACGCTCGCCGCCGCGACCTGCGAAGTACGCCCTTCCACTCGTTGCACCATACAAGCATGTGTTGCCGACGATGACGTTGTCTTCGCCCTTGAACTTCGCGCGGCTTGGCGGACGTACCGCGAGAACGCCGCCCGAGAGCCCCTTGCCGACGTAGTCGTTCGCATCGCCCTCGAGCGCGATGGTGATGCCCTTGGCAACGAACGCTCCGAACGCTTGCCCGGCCGTGCCCGTGGCGACGACCGTGATCGTCCCGTCAGGTAGGCCGTCGGCACCATAACGAGCGGCAACCTCGCCCGAAAGCATCGCACCGAACGCGCGGTTCGAGTTCTCGATGGGAATGGCCACCGTGGTCGCCTCCCGGTTTTCGAGGCTCGCCCGCGCGCGGCGAATGAGGGTTTGATCGACGACGCCCGCGATGCCGTGGTCTTGCTTCGACACGCAGTGAAACACCGCGTCGTTTCCCTGTTCATCGTGCGTTTCACGATGGAGCAGGTCCGTGAAGTCGAGCGTGTTCGCCTTCGGATGATTCGCGAGCGTTCGCTGAACGATGAGGTCCGAACGGCCGACCATCTCGTCCATGGTTCGGAAGCCAAGGTCGGCCATGATGCGTCGCAGCTCTTCGGCAACGAAGAAGAAGTAATTGACGATGTGTTCGGGGGTGCCTTTGAAGCGCGCGCGAAGCACAGGGTCCTGCGTCGCGATGCCCACCGGACACGTGTTGAGGTGGCACTTGCGCATCATGATGCATCCACTCGCGACTAGCGGTGCGGTGGCGAAGCCGAACTCTTCGGCGCCAAGCAGTGCAGCAAAAGCCACGTCGCGACCGGTCTTGAGCTGGCCGTCGGCTTGAACGACGACGCGACCGCGAAGGCCATTTTTCACGAGAATTTGCTGGGTCTCCGCGAGGCCAAGCTCCCACGGCGTTCCCGCGTGCTGGATGGAGCTGAGCGGAGAGGCGCCGGTGCCACCGTCATGCCCGGCGATGAGAATCACGTCCGCATGCGCCTTCGCAACGCCCGCCGCGATGGTGCCCACGCCGGCCTCAGAGACGAGCTTCACGCTGATGCGTGCGCGCGGGTTCACGTTCTTCAGATCGAAGATGAGCTGCGCGAGATCTTCGATCGAATAGATGTCGTGGTGCGGCGGCGGCGATATGAGCGTCACGCCTTGCGTCGAGTGACGAACCCGCGCGATGACCGCGTCCACTTTGTGCCCGGGAAGCTGACCGCCCTCGCCGGGCTTGGCACCCTGGGCGACCTTGATTTGCAGCTCGTCGGCGTTCGCGAGGTAATGCGCGGTGACCCCGAAGCGGCCGCTCGCAACCTGCTTGATGGAACTGCGGCGCGAGGCCCCGTCCGCGTCGGGAATGAAGCGCGCCTCGTCTTCGCCGCCCTCGCCGGTGTTGCTGCGGGCGCCGATGCGGTTCATCGCGATGGCGAGATTCTCGTGAGCCTCCGCCGAGATGGACCCGAAGCTCATGGCTCCGGTCGAAAAGCGACGCACGATGGCGCTCGCGGGCTCCACGTCGCTCACGGGAATGGACGCGCGGTCCTTCTTGAACTCGAACAAACCGCGGACCGTCACCGGCTCCTGCGACTGATCGTTGATGGCCTTCGCGTAGACGTCGTAGTCGTCGCTCGACGACAAACGCACGGCTTTTTGCAGGGCTGCAACGCTATCGGGGCTCCACAGGTGCTTCTCGCCTTGAGCGCGCCAGTGGTAGCGACCGCCCACGTCGAGATCGCCTGCATTCTGCACATACCCAAGCGCGTGTCGCGCGAGCGCCTCTTCGATGATCTCCTTCGGGCCAATGCCGCCGATGGCGCTTGGCGTTCCCGTAAAGAAACCTTCCGCGATGTCTGCCGCGATGCCGATGGCCTCGAAAATCTGCGCGCCCTGGTAGCTCGCAAGGCACGAGATACCCATCTTGCTCATGACCTTGAGCAGGCCCTTCTTAATGGCCTTAATGAAATTCTTGTCGGCGGTCTTCGCGTCGCTGACACCCTCGACGCGGCCCTCGGCCACGAGCTCGTGGAGGGTTTCGAACGCCAAATACGGCGCCACCGCCGAGGCTCCGTAACCGATGAGCAGCGCAAAGTCGGCCACCTCTCGGGCTTCCGCCGTCTCGACCACGAGGCCCACTTTCACACGGTCGCCGCTCTTCACGAGGCTTTGGTGCACGGCGCTCACCGCGAGCAGGCTTGGCACCGGCGCACGCGTCGCGCCCGTCGCACGGTCCGACACGACGAGAAGGCCCGCACCATCGTCGAGAGCCTTCGACGCTTCGGCGCAAAGCCGCATGAGGGCCGCTTCGAACGTTCCCGCGGGGTCGAGCCTCGCGGCAGCAACGTCGAACGTGGCGTCGAGCTTCACGACTTTCAGCCACGGAATCTGCGCGGCCTCAATGCTCGCGAGGTCTTCCGGAGCCAAAATCGGGTGCGGCAATTCGAGCTGGCGCGCTTGCTCCGGTTCTTCGGCGAGAAGGTTTCCTTCCCCTCCGAGCGACACCGCGAGCGACATGACGAGCTCTTCGCGAATCGGATCAATCGGCGGGTTCGTGACCTGCGCGAAGTTCTGCTTGAAGTACCGGAAGAGCGACTGGGGCTTCGTCGACAGCACCGCGAGCGGAATGTCCGTGCCCATGCTGCCCGTCGGCTCTTCACCGTTTGCGGCCATGGGCGTGAGGACCATGTTCAGGTCTTCCCGCGTATATCCAAAGGCTTGCTGAAGGCTGCGCCTCTCCTCGGCGCTCGTCGAGTACAGCGCGGAGGTGTGCGGGAGGTCGGCGATGAGCTTCTTCTGCTCTTTGACCCAGAGCCCGTACGGCTTCTGCGAGGCGATTTGCTCTTTGATTTGCTCGTCGCGAAGGACAGCGCCCTTCTTCGTGTCGATGAGCAGCATCTTCCCGGGCTTCACGCGCCCCTTCTCGAGAATGTCGGCCGGGTCGAAGTCGAGGACCCCGAACTCTGACGCCATGACCACGAAGCCCGACTCGGTGATCACGTACTTGAGGGGCCGCAGTCCGTTGCGATCGAGCGTGGCGCCGATGAGCGCGCCGTCGGTGAAGCACAGCGCCGCAGGTCCATCCCAAGGCTCGACGAGGCACGCGTGGTAGTCGTAAAACCCGCGCACGTTTTCGGAGATGGGCTGCTCCGGCGTGAGGGCCTCGGGGACGAGCATCATCATCACGTGCGGAAGCGAACGGCCGCCGGCGCACAAGAAGTCGATGACGTCGTCGAGGGAGCCCGAGTCGCTGCCGCCTGGCGTGATGATGGGTTTGAACTCTTCGATGTACTCGCCGAACGTGTGCGATTCGAGGAGCGCTTCGCGGGCGCGCATCCAGTTCTTGTTGCCGCGCAGCGTGTTGATCTCGCCGTTGTGCGCGAGGCGCCGGTACGGGTGCGCGCGCTCCCACGTCGGAAACGTGTTCGTCGAGAAGCGCGAGTGAACGAGGGCGAGCGAGCTGCGCACATCGTCTTCGAGAAGGTCGGGGAAGAACTTCCCGACGTGCTCGGGCAGCATCAATCCCTTGTAAACGACCGTCTTTGACGAACAACTTGCAATGTACACGTCCGCCGCCGCGATGGTCTTCTCCGCACGCTTGCGGATCATGAAGAGCGTGCGCTCGAACGCGGGAACGGGGCACATGCGGCCCACGAACAGCTGCTTGATCGAGGGCATCGTCGAGCGCGCGACAGGTCCAATGCACGCGTCGTCGGTGGGAACGTCACGCCAGCCGATGATCTTCTGACCATGGCGATGCACGGCGACTTCGATCTTCGACATGAACGCGTCGCAGCGTTGCTCGTCGCTCGGCAGAAAACACGTGATGACCGCGTAGTCGCCGGGCAGCGGAAGGTCGAAGCCCTCGCGCGCCATCGCACGCTCGTAGAACGCGTGAGGAATTTGCAAAAGAATGCCCGAGCCGTCACCGCTGCACGGGTCCGCACCGGCAGCACCGCGATGCGCCAGGCGCGCAAGAACCTCGAGCGCCTTGGCCACCACGTCGTGCGTTGGCGCGCGCTTTAGGGTCGCGACGAAACCGAGTCCGCAGGCGTCGTGTTCGTAGTCGGGTCGGTAGAGGCCACGGGGCGCTGGCAGGGGCATGGTCGGCGGATTATGGAACCTGTTGACGCGGCGCGCTAGCAGAATTGACACATACGAAACACGAGCGAAATACCAGCGCATCCGCTAGCGGCTAGGGCCATGGGCAAGCGACGCCTTCCGCTCGTGCCGGCAGGGCCCGGTCCAGACGAATCCACGGACTCCGGCGGGGGCTTCGGCGCGTGGGCCGGCGTGGCTTTTTTCGCGGCCCTGACCGTGTGGTTGCTCCTCGCCTCCTTCGTGAGCCGCGCTGCGCCCGAGCTCGCCTCGCGCCTGTTCGTGTCGGCCAAAGCCGAACTCGCGTTCGTTGTCGCGACGCACGCCGGCGCCTTCGCGGTGAGCGCGTCGGCGGCAGGTTTTCTCGTGGGCAAGTACGGCGGGGCGGCGCCTGAGCGTTCGGCCCATGTGGGGGTCGGCGCGGTGGTCCTCATCGCAGTCGGCCTCGCGTCACGGGCGTCGGTGCTTGGTGCCCTTCTAGCCGGAGCCATGCTCGCACCCGCGCTTCTGGCGGGCGTTCGCCTTGGGTTTCGCCGCGGCCGCGTGCGCTGAATCATCGACAGCGCAGCCGTGGTGCCCCTACGCTCCGCTTCCATGAACGCACGCGTCGTATCCTCGCTCCTCGCCCTCGGTCTCGCCACGCTTTCGAGCAATGCCTTCGCGCTCCCGGGCGTCGACGTGGGCGTGGGCCTCGTGGGTCTCGTCGGCGGCAGCATCATCGACAAGGCCTCCGGCGACAGCCCCGCCGCGAGCCTCTACCCAGGCTTCGCAGGCACGCGCACGGGCATCGGTCTCGCGGTGGAGGCGCGCTTCCTCGGCTTCCTCGGCGTCGAGGCGGACTACATCGTCTCGAACGACAAGGGCTCCGGCGACGTGACCTTCGGCGGCAAGTCCGTGTCCGCATCGCTCGGTCAGACCGCGACGCACATCCCCGTGATGGCGAAGCTCGTGCTCCCGATCCCGGTTTTCTCGCCCTTCGTCGGCCTCGGCGTGGATTTCGTCAAGCCAGGAACCTGCGAGTCGAGCCTCGCGCTCCAGGGCACGACCATTCCGACCACGTGCTTCAACAGCAGCTACTCGATGTGGACCGCAGCCCTCGGCGCGGAACTCTCGCTGCCGTTCCTCGATTTCATCCGCTTCCCGATCTCCATTCGTGGGTCGCGCCATCGCGACTTCGGCGACAGCATCGGCGATCGCGGCGCCATCACCTTCGACAGCACGACGGGCCA
>CAIQDA010000162.1 GCA_903870415.1 uncultured delta proteobacterium
CTGTTCCAAGTCGCTCACGAAGACGTTCGAGTTGCCTTCCTCGAACTCGTCGACCAAACTCACCCTGAAGCGAAAGAAGCCGTCATGACCATCGAAGAAATGCTCCTGAACCGAGGACGCCTCGAGGGCGAAGCGCAGGGTGAAGCGCGCGGTGAAGCGCGGGGTGAAGTGAGGGCAGCGGCGAAAGCGGTCATTCGGGTTCTCGAACGTCGAGGCCTTGCGCTCTCGGACGCCGACCGCGCCCATATTGCATCCTGCATCAATGTGGAAGACCTCGAACGGATGCACGACCGAGCCCTCGAGGCGACCCGCGCGTCCGAACTCTTCGAACACTGAGCGAATTGGCCGTCGTGCGAGGGGATGCGTTCGTGCGCATCGTCGATGCAAAGACGTACCTCGCTCGCGCGCCTTGCATTCCAAGGGCAATCGTCGATGGATGCACTCTACATCGACCCGATCACGCTGCGTGCGGAGATCTCCGCGAGGCTTCTCGCGATCGGCTCGATGACCGAGAAGATGCGTGGAGGCCGTCGCGTTCGACGCCGCGCAATACGCCTTCGACGGCGACCAGAAAGCGACGTTGCTCACGTTTTGTCCGTGCAACAAGCGGGTGAAAACCCAATAGACTGTCGCACCAATGGGACAATGGGATCTGAACGCAGCGGTCGTTCTCGTGCGCGTGGTGCAGGCCGGAAGCTTCAGCCTCGCCGCGCGCCAACTCGCCATGACGAAGTCGAGCGTGAGCCGCAAAGTGGCGGAGCTTGAGGAGCGTCTCGGGGCGCAACTCCTCCATCGCACCACGCGCACGCTTGGCCTCACCGACGCCGGCGCCGCGTTCATGGAACAAGCCGAGAGCGCCCTCGCAAGCCTCGAGGCCGCGGAGCAAGCGGTGTCAGAGCTTCAACGCGCGCCTCGCGGTCGCCTGCGCGTGACAACGACGGTGAACGCGGGTCAGCGTTTCATGGCGCCGCTGCTCACGGAGTTTCTCGGGGCGTACCCCGATGTCGAGGTGTCGCTGCACCTGACCGACAGGCAGGTCGACCTCGTCACGGAGCGCTTCGACGTGGCGTTGCGTGCGGGCCCCCTGCCCGATTCGTCGCTCGTGGCCCTGCGCCTCGGCTCGTCGTCGTTTCGCTTGGTTGCGAGCCCCGGCTACCTCGCGGCGCACGGAACGCCCATGAAGCCCGCGGACCTCGCCACGCACAATTGCTTGCACTTTGCAAAGACAGGCTCCGCGACGCGAGGCACGTGGCCGCTCGGAAAAGGCAAGCGCGTGCGCGATGTTCCAGTGTCCGGTCGCCTCGTCGCCGACGACCTCGTGGTGCTACGCGAAGCGGCGATGGGCGGCCTCGGTATTGCGCGCCTGCCCGAACTGCTCGTGCACGAACCATTGAATCGCAACCAGCTCGTCACCGTGCTCGACGACTACGCGCCGCCAGCGATTCCGCTGCACCTCATGCACGTGGGCGGCCGACATTTACCCCCGCGAACGCGCGCGTTCCTCGACTTTATGGTGCCGCGCATCACGCGGTTGATCGACGGTCTTGGGCCTAGCCGATAACGCGTAGCGGTTGGCTCCACGGCTCGTCGGTTTGCTCGTTCCAATCAGGCGGCCCGCGAAACCTTCACCCCGTGTCACCGGTATGGGTGACTTTCAAACGTCCGCGGCAGGTGCATATTGGTCTTTACGGAGCCACAACGACTCCCGCTTCCTTATCTTCTCTTTTTCTTTCCTTGGAGTTTCCTATGCTTTCTCTTCGTTCGATCGCTTCCGCATTCGCTGTCTCTTTTGCCTCGGCGGCCCTCGCGGGCTGCAGCGGCGCCTCCGACGAGGACACGGCCTCGATGGGCTCCAGCGCGGACGCCCTCGGCTTCCTTGTCACGCCGGACAAGCTCGCAGCCGTGGGCACCCAAGACGGCATGTTCGCTTATCAGTCGAATAACGGCCTTAACCGCGGTTATGCGATTCCGGCGCCGTACAGCGCGTGCTCCCCTTCCCCCTTTGCGTACAAATTCATTGCAACGGCAGATACGCTCGGCACTGAGGGAAACCAGAGCGGCGCATTCACGCTTCTCGACGCCGGGACCACCGGCTTTTCGCGCCTTCGCGCTGCGCTCGCGGCAACGGGCCACTCGCTTGCGGACTTTTCGTTCCAATTCGGCGGATTCACACTCCGCGAAACCGCCTTCCCCTTGGCGGCGGTGCAGGCCTCGCCGGACCACACAGAATCCCGCCACTACGGATCGGGCTTCGTGCGCATCCAGCTCCGCGAGCGCGATGGGTACTTCCACGATCTTCTCCAGGCCACCCCGAGCGACCTCGCCCTCGACATCCGTTACAAAAACCCGAGCAATTGCTCGGACGACGTGATTCACGGAGAAGTCGCCGTCACAAACCTGCGTCCGTACCCGTGGCGCTACGTCTCCGCGGGCGCCGAGCAGGTGGCGAACGCGCTCATCGACGACCTGATGCACTCGGAGAACGCCGTTCCCGCCACGAGTACCGGGACATTGCAGACTGCAACTGGCCCTGCAGCGAGTCTTGTGCCCATTGCCGCGCGTCCAGCAGCGCCGACGAGCCAACTCCTGGCTGCGCAGCGCACGCTCGTCTTCAGCTTCACGGGCATGCAGGCCTCCGTTCGCAACACTGACGCGCACGCAGGGCCGCTCGTTGGCTCGCGCTTCAACGCGGGGCCTGGGTCGATCCAAGCCTTTTGAGCTCCGCCACGCAGCGAGCTTGAGCCGTTCGTCTCGAAACGGATCGCGCCCGGCCTCGCCCTACTTCGGACTTTCGCCGCCCCCCGGCCTGACCCTCGTTGCCACCGCCCGCCGCTTTCCCCTCGCCCTCCACGCGCATTCCCCGTACGTTCGGTCCATGGACTCACTCATCGGCGTCTTTCCTCGCGAAGCTCCTCGGGAAACGTCGAGCAACGCGGAGGTTCGGCTCTGGGAAGCCCTTCGCGAACAGCTGCCGGACGGGTGGACCGCTTGGCACTCGACCCGCGTGCGTCCGCAATTTTCGCTCGACGGCGAGATCGATTTTCTCCTCGCGGTGCCCGGACGCGGCGTGATTCTCATCGAGGTCAAAGGCGGGCGCATCGAGGTGCGCGACGGGCGCTGGTTTCAGAATGGACATCTTCTGTCCAAGAGTCCGCGCTACCAGGGACACGCGGCCATCAAGAAGCTCACGAAGCAGTTTCGCGAGCGCTTTCCCTCGGTTTCTCAGCCTTACATCGCCTTGGCGAGCGCCTTTCCGGAAACGGCCTTCGATGCGCCCCCCTCCAATGGGGACACGCAGGACGCCGTCCTCGGCAAGCAGGACATGACCGATCTTCGAGGATGTCTCCTCGCGCTCGCCGACTCGCTCCTGAAGCCAAATGAGACGGACATCGACGCCTGGCGCCCGGCTTTTCATGCGATCTGGGGCGCGGAGTGGACACCCGACGCGACGTTGGGAGGAGCGGCGACCTTGGCTCTTCGCCGCCTCGCAACCCGCGATGAGTCCCAGGTGAACGTCCTCGACGCCATCGGACGAAACCGCCGCATGTGCGTTCTCGGAGGCGCGGGCTCAGGCAAATCGCTGCTCGCGACGGAGGTCGCCCGGAAATGGCGCACTGCGGGCACCGAGCCGATCATCCTCTGTTTCACGCGTGCGCTCGCGCTCCGCTTTCGCGCCCACGGGTTCCTCGCGAGCACGGTCCGCGAGCTCGAGGCACAAATCGTCAGCGAGACCGGC
>CAIQDA010000163.1 GCA_903870415.1 uncultured delta proteobacterium
AGGGCGCGATCGAGCGGGCTCACTTGGTAGTCGCCGTCGTCGGGGTTCACGGCCGCGAAGCACGCCCAATCGGGCGGCAGCGTGTACTCGTGCAGGCGTCGGGCGCTGAGCAGTTGCAGGGCCGGTTGCTGGATGGCGCGATCGGCGCGATTGAGTTCTTCGAGAAGAAGGATGCCCGCGCCCTCGGTCGGCAAGATGGCGGGGCGAGCAAATCGCGTGACGTTTCCCTCGACGCGCGGCAATCCCACGAGGTCTGGCGGCTCAAGGAGCGAGAGGTCCAGCACGATGATTCGAACGCCAAGTTCGCGCGCAACCGACGCGACGACTTCGCTTTTGCCGATGCCCGTCGCACCCTCGAGCAGCGCAGGAAGGCGCGCACGGTAAGCGGCCTTCAATGCGGCCACGAGGCGCGGACCTGCAGGAATGCGGTCTTCCGGCGCGAGGACGGGCAACGGGGCGGGGGCTTGGCGAGGTCGACCCATCGAGACGCGCGACTCTAGCAGGGGCGAGCGCGGCAGGGACGTGTGCACGCGGGTGACGAAAGAATTCCGCACGTCGGATCGCAATGAACCGGGTACGTTCCTTCCCATGCGACCGCGGCGCTGGAGCCTCTTTGTCTTGCTTGCGCTGCTGGCGTCAGGGCTCCTCGGTTGCGCGCGAGACGTGGAGCAACGGCTTCACGAAGGCTCCGCGCACTTTCGAGACGGTGACCCGGTGTCCGCGCTCCACGGCGACATTTTGGCATGGCCGAATACGCTGCTTCGACCGGGCGACGAACGCTTGCAACATGCACCGACCACCATGCGGCTGGGCGACGGGAGCATGTACGGGACCTTCGGCGACGGCACCGTCTTCCCGAGCCAAGGAACGGTGACGTTTGCGCTCCGTATCCACCAAGAGGCGGAAATTCCCGTGGCGATCGTAGCCGCAGGCTTCCTGGCGGCCCTTGAGGTGGACTGCGTGGAGGGCGACGGCCGCGATGCGTCGAAGTCTACAGCTCGGCTCCGCATCGGTCGTACGGGAACCTCGCGCGCGGACGAAGTGGCTCTGCGAAACGACCAGCTTCTCGTGCTCCCGCAAGGTCAGGACGTCACGTGCATCCTCCGGGTGAGCAACTGGCACGGGGCTCGGATGTTTGGCCCCGAGAGCATCCACATTGGCCGGGCCGTGGACATTGAAAACCGGCTCGTCGCCATCCGAATTCGTGCGGCGCTCGAGGTCGGGCTTTTCGGTTTGTTCGGGGTTTACCACCTGATTCTTTTCGCGATGCGGCGCGCCGAGCAGGCCCCGCTCTGGTTCGCGCTCATGTGTTTCGTGGTGGCGCTGCGCTTGGCGGCCATGGACCGTTGGCCCGATCGGTTCTTTCCAGGGCCGCACGCCGTTGAGGTTTCCTATCGCCTCGAGATCCTCTCGATGTCGCTCGCGGCGGGCGTGCTCTTGGCGGTCTTCCACCACTTTCTCCCCGGCGGCATTGCCGCTCCCGCGCGCCGCCTGGGCTACGGCGTGGCGTTGCTCATGAGCGTGGTGGTGCTCCTGGCACCGCTTCACCTGGTTTTCGGCCCGGTGCTCAAGTCGCTTCAGATCCTCGATCTCATCATCATCCTGCTCGGCTTCTACGCCGTCGGTCGCGATCTCGTCCGCGCGCGTTCGACAGACGTTGTCCTGTTTACCGCGGGTCTCGGTCTGCTCTTCTTCGGCGCGCTCTGGGACCTCGCGAAGGCGAGAGACCTCGTTGTCGGCCCATGGATCTTGGGCGAAGCGGTCATCGCGATGGTCGTCATGCAGTCGTTCATCTTGGCCCGGCGCAACGCAAGCGCCCGCCGCGCCGCGGAGTTGCTCGCCAGCGAACTCGACGCGAGCAACCAAGAGCTCGCGAAGGCGAACGCGCTCAAGGACGAATTCCTCGCGAACACCTCGCATGAGCTCCGCACGCCGCTCAACGGAATCATTGGCCTCGCCGAGGCGCTCATGGACGGAAGCGGCGGCGACACGACGGTTGCGCAAACGCGTAGCCTCGGCCTCATCGCGCAGAGCGGGCGACGTCTTGCGAGTCTCGTGAATGACTTGCTCGACTTCTCGAAGATGAAGTCCTCGGAGATCGAACTCACGCTCTCGAGCGTCTCGGTTCGAGAGACGGCGGAGCTCGTGTGCGCCATGGTGCAGCCGCTGACGCAGGGCCGGCCCGTGTTGCTGACGAACAAGATCAGCTCCGAGACCCCGTGCGTTCTCGCCGACGATTCGCGTTTGCAACAAGTGCTCACGAACCTCGTGGGCAACGCGGTCAAGTTCACCCGCAAGGGCGACGTGTGGATCGATGCGGAGGCGTCCGGAAGCTTCCTCGTTATTTCCGTGCATGATACAGGTGTCGGAATTCCAGAGGCCGTGCGCGAATCCATCTTCCTCGCGTTTCAGCAGGGCGACGGCTCCACAGCGCGCGAATTCGGAGGCACAGGTCTCGGGCTCTCGGTCGCGAAATCGCTTGTCGAAAAGCACGGCGGAACGATGCGCGTCGACTCGACGGTTGGCGAGGGGTCCGTGTTTCGCTTCACGCTCCCGCTTTCGGGTCGCGCCGCGGACGCGTCGAGCGCTTCGGGAATCAGCACGCTCGCAAGGTCCACCGTGGAGCCGGAGCGCTACGAGCAGGCGGTCATCTCGTCGATTCGCACCGGAACGTCGCATCGCATCCTCGTGGTCGACGACGAGCCTGTGAATCGCGAGGTCCTCGCGCAACAGCTCGCCAAGTCGGGGCACGAAATTCTTGAGGCTTCAAACGGCGAAGAAGCGCTCGCGATGATCGCGCAATTCGGCAAGCCCGACGTGCTCTTGCTCGACGTGATGATGCCGAAGATGAGCGGCTACGAAGTCCTCGATCGCTTGCGCGGGACCTACGACGAGAAGGACCTGCCCGTGCTGCTGCTGACGGCGAAAAACCGTGAAGAAGACCTGGTCGAAGGCTTCAAGCGCGGAGCGAGCGACTACATCGTCAAACCCTTCTTGAAGGGCGAACTCATCGCGCGCCTTGAGCATCACTTGCGCATTCTTGATCAGGCTCGCGACATCGGCGAACTGAGCGTGCGTCTCACGAGCGAGCTTGACGAACGGCGCAGACTCGAAGGCGCGCTCTCCGATTTGTCGTCCCGCGCCGACCGTGCTCGAAGCGACTTGAAGGCCATCGAGCTGCAGCGCATGGAGCTCAAGGCGGCGTTGCACGAGGCGGAGGAGCGTCTCGTTCACGCGGAGAAAATGGCGACCATTGGCACCATGGTCGCAGGCATCGCCCATGACTTGAGCAACCCCCTTCACTTCATCGCAGCGGCGCAGGAGGGCCTCGGCGAAGTGCTCGACGAGGCGCGAAAGCACATGACGTCGGAAGAGGCGTTTGGTCACTCCATCCTCTCGCGCTGGAGCACCGTGGACGAGGCCTTCGAGTTCACGCGCAAGGGCCTCGATCGCGCGCTTGCGATTGGCGGCGCCATGCGAAATATGGCCCGGTCCGACAGCGACAGCACCGAGGTGAGCCTCGAAGAAGTTGCGAGCGAGACCCTTGTCATCTGCCATCACCGCGTCGTCGGCGTTCGCGTCGAAGAGCGCTACAACGACGCGCCTTATTGCTGGGGCCGCCGAAGCCACCTTGGGCAGGTGCTCATGAATCTCATCGCGAACGCCGGCGACGCGCTTCGCGATCATGCGGAGGCTCAGGGCGATCGATTCGACCCCGTGCTGCGCATCTCGTGTCGAGGCACGCTCGTCGACGATGTGGTGGGGACCGAGCTCGTCGTCGAAGACAACGGTCCGGGGATTCCCGAAGCGGTGCGCGCGCGCATTTTTGAAGCCACGTTCACGACGAAAGGCGCGGGCAAAGGCACGGGCCTCGGCCTCGCGATCTGCGCGAAAATTGTGGCCGATCACCGCGGAACGTTGCGCGTCGACGCAAGCCCTGACCTCGGCGGCGCCCGATTCATCCTGTGGGTTCCCGGCCCTGGCGACGAGGCGTAAGCGCGCGAGCGAAGGCCCTTGCCAACACGTGGCGTAAGGCGGCTCTTCAGCGGGTGAGCTTGCGTTCCCCGAGGCGCGAAATGCCACTTCGCAATGGCTCGCATCCGCGGCCGTTTGCGCTAGTAGCCAGCGCCTCACGGAGAAAACACATGGCCAGCAGCAAGAACGTCCTCGATGTGAACGACCTCAACTTCGAGACGGAAGTCCTCCAGTCGAAGGTTCCCGTTCTCGTGGATTTTTCCGCGGTTTGGTGCCAGCCATGCAAGGCGCTCGCGCCCATCGTCGACCAGGTCGCGGACGAGACCGTGGGCACGTTCAAGGTCACGAAGATCGACATCGACGAGTCGCCCGCCACCGCGCGTCGCTTCGGCATCCGTGGTGTTCCAACGGTCATCGTCTTCAAGGACGGCCAAGTCGCCAGCACGCACGTCGGGATGACCAACAAGCAGAAGCTTGTGACCATGCTCCAGGGGTGATGGCTTCGCGGCTCTCCGCCGGCACGCGCGCGGCCGTTCGTCGAATGCGCTAAGGTCTTGAAGATCCTCATGCATCGTCCCGTGCGCCGAAGTTCTGAACGACGTTCCCACGGGCCTCGGCGCACACCGTCGATCATTCAGCGGCTCCTCGCGGTGAGCGTGTGGACCCACGTGACGGGCGCTATCGCGACGCAGTTCGTCCTCGGGCGAGTGGCGATCGCGTGCGCCCTCGCGATTCCGGTCGGTGTGTCGTGGGCCATTGCGGGAGCGTTGTGGGGCCTGAGCCTCGCCGTATTTCCCGTGATCGGACGTGGCGTCATTCTCGACGCTCCTCGCCATTGGTTTCGCGCGCAGGTCATTGAGCGCGTCTACCTCGCGCACTGGAGCGCAGCGTTTCTATCAATGTTTTTCCTCGTACCGGGCGCTCTCGTGGCGGTCGTCTTTGCGGCGTTGGGAAGTCCGCGCGCGGCGTTTTTCGCCCCGCTTGCCGCATGGGTCCACGGCGGACTGCTCGGCATCGGGCTCCTTGGTACAGCCCTCGCGTTGCGCTTTCGTCTCGAGCCGTCGTCGATCTCACATGCGTGCATTCCGCAAGCATTCAACGGCTACCGCATCGCGCATCTCTCGGACCTGCACATCGGCACGTGGACGTCGAAGCTTGCGGACAGATGGGTCGCGGCGACCAACGCTCTCGACGCGGATCTCGTGGTGGTTACGGGCGATCTCGTCACGAGTGGCGACCGGTGGCTCGAGCGAATCGCCGAGGTCATCGGCGCGATGCGGGCCCGTGACGGCGTGGTCGTGGCGCTCGGAAACCACGATTGGTTCGCCGATGGCGAGCGCCTCACCGACCTGCTGCGCGCCGCTGGGGTGCGTGTACTCCGCAACGAATCGTTCGTCATCGAGCGCGACGGCCAACGTCTCGTGGTCGGCGGTGTGGACGACTCGTGGACCGGCCGCGCGAACCTCGAAGAACTCCTCGCGAACGCCGTGAGTCTCCCGCAGGTGCTTCTCGCGCACGACCCGGACCTTTTTCGAGCGGCGTCGGCGCTGGGGATTCCGATCACGCTCTCGGGCCATACGCACGGCGGGCAAGTCGGACTTCCGTTTTTCCCGAGCCTGCTCAACATGGCGATGTTGGCGCACGACTTCCATCTGGGTTTGTACCGGCGCGAAGAGAGCCTGCTCTACGTGAGCCCGGGTCTCGGAACGAGCGGCCCGCCGGTGCGCCTCGGAGTGCCGGCCGCCATCGTGGTTCATGTACTTTCGTCGGCGTGAGCGGATGAGTTCGGCGACGCCGCGACCGGCATAGGGGTCGCTGCAACTATGCCGTCAATGTCGCCGATGGTTGTGCGGGCAGTGGCAGCAATCCGCGCTCGGAATCGATGTTCACGCGAGGAGAACGCGCGCGGGCCCGTGCCACCTGGGCGCGAGTCGGCTGCAAAAGACCGTGCATCGCTCGTCGTGGCTCGGCGGCTGACTGATGTTAAATCGCGAGCTGCGGCGTCGTAGCGCGGTGGAATGCGATCAATTGTCCCATGAGCCATCGGGGCGCCCGCAGGAAAAAAAGGCGCTACCGTCGTTGCGGGGCTTCTGCATGCGCGTTTCGCGGTTCGCGATTCGCCGAGAATCATCATTGGGTGATGCGGGTGTGATTGTCGCGAATGCGCGTTCGGCGCGGGTCATTGCAGACGAAATGGTTGCGCTCTGGGAAACCGGGTGCGACCGTTTCGCCCCATGAACGACTCCAAGGCAGGATCTGGAAGCGGCGGCCCTTCTTCGGGCGGCGATAAAAAGGGTGGCGGCGCCACGGTGATCATCGTTGCGGCCATCGCCATCGGCG
>CAIQDA010000164.1 GCA_903870415.1 uncultured delta proteobacterium
AATGTACTTGTCGATGAAGCCACCATGCGCGCGAACCTCGGGACCGAGACGCTCAAGGCAACGGTTGATGAAGCGAAACGTGTCGTCCGGCGAGAGGGACTCGCAGAGCTTCGTGAAGTCGCGGATGTCGCTGAAGAGCACGCTGATGTCGCGCTCCACTTGGTCGCCGAGCTGCACGTCGGACACTTGCTTGCGCCCGAGGAGACGAAGAAATTCGCGCGGAACGAAGCGCCCAACGGCCCGACGCGTACGAGCCTCGCGCACATGCGAATGGACGCGCGCGATGAGCTCGCCCTTGGTGAAAGGCTTGCGAATGTAGTCGTTGGCGCCGCGCTCGAATCCGTCGACGAGGTCTTGCTCCTGCGTCTTGGCCGTCACAAGCACGATGGGCAATTCGTGGTTACCAAGCTCGTCGCGGATGATGCGGCAAACTTCGTATCCCGACATGCGAGGCATCATGACGTCGAGGAGCACGATGTCGAAGCCGCCCTCTTTGACCCGCTCAAGAGCCTCCGCTCCGCTCGACGCTTTCACGACCTCGAAGCCTTCGTTCCCGAGCTGCCGCGCGAGCACCGCCAAGTTGATGGGCTCGTCGTCCACCGCAAGGACGCGACCCGCAAAGCCCGCGATCGCCTGGGGCGCACGACTTCCCGAAGAATACGTGAGAGCCGGGATGGCGGGCATTTCGATGCGCGTCGACCCCATGCTCGGGGGCGGCGCAAGGCTTCGCGAAACGGGCGCAAATGCGTTCGTTCGCGAGGGTATTTGCACGCTTTCGTAAGCCTCTGGCGCGGGGAGCACACAGGCCTCGACGGAAAACGAAAACGTACTTCCCTCGCCCGGCGCCGTTGCCACTGCAAGCTCGCCACCGAGCAGATCCACGATGCGCTTGGCGAGCGGAAGGCCAAGACCGAGGCCTCCCGTTTCACGCTTCGCGCTGCCGTCGGCTTGTTCGAGCGCGCTGAAGAGGCTCCCCAATGCGGCGGCTTCGATGCCTGGACCCGTGTCCTGCACCGAGACCTGCACACGACCGTTCGCGTGGTCGGCCCGCAGCGTGATCGTCCCCGACTCGGTGAACTTGACGGCGTTGCCCACGAGGTGGTGAAGCACCTGCTCGACCTTCGCCGCCTCCCCGAGACATCCGCGGCCGTCGAGCTTCGCCTCGAGCACGAGCACGAGTTTTTTCTCGGTCGCCTGCGCTTGAAACGCCGTGCGCACGCCTTCGAGCAGCGCCGCGACGTCCACGGGCTCCCGCGCCAACGTCGCGCCTTCTTTGCGAAGCGTCGCGAACGCAAGCACGTCGTCCACGATCGCCGAGAGACGTCGCCCCGAGGTCAGAAGCAAGTCCGCGGTGCGCCTCGTCCCCGCATCGAGCGCGCCGGTGACCAGCGTTTCGGCGAGCCCGAGCACGCCGTTGAGCGGGGTGCGCAGCTCGTGGGACGTGTTCGCGAGAAAGTCGTCCTTCAGCTTGTCGAGACGCGCGAGCTCTTCGTTCGTGCGGCGACTCGCGTCGAGGGCGAGGCGCTGGTTGAGCGCCACGTCGAGCTGGAGCGACCGGATGCGCGCGGCGAGTGCGAGCGACAGCAACACGACTTGCGAAACGACGCCGACCTCTTTGGCGTGAACCGTGAACGCATTGGCCGGGAGCGCGCCCGCCGTCTTCAGCGCGAAGACGACGAGGCCCCCGATGAGCGCGAGATTTCCCGCGAGCATGTACCGCGCCGGTTCGGACCCTTGGCGCAAACGCAGAACCATCGCCACGATGACGGCGAGCCCGCCGAGCGGACCGATGAAAACCGTTCCGGCGATCGTGAGGCGCGACGGCACGAAGAACGCCGTGCACAGGATCACGAGGAGCAGCAAATCGATCGCGCGAATGGCCTTCGCCACGCGCGGAAGGTGCCGCGGAACATCCAGCGCCGTCGAGCAAAGGCGGCACAGCGACCAGGAAAGGGCCGACATACCGAGGCCCGTCGCCTTCGCTTGCGCCCAGGGGCTCTCGCTCCAGAAGTACTGGTAGCCGAGCCCGTTCATGCCGAGTTCGAAGGTCGCGAAGGCGACGAGGAATACAACGTAATACGCGTAAACCTTGTCGCTCAGGAGGAAGAGCAAAAAGAGGTTGTACGCCGCCATCGCCGCGATGATGCCGAGGTAGACGCCCACGGCGAGCCGGTCGCCGACCGCGTGATGCTGGTACGCCCGCGGCTCCCAGAGGCGCAGCGGAGCGGCCACGTTGCCTGAGCTGGCCACGCGCAGGTAGAGCTCTGTCGCGGGCTCGGACACCTCGAAGACGAAGTTCGGCTCCGGCTGATCGCGCTCCGCAAACGGGCGACCGTCCCCCGTACGCATCGCGCGGAAGGTTCCGTCCGGATGCGCCACAACGAGCGTGACCTCGTCAAATTGGGGATACGGAACCTCGGCAATGAACGGTGCCGCGCTGCCCTCGAGCACGAGGCGAACCCAAAGCGCGTGCGTGGTCACCCCGAGATTGGGCGTTCGGGTCGGCGACGCTTTGAAACGGTCGCGATTGGCGATCGCGTCTTCGATGCCGAGGGATCCGCTTTCATCCACGAACATCGTCAGGCTTCCGGCTGCATCGACGAAGGGAGCTCCGACGCTCGGAATGGGAACCGACGCGAGGCCCTTGCTGCTGGCCGTGAGAACGACGAGCATCGCGGCCAAGATGGCGACGATGCGGCGGGTCAAACAGTCAGGTGAATACGCCATGGAGAATGTCGTGGGTGCGGCTGAACGAGCGGAGGTAGAATGCCGCCGGAACCTGCCGCGCGCAACCGGCGCGAAGGACAAATGGCACACGCAAACGGTGCGTCGATGCGCACTTTCGCTGGGTATCGCTCTGCTCACGGCCTGCGAACTCCCGGAGGCACCGCAAGACCTCGACGATGCGGCGCGACGCTATTTTCGTGGCTTTGAGAAGGCTGCGCCCGACGAGCTGTCGCTCATTTCGTTCACCGTCGACAAGCAGCTGCGTGCGCTCGAGGCCGACGGCGACTTGCCCATGAGCAGCGAGGCCCCCGGTGGAGCTCTGTCCGCGAGTGACTTCGCGGCGCTCGGACTCGGGCCCATTGCGGACTCGACGAGTACGCGCGGCATCATCGTTGCGTCGTCCATTCCATGTTCGTTTGCGAAAGCGCGCGCCATTCTCGCGGCGCGAAATCAACTTGCACTCTACCCGGACCTCTTCACGGGCTACACGCGCACGTACACGTCCGACCTGACCGCCGCGCTCTCGTCGACGGAGGGCGCCGCCTCGTGGACGTCGGTGTACAGCGTCGACGTGCCGCTCTACGGCGGTTACACGACCACGCTTTTCGGCAACGGCCGCACCGTGTGGGGCGGAGGCATCGGCGGCGAGCGTTCGGACCCGATCTTCCTCGCGCGCGGCTTCACGAAGTTTCCCGCAACCGGCGGCTACCGGCTCTCGCAGCAGTACGACGTCGAGGTGATGATTCCGCGGGGCCCGAACGAGGTTTTTCACTTCTTCGCCGTGTGGCTCGACATGCAAGGCATCGAAGATTCGTTCACCTTCGGCGAAGTGCTCAAGCGCTTCCGGCGCATCGAACGCCGCACCGCCGAGCTATGCGCCGCATCGGTACCCGAGCCCGACGTCTCGCCGTGACACGCTTGCGCAGAACCGCGCTCTGCGCTCAGGGGCGAAGGCGATCATGACCACGTCGAACGCCGCGCAAGACGGAGCGCTTCAGCGCGGAAGCACGCGCCTGTTCGCGGCGAAGGTGTTCTTCCTCGGAGCGGGCCTCGTGCAGCAAGTGCTCTTGCCGAACGCGCTCGGTCTAGGGGGCTACGGCGTTCTCTCGCGAATCATGGCGCCGCTGAACGTTGTGAACAACGTGGCCGTCGGTGCCTCGATGCAGACTGCAGCCAAAGCGACAGCCTCGGGGACCGCAAGTCTCGGCACCGTGCTGAAGGTCTCGTTCGCCATTGCCCTCGCCGTCGTCGCGACGCTCATCGCGCTCGCGCCCGCCCTCGCCTCGTTTCAGCATGCGCCCGGAATCGTTCTTCCTCTCCGACTAGGCGCCGTCTTATGCGGTCTATACGTCGGCTATGCGTCGCTCGTGGGCGTCTTGAACGGTCGCCAAGCGTTCGCTGCGCAAGCGGGTCTCGACGTGACCGCAGCCACGCTTCGAACCATCGCCCTGGTCGGTGGCGGGCTCCTTGGAGCGGCTTTTCTCGGGTCCGGACCCCTTGGTGCCGTTGCGGGAACCGTCGTGTCCGGCGCGACGATGGTGGTCATTGCTGCCGCCCTTGTGAAGCCCAAAGGCATTGCCGCGGAGCCCGCTCGTGGGGCCACCGACCTCTTGCGCACGTTCGCCGCGCTCGCGGGCGCGCAACTCGTGACGAACCTGCTGCTGCAAATCGACGTGGTGCTCCTCGGCCGCGTGTTTGCCCTTCGTGCCGTTGACGCGGGAGAGGCCGACCGCGCCATCGGTGCCTACCGCGCGTGCCAGCTCTTTTCGCTCCTGCCCTACCAGCTCGTGGCGAGCGTTTCGTTGACGCTCTTCCCGCTCGTCGCGAAGGTGCAGAGCGACGGAACCTCAGACGATTTACAGGCCCTTGTGCGCCGTGGACTTCGCCTCGGCACGCTCCTCGCCGCGGTGCTCGTGGCGGTGGTGCTTGCGGTTCCGGGTCCGCTTTTGCGCCTGACGTTCGGCGTGGAGATCGCGCGGGTGGGCCTCTCTGTTTTGCGTCCCCTCGCGGCGGCGCAGGCACTCCTTGTTGCAGGGGCCCTCGCGTCGACGGTGCTCGTGGCACTGGGTCACACGCGGCGCGCCACCATCGCCGGGCTCCTTGGGCTCGCGGTCATCCTCACGGGCGTGCTCGGCGTTGGCCCCGGAAACGAGGCGCTTCGAGGGGTGGCGCTTTGGCTTGGAGCGGGGTTCGGTGTGCAAGCTCTCGCGGCGCTCGCGTTGCTCCTTCACGCGGTCCCGCGCGCGCTTCCGTTTCCCAGCTTTTTAAGGTCGTTTGCCCTCGCCGCGCTCGCGATGCAGCTCCCAAGTTTTGCCGAAGGTTCGAGGCTGACGGCCCTCATCGTGGCGCCCGTCGCCGGCGTCGCAGCGCTCGCGTTTCTTGCGCTCACGGGCGAGTGGTCACGTGCAGACTACATGTCTCTTCGTGACGCCCTCCGTGCACGCCTTGGACCTCGACGCTAACGCCGGCGAGGCGCGCTTCGGCAAGCTCACACGCTCGCGCGCCGCACGAGTTCGTCCGCGAGAACGAGCGCAAAGAAGCCGACGGCGATCCACGCGTTGATGTCGAAGAACGCCTTGTCGATGCGCGTGAGATCGCCCGCGCCGACGATCCAGTGTTCCCACGCGAGCATGAGCGCCGCCGCGAACGCTGCAACGAAGAAGAGTGCGCCGCGATGCAGGAAAACTCCTGTCGTTACGAACGCGAGCACCGTCACCACGTGCGCGAGACCCGAGAGCCAAAGAGCGCCCTTCGTGCCGAAACGCGCGGGCACCGAGTGAAGGCCGCGCGCGCGATCGAAGTGCTCGTCTTGGAGCGAATAGAGCACGTCGAAGCCGAAGAGCCAGCTGACGACGGCCACCATGAGGCTGAGGATGCCGGCGTTGGGTGCGGCCCCCATGGCGACCCATGCGCCACCGGGCGCGAGGGCAAGGGCGACCCCGAGCCACGCGTGCGCAGCCCACGTGAAGCGCTTGGCCAGCGAGTACCCCAGCAAGACCCCGAGCACGGGCAGCGCAAGCAGCGCAGGCAAAGCGCCCAACGTTGCCGCAGCGCCCACAAAAAGCACGCTCGCTCCGATGGTCAACGCGAGGGCTTCGCGTGGAGAAACGCGGCCCGCCGGGATGTCGCGCGACGCTGTGCGCGGGTTGTCGGCGTCGATGTCGCGATCGATGTAGCGGTTGAATGCCATGGCGGCCGAACGCGCGGTCACCATGCATACGATGAGCGCAACAACGCGCTTGAGCGAGAGGGGCACGTGGACGGGCTCCGCGTGCGCGAGCACCACCGCGGTGGCGGCAAACGGCATGGCGAACACCGTGTGCGAGAAGGCGACGAGACTCGCGTAGTCTTTGAGCTTCGAGGGCATGGTCATCGTGGCCCCGCGACCGAGGCGGGCACAAGCAGACGGCGCGCAGCCATCGGTTGGCGCAGAGCGAATCGCGCCGCGTCGAGGCCCTTGGGCGGCGCTCCTTCGATCAGCAAAATGCCTGGCGCTTTTCCTCGTGCGAACGATCCGAGCGCGTCGAAACCGAGGGCTTCTGCGCCGTGGCGCGTGGCCATCGCGAGCAAGGCCTCCGGCGGCACATCGGGAAATCGTTCGTGGAGCGCCTTCGCTTCCGCGAGCACGTCGAGGGTCGGGCACGAGGCGAGCGAGTCGGTCCCAAGCGCGGGGGTGATTCCGGCGCGGAGCATCGCAAGGAGCGGCGGCAAGCGCGTCTCGATGAAGAGGTTCGAACGCGGGCAAAGCACGACGCGCACGCCGCTTTCCGCCACGACCTCGAGCTCGTGCGGCTGCGCGTCCGTCAGATGCACCGCGAGCACGTCGGGGGCGAGCACGCCGAGCTTCTTCGCCACGCCAATCGGACCCTCCGCATGCCAGCGAAATGCCTCGCGCGGCGTACGCGTACGTTTTTCGAGCCACTCGACCATGGGGCCGGTTCCCGCCTGCAGGGCCCATCGCTCCGCCGGGTGTTCCGCGAGGTGCACCGTGAAGCGCGAACCGCGATCGCGCGCGAGCCTCGCCATGGCCTCGACTGCCTCCGGGTGGGTCGTGTGAAGCGTGTGCGGCGACGGTGCCCAGCGAAGGGCGGTGTCGGTGAGCAGACCAAGTGCGTCCGCCTCACGCGCGAGCCCTCGCACGCGCTCCACCGTCTTCGCACCGTCGAGGCCGAAGACTTCGTGAAAGATGCATCCTACAATCTTCGCTCGTCGGAGTGACGAAACAGCGGCGAGCGTGTTGGTCACCTCGCCGACCGCCACCGTTCCCGACGCGAGCAATTCGGCGATACCGCGCGCGATGCCGTCCGCTTCGTCGACCTCGTCGACCTCAAGACGCGCCGCGAGCATCCCGTCGACCCACGGCACGAAACCGCGTCCCGACGTTGTGCGCCCGCGCAGAGCGGAGAGCTCCAAATGCGTGTGCGCGTTCACGAGACCGGGCATCAGGAGCCCCCGGTACGCCGTCGCCACCGCACCCGCGTGCCTCGCGCTCAATGCGGACAGAGGCCCCGCGTCGAGGACCGTTCCGGAAGCGTCGACGAGCACCGCACCGTCCGGCACCACGGGACCCTCGCCGAGGAAGATCGCATCGGCGCTCAAGAGGCGCGGCAGCTCGCTCATGGGCGGCCCGCTATCACGGTTCCGCGGTCACGGGGGAGAGCCCCCCTTCTTCGGCTGGCCACGCGGGGGCCACCCGTACAACGATGCGGCGCCGTGAATCTTCCGACAGCGCCATGCGCGGAGCCAGCTGGACGACACCGTCCGCGTGACCCAAGGCCTTGGCAATGGTTGTACTCTGCACGTCGATCGAAAGACCCGGATCGCTTCGGCGATCGACCACGAGCGTGACGCCGCCGTAGGCCCTGACGAACGAGGCGAGGGCGTCGAGCTCCGCGGTGCTGCCGTCGAGAACGAACGTGAGTCCGATGCTGTCGCGCGCAGGTTCGAGCCCCATCGCGGCGGCCGCGTCGATGCCTTTGTCGAGGGCTACGACGCGACGTTCTGCTTGGCGTGCCGTGTCTGGAGCGTGGAGCGAAAGGCAGGCGTTTCGCGCGGCCACCGCGGCTTCGAGCATGGAGGTCCCGCTCCCGGCGCGCTTCTCGGCCGTGCGCACGAGGGCCGACGCTCGGTCGACCGCGGGGCCTTTGACGCCGACGACGCGCGCAAACGCACACGCTTCAGCCGCGTCGAGAATCGTGGCTTCTGCGGAAAGGCGACGCGCTTTGTCGCGTGCGCCAACCACCGGCTCGAGGTTCGTGCCGCGGGCCTTCGATCGCGCGGCGGCAACCTTCGCAACCGCTTCGTCGATGGCGCGACTCTCGGCCGCTTCGGACTGCCCGACGGACGCACGTTGGGTCGTCGCCACAGCGGCGCTGTCACGCGCGAGCGAAGCTCTTGCTCCCGCTTCGCGCTCACGCTCTTTCGCGAGCGCGAGCGACCATTTTGCCCGCGCGGTTTCGAGAAGAATCTGTGGCGCCACGCCGTCGCCCGCATCGTCACGACGCAGCGCTTCGACACGCAGCGCATCGGCTTCGACAACCTCGGGCGCGGCACGCAACGCCTCAAGAAGCGGATTTGCGCGCTCGGCGTCGACTTGCGCGAAGAGCGGAGAGCGGACGCGCGCGACGGGTGCACATGCGGCCACGCCAAGCGCAACGACCAACGATGCCGCAAGGCCGGCCGCGCGCACCACAGGAAGACGGTTCATGGCTTCGATCCCTTCGCGTCCGCAGGCGACCGTTTTCGTGATTGCGGCGCGTCCACCGCAGCCGAAGTCGCGGCCAACGCTCGACCGCCTTTTCGCGGCATCGACACCACCACCGGCGCTTCCAATTCTTTCTCCGCTTGCGCGAGCTGATCGGCCAAGCGTGCGAGACGCTGGCGACGCTCCTCACGCGCTGAAGACGTGCGGTCGAGACCCTTCAGCGCCTCGGCGTGAGCCTCCTCCGCCGTCGCCGCATCGCGCTCCGAATCGACCGCCTTGCGAAGCGCATCGACGCCCGCACGACGCGCGGTGACCAAGTCGTCCACGAGCTTGGCGAGGTCCGGACGATTGGCGCTGCGCAAACGCTCTGCCCACGCGACGCCCTCACGAACGCCCACATCGGCACGGTCCACCTCGGCACTTGGCAACGCGCTTTCGGCGGACGCCGAACGAGGACTTAGGGCGATCGCAAGAACCAGGAGGAGCGCTGGACGGGGGGCGATGGGGGAACTCATGGTTTCGAAATGGGGCGACGAACAGCCAACCGTGTGCAAAGTAGCTCGCGTGATTCGCTTCGAGGACGTGGAAAGAGCACGGGCACGCATCGGCCAGAGCGTTTTCCTCTCCCCTTGTGCGTACAGCGACATGTTGAGCAAGGAAACCGGCACAAAATGCTGGTTGAAGCTCGAAAATTTGCAGATGACCGGCTCGTTCAAAGAGCGTGGAGCCTGCAACAAACTCATGACTCTCGACGCGTCGGAACGCGCACGCGGTGTCATTTGCGCCTCCGCCGGCAATCACGCGCAAGGCGTCGCCTACCACGCGACCCGCCTCGGCATGAGCGCGACCATCGTGATGCCCGAGGCCACGCCGATCAACAAGGTCAACCCGACCCAGCGATTCGGCGGCAAGATCGTGCTGCACGGCGCGAGCTACGACGAGGCCTACGAAGAAGCCAAGCGCATCGAGGTCGCCGAAAACCGCGTCTTCGTGCACGCCTTCAACGACGACCAAGTCATGGCGGGCCAAGGCACCATCGGCCTTGAGCTGCTTGAGCAGAACCCATACCTCGACGCGATCATCGTCGCCATTGGCGGCGGCGGACTCGCGGCAGGCGTGGCCGTGGCGGTCAAAGAGACGAACCCAAAGATCAAGGTCTACGGCGTCCAGGTCGCGTCGCACGCGAGCATGAAGAGGGCCATCGAGGCAGGTGGCCCGGTGACGCTTCCCCCGGCGCGTACGCTCGCCGAAGGCATCGCCGTGCGACGAGTCGGCGACAAAACCTTCGACGTCGTTCGCAAGTACGTCGATGACATTGCCCTCGTCGACGAAGAAGAGATCGCCGAGGCGATGCTCGCACTTCTCGAACGCGAGAAGACCGTGGCCGAAGGCGCTGGAGCCGCTCCCCTCGCGGCGCTCCTTCACCGGCGCCTGCCCGTCGAAGGCAAGCGCGTCGCCGTTATCGTGTGCGGCGGCAACATCGACATGCGCCTCATGAGCCGCGTCATCGAGCGCGGCCTCGTGAAGTCCGGTCGCATGGTGAAGATGCGCCTGAAAATCCCCGACGTCGCGGGCTCGCTCGCACGCGTCGCAAACCTTGTAGCAGCGGCTCGTTCAAACATCGTGCAGATCAACCACGAGCGCACCTTCAGCGACGCGGCCCTCAACGAGACCGACGTTGAAATCGTGCTTGAGACCCGCGGCTTCGACCACGCGCAAGAGGTCAAGGACGCGCTCGAAGCTGGCGGCTACGGCGTCACCATCGGCTGACCGTTCAGCGGTTTCGCTCATCCTCGGAGGACATGCATGAGCAGCGTCAAGCGCATCGACCACGTGGCGTATCTCGTTCCCGACATCGACGCGGCTCTCGCGAGCTTCGCTGCCCTCGGCATCTTGCCCGGCGCCCGCGAGGTCGTTGCCGCGCAGCAGACCGAAGCGTGCCTGCTCCCCATCGCAGACGGAAACATCGAGCTCATCTCGCCCGCCGGCAACGAGAGCCTCCAGCGCTTTCTCGACAAGCGCGGACCGGGCTTGCACCACATTGCCCTCGAGGTCGAAAACATCGAAGCCGCCCTCGCGGATCTCGCGGCGAAGGGCCTGCCGCTCATCGACAAGACGCCACGCATCGGAGCTCGCGGACACAAGGTCGCCTTCGTGCACCCAAAGGCTTTTGGCGGCTTGCTCGTCGAGCTCGTCGAAGCCTCGCCCCATGCGTAGTCGGCGGTCGACTCGAGTGCTGCGCGCTTGCGTTTTTGCTGGGGTTTTGTCGCTCGCCTCGTTTGAGCTGAACGCGCATGCGGGCCCCGCGGCGACCACCTCCGTGGCCGATCGCGCGAAGGCGAGACGCCTCTACCAAGACGGCGAAGCGAAACTCGCACGCGGTGACGTCCCGGCGGCGCTCGATGCTTTCGTGCAGTCTGCACAGACACTCCCCGCCGCGGACACCTTGCGCCAAGTGGCTCTGTTGCGCGACACGCTCGGGCAAGTTCGGGCGGCGGCGGAGGCTTGGGAGGCCTTTCTGCGGGTGTGCCCAGCAAGCGCCACGAAGAACGCGGACGAGGCCAAGGCCCGCATCGCGCAGCTCAAGCAAACCCCCGGACACGTGGTGCTGCGCGGGTCGCCCGCGTCGACACGCATCGTCGTCGACGGTGAGAGTTCGTTCGACGGTTTTCCTGTGGAACTCGACTTGTCGCCGGGCGTGCACCTCTTTCAGCTCACCGCGGAGGGCTACGTGCCTCAGGACGTCCACGTGGAGGTGCGCTTCGGGGAAACCTCGTCGCCCGCCGTCGACATGGAGCCGGAAGACAAACCGCCGCCGCCACCGGTGCTCGATCTTGGACGCCCGGAGCCGGTGACACTCCCGCCCCCCGCGCAGGAGGCCGCGCAAACGCCGCAAACGTCCTGGGCCGCGTCGCACACGGGGGCCCTTGTCGTGTCGGGTCTCGCGCTTGGGTTTTTCGCAGCAGGCGCCTACTTCGGCAGCGAGGCGCTCGACGCCCACGCACAGTTTCGATCGCGACCGAGTTCTTCCGAGGCCGACCGCGGAGAGCGAGCGGGTTTCCATGCGGACCTCGCGTTCGGTGCAGGCGTTTTGCTGGGAGCTGCGGGCCTTGCACTCCTCACGGGTGACGACACGCCGAAGACAGCATCTGTGCAGTTTACACCTTTTGTGAACGCGGCGGCTGCGGGGCTTTCTGCGGGCGGGCGTTTCTGATGCGCGCACCACTCGCTTGGGCTTGCGCGTGCATGGTCCCGGTCGCGCTTGGCGCCTGTCAGCTTGCCGTCGAGTTTGACCGCTCACGCCTTTCGGACGCGGAAATCAGCGACGCCATCGATGCGGCCGTCCCGCACGAAGCCTCCACTCCCTTGGACGGCGGCGCCGGTGCCACGATGGACGCCGCGAGCGATTCCGGAACGACGGATATCGATGCCGACGTGCGCGACGCAACGGACGCGATGGACGCGATGGACGCAACGGATGGAACCGATGGCTTCTGACGCAGCCCTCCCGGACGACGTGGTCGAACTCATTGCGCGCCTCGCGTTGATCCCGCACCCCGAAGGCGGCTTTTACGCGGAGACGTTTCGCTCGAACGACACGGTCACGCGCGCCGATGGAGCGAGCCGCGAAGCGAGCACGGCCATCTATTTTCTTCTGCCTTCTGGCACGTTTTCCGCTCTTCACGTGGTCGCCGCCGACGAGGTTTGGCACCACTATGCTGGCGGCCCCCTCGAGCTGACGCTCATCTCGCCCGAGGGCCACCTCCAGGTGATTGTGCTCGGGGACAGGCTCGCTCTCGGCGAGGTTCCGCAAGCGGTGGTTCCGCGTGGCGTGTGGCAAGCCGCGAGGCCAATGGGCGACCGCGCAGTGCTTGTAGGATGCACGGTTTCGCCGGGCTTTCGCTTCGACGATTTTGCGATGCCTTCGCGCGATGAGTTGATCGCGGCATTCCCGCAGCACGCGGACCTGGTGCGGTCGCTCACGCGTTGACAGCCTCAATGCGCATGCGAGGGGAACTCTCGCGCGACACACCGAGCGCGTCGAAAAACGTGCGTTGCCAGCGCTGGGTCCGTGCATACCTCACGTGAACCTGAACCTCGCGGGTTTCGAGATCACGCAGATGGCGGATGAGCGTCGAGAGGGTGCTTGAGTTGAAGAACTGAAGTTTCGTGAAGTCGTGGATGAGCAGCATGCGCAGCGACATCGCCCTCACCGCGGCGGCCCCAAGGTACGGCGACAAGAGCGCCTCCGGATCGATGGACGTGCTCTTTCCCAGCCACTCCACCACGATGCCTCGCGGTTCCATCGTCACGGCGAGCGTCAAGTCTCCGAGCATATGGCGTTCGGTCATTCGTTTGCCCCCTGCCCGCAAAGGTAGCGACCGCGCGCGGCGGCGAAACCGTTGCACGCGCGATCGATGCCGCATGCGTCGACGAACGTCGGATGAAGCGTCGATTTCGGCGAAGGCCCGCGGGCTGTCGATCGCGATCGAACGCGATCGAACGCAAAAACGCCACCGGAAGACGAGTCCTTCGGTGGCGCGCACACGCGTGCAGACTGCATAGGTCGTCGATGGGCCGGCGATCACATTCGACCGCCGTGACCCACGCGACGGTCAGTACCCCATGCGACCGGCGAGCGTCTTCAGGATGGTGAACGCGATGCCGAGCGTGACGACCACGAGGCCGACGAGCTTCGGGGCCGTCCAGAACGCCTCTTGCGGGGTGATGATGCGCTTGAACTCGGTGGGCTGGCTCATGGGGACCTCTCGTACTCAGCCGGCGATGCGGATCGCGTAGGTGAGCTTCGCGACGCTCTTTAGAACGTTCGGGACGCGCTTGAAAAGATTGATGCTTGGCGGACGCTTTTCGACGACGCGAACGGGAATCTCTTTTGTGGAAATTCGCGCGCGATCGGCTCGGATGACGAACTCGCTCGCGAACACGTCTTTGTCGATGATGCAGGCGCGCACCGTGTCGATGAGCGCGTCGCGGCGGAAGGCCTTGAGGCCGTGCGTGTCGGTGCCGCGGAACCCGAGGAGCACCTTGAGCATGCCCGAGTACGCCAAGCTGGCCATGTGGCGGATGACGGGGCGATCGTCTTCGGCACCCACCGCGAGCTTCGACCCGATGACGAGGTCCGCCTCGTGCGTCTCGAGAATGGCAACCGCACGCTTGTGGAAGTCCACGTCGCACAGGTCGATCTCTTCGCAGATCACGAACTCGCCGCGGGCAAGCAAGATGCCCTGGCGCAGCGCGCGGCCATAGTTCGGCTCACCGAGACTCATGCTTCGCACAACGCCCTTTGGGTCATTCAGAAAGCGCTCCGCAAGCCTCTCGGCGATTTCGACCGTCTTATCCTTCGAGCCGTTTTCGGCGAGGATGATCTCGTAGTTCCAGCCTGTCTCCGAGAGGCGATCGCGCAGGTCGATGACGGCCGCCTGAAGGATGGCCTCTTCGTTGTAGATGGGGATCACGATCGAGATGCGGGGATCGGCGGAAGCCATGACTGCAGGGACCTTTCGAAAGTTCAAACGATGAGGGCGCGGGCCTTTTTGGCGGCGTCGCGACCGAACAAGAGCGCGTCTTCCATCGACGAGTAATTCCAGTCACCGTAGCGGCCGGCGGCCACGATGCCTGCATTCTGCAGGAATGGCTTCACGACCTCGAGCGATGGAAAGTACGCGTGGTCGAAGATCACGTAGGCGTAGTCGATGCATCGCGCCTTCGCGAAAGCCACGTCGTCCGGCGACGAGAGGATGCCCATCTCGATCATGCCCTCGACGACCTTGGGGAGCACCACGCTCATGTCGGGCTCGTTGCGATCGGCAAGCTCGATGTAGAAGCACGCGCCGTTCGCCGGGGCCATGGCCGCGCTGAAGTGCGAGTAGCAACCGAGACGGTAAAACGGGTATTTTTCCTCGGGAACGTAGACCCAGTGATGGTCCGTCTTCGAGGGCACTTTGATGGCGAGGTCGATGTACCAGAGCGGGTTGCATCGCAGCTTTTCGGCGGCCGCTCGCACGTCGTCCGGCACGCCCTCAAGATTTGTCACGAAGGGCTTCAGCGGCGCCGTCGTGATGAGCGCGTCGTAGGTCACGACCTCGTCTTCGAAGTGAAGTTCCTTCTTCGCGTGGTCGATGCGCTTTGGCGCCTTGTTGTATTCGATCTCGGGAAGGTCGAGCGCCATGCCCTTGGGCAGCTCGCCGATGCCGAGGCGCGGATACACGAAGCTTGTATTGTACCCGAGTTCGCGATCGTTCAAGCCGACCGCCCCGGCGACCACGTCCTCGAGCTTGGGGAGCGGCACGAAGCGCTGGCACCAATCCGCGGTGATCTCCGACGGGTGCACGCCCCAAAGGCGGCAGTTGTACGGGATCATGAAGTGCCGCGAGATGCCCTCGCCGAACTTCTGGAGGCAGTATTCCTCGAAGTTTTTCGGAGCTTCCGCGTGCTGCGTGGTGCTCGCCTGGATGAACCCGAGGAGGCACTCGTAGGCGACCTGCGGCGGGAGCCCGAACGTGTTCGCCTGGAACGGGTAGCGCGTGTACGTGCCGTGAAGCCACACGCGCGAGCGGCGGTTCACCTCGACCCAGTCGTTGCCAATCCACCGCATGACGAGCTCGCGCATGGCGGCGTCACGCAGGTGGAGCAAGTGCCCCGTTTTGTCGAAACGGTACCCGTCGTCGACGAAGGTCGTTGCGTGGCCTCCAGCGCCCGGGTTTCGCTCGAAAATGCGGAACGGCTGCCCCTCTTGCTTGAGGTGGTAGGCGGCGGACATACCGGTCAGGCCGGCGCCGAGGATGGCGATGGGCGTATGGGTGCGGGTCATAACGGTCAGGCGATCGCGTGCTGCTTAGGGGACTCAGACGCCAGGTGCATCCGCTTTATTCGGTCGAGCCTGCCGATGGGGTCACGTTCGGGGTTTCCCTCGCCAGGAAGGCCGGGTATCTCCCCGGGCGTTCAACGACTTTCGAGGAGGAACCATGGCGGACGGACTCAACAAGGTGATGCTGCTCGGCAATCTCGGCCAAGACCCGGAGCTTCGGCTCACGCAGGGCGGCCAGGCACTGCTCAAGCTGCGCATTGCGACCACCGAGAGCTACCTCGACAAGGGCGGCCAACGCCAGGAGCGCACCGAATGGCACTCGGTCACGCTTTGGGGCAAGCGCGCCGAGGCTCTCGCCAAGTTCCTCACGAAGGGCACCACCGTGTTCGTCGAGGGCTCGCTGCGTACGGACAGCTACGAGAAGAACGGCGAAAAACGTTACCAGACCGTCGTGAACGCCACGAACATCATCCTCACGGGCCGACGCGGCGGCGGCGGTGAGGGTGGCGGCGAAGGTGGCGGCGGCGGTTCCGGTGGCGGCTACGGCGGCGGTGGCGGTGGCGGAGGCAGCCGAAGCGGCGGGAGCTACGGCGGCGGTGGTGGAGCTGGCAGCAGTCGTCCCTCGCAGGGCCAGCAGCGGCAAGCGCCGGCCTTCGAACCGAACGCTCCAGAGGACTTCGGTGGCGGCGGCGACGACTTCGGCAGCGACGACGACATTCCGTTCTGAGGCAGGTTTCGAACCCCACTCGCGCAATCTCGGCGTGGGACCTTCGGGTCTCGCGCCGTTGTGCTTTTCATAAGCTTCGCGCTACGCGTGGTCCATGCAGCTGGTTCGCCTCGGGCTCGCCAACGTGGACACCACCGTCGGTGCGGTGCACTCAAACGCGGGCGCCGTCGTGCGCGCAGCCCGTGAGGCGGCTGCCCTCGGCGCACAAATCGTCGCCTTTCCCGAACAGACATTGGGCGGTTACGCGCAGGAAGACCTCGTGCTCTGGCGAAGCTTCGTGGGCGCGCAAGAGCAGGCTCTCGTGCAGGTGGCGGCGCAAACCGCGGACCTCGACGTGCTCCTCGCAGCAGGGCTCACGGTTCTCTTCGAGGAGCGACCGTATTCGGCGGCGGCGCTCCTGTATCGCGGTCGCGTGGTCGGCGTCGTACCAAAGGAAAAGCTCCCGACCTACGACGTGTTCTACGAGGCGCGGACTCTTTCCCGGGGAATTCCTGGTCTTCTCGGCTCCGTGGTCATCGGCGGCCAGGCGACGCCCTTTGGCGATTTGATCTTCCGCACACGCCTCGGGCTCGTGGCGCTCGAGGTCTGCGAGGACGTGTGGTCCCCGGACGGCCCGCAACGACGACGTGCATTCGCCGGCGCCGAACTCGTCGTGAACCTTTCCGCATCGCCGTTTCGCGTGGGCATTCACGAGACGCGTCGGGAGCTCCTCGCCACGCGATCGTTCGACCACCAGGTCACGCTCGTTTACGCAAACCTCGTCGGCGCCAACGACGGCCTCATCTTCGATGGCGGCGGTTTTGTCTGCCAAAATGGCCGCGTCATGGCGGACCTCGCCCGCTTTCAGGAGGGCGTGCACGTCGTCGACATCGACCTCGATCGCACGCGCCGCATGCGATCGGAAAACAGCACCTGGCGCGAAGACGCCGCTCTCGCGCGCGAGCATGTGTGCAAAGTGCATGTTGTTGACGTCGAGGGTCCGGGCCCTGCGTCGATTGCGCCGCGCTACCCGAGACCGCCTCATCGGAACTTCTTTCTGCCAGGACCCGAGCACCACGTGCCGTCGCGCACGCGCTTTTGCGAGGAGCTACTCGACGCGCTCGCCATGGGAATCGGCAGCTATTTCGAGAAGACGCGCGCGTTCAAAACCATCGGCGTTGCGCTCTCGGGCGGGCGCGACTCGCTTCTCGTTCTGTGGCTTGCACGTCGCTGGATCGAGCGTCGATTCGGCTCCACAGAAGCGCTCACCAAGACCGAGGAGCTCTTGCGCGCGTTCTTCATGCCGTCGCGTTTTTCATCGCCTGAAACCGCGCGAGCGGCGGAAACGACCGCACTCGAACTCGGCGTTCCGTTCGTGGTGCTGCCCATCGACGACGCCGTGGCGAGCGAACTTCAGGCCGTCGAGAAGATGCTTCAGCCAGGCGAAACGCTGAACGCCGCGACGAAGCAAAACGTTCAGGCGCGCATTCGAGCCGAGCGCATGTGGTCCTGGGCGAACTCCGCCCATGGCTTGATGCTCCAGACGAGCAACATGAGCGAGAAGGCCGTCGGGTACACGACGATCGGCGGCGACATGGAGGGCGCGCTCGCCATCATCGCGAACGTACCGAAAACAGTCGTCAACTATCTCTTGGATTACCTGCTCGAAACGACGGGCTCCGAAGCCATCGCGCGCACGCTTGAAAAGCCACCTTCGGCCGAGCTCGCCGAGGACCAAGAAGACGAACGCGACCTCATGCCTTTTCCCGTACTCGACGCGTGCTTCGCGCTGTTCGCGGGCGAGAAAATGCACCTCGACGAGGTTGAGCTCGTGCTTGTGGACATGTTTCCGGAGTTTCCAGAAACGCAGCTTCGCGCCTGGGTTTCGCGCTTCGGTCGGCTCTTTCGCGCGTCGATCTACAAGTGGGTTCAGACCCCGCTCTCGCTCCACGTCGGCAACCTCGACCTCGATCGCGAGCGCGCACTTCAGCTTCCGGTCGTTCAATCCGGCGAGTGGCTCGAGTCTCGCGCGCCCCAGCCCGCATGAGGCGTTGCGTCGCCTTCGCGGTTGCGGCCGTCCTTGCGGTGTCTCCCGCGAGCGCCGACGTGCTCTTCGGCGACGAGCACCTCGCGACCTTTTTCGCGGAGCTCAAGGCGCTCAAGACCGGCACGGCGAAGCACGACGCGATCGTCACCGTTTGGGGCGACTCGCACACCGCGGCGGACGGGTGGACAAGCGTCGTACGCAGCGAACTCCAGGGCCGTTTCGGTTCCGGCGGCCGAGGTTTCGTGACCCTCGGAAAGCCCTGGAAATCCCATGGTCAAAAGCAGGTCACCTTCGCGAACGGACCTGGATGCGAGGGCCGCAGCATCCTCGACAAAGACGCCGATCCGGACGGCGCCTACGGTCTTGGCGGCGCGTTCGTTCAATGCCGCGGACGGCGCGCCTTCGTAAGCACCACGTTCAAGGAACACGTCGACGCCGTATCCATGCAACTGGGCGGAGGGCCCGAGGCGGGCACCGTGGACCTGTTCCTGGACGGGTCCTTTGGCGGTGCGCGGAATCTCCATATGGCGGTGCCCACGGTTATTCCGTGGGTCGTACATGTGCCGGCTGGAACCGCTGAATTCAAGATCCAGAGCCACGACGGACGGCCCTTCCGCGCATATGGTATTTCCGGACATCGCCGCGAAACCGGTGCGGTCCTCGACGCGCTTGGGCTCAACGGATCCCGGGCCGAGAACCTCGAACGCATCGATGAGTTGCACCTGCTTCAAGCGGTCGCGCGCAGGAAACCTTCGCTGCTCGTGCTCGCGTTCGGAACGAACGAGGCGGGTGACGACGGTGATCTTGCGCTTTACGCCGAGCGCCTGACCCGCGTGCTCGACAAGCTGCGTCGCGGACAGCCGCAGGCCGCTTGCCTTCTTGTGGGCCCGCCCGACCGCGCCGAACGCGTGGGCGACCATTGGGAAACGATGACCCGTATTCTGGCGGTGTCGGACGTGCAGCGGCGCGTGGCTCGCGAGGCGCGCTGTGCATTCTTCGATACGCTCGCGGCGATCGGAGGACCTGGAACCGTGGAAGCGTGGAGCCACGAGGACCCGCCTCGGGCGCAGCGCGATCATGTGCATTATACATGGGGTGGCTACACCGCCTGGGGCCAAGCCCTCGCCGACGCGCTGCTCGGTGCCTTCGACAAGCGCCTGTGATCGAGCCGGCTTTCCCGCGCCTTTTGGTGCACCAATAACGAACGGGCCACCCCCCGCCGCCCTTTCGAGCAAGCGGGCGATGGCCCGTGAGTGACGAGACGACTCGCTCAGGCTGCGCGACGGCGGCGCAGAAGCGCGAGGCCGACGAGACCGCCGAGGACGAGGAACGTCACGTTATTGCCCGAGCGCACGCCATTGCGGACGCTGCAGCTGCTGAAGCCGCCGCCACCTTGGAGGTTCGCCGTATCGCGTGGATGAGCACCGGGGGGCAGGCTCACGCACGCACCGATCGCGGTGTCGCAGGTGGGCGCCGATGCGGGGCAGTTGTTGTCGACGAAGCCTTGGGGCAGCGTCGGGTCGAGCTCGGTCTTCGCGGCCGCTTCAACCCTGTCGAGGACGCAGTCGTTGTCGCTGTCGAGGTCGA
>CAIQDA010000165.1 GCA_903870415.1 uncultured delta proteobacterium
CGCCCTCGTGCATCGCGCGAAAGAGCTCCGCATGCTCCGCCTCTTGGCCGTAGTCGAGCTCGGCGAGGAACACGCGCCGCACCTCGTCGAGCGTTTCCTTCGTGTGGTACTTGCGGCCAATCGGCGCGATCATCTGCTCGATGAGGCCCACGCTCTTCAGGTCGTTTTCGACCGCTTTGTCGATGCCCGGGTACTGAACCTTCACCGCGACATCGTCCCCGGTTCGGGTGCGTGCACGATGCACCTGTCCAATGCTCGCCGCTGCAAAGGGCTCAAGTTCGAAACTTTCGAAGAGCTCCTCCGGCGACGCTCCGAGCTCGCGGATGACCGCTTGCCGTGCGGCCTCGACACTCAACGGCGGGGCTTTTTGCTGAAGTTTCGACAAGACCGAATGAAACTTCTCCTCGTACCCCGGAGGAGCGAGCCCATCGATGTACGAGGCCATCTGCCCGAACTTGAGCGGCAGGCCCTTCATCTCGCCGAGCGTCGCCAGCATCGCGTCGGCGGTCTTCTTCACCTCGAGGAGGAGCTTCGCGTGCGCGGCAAACTCTTCGTCCTCGGTGCGCTCTCCGCCCATCGCCTTTCGAATGGCCTCCGCTGCGAAGGGAAACGCTTTCGGAGCGAGGGCACCAAGGCGCGCGAGGCGACCGAAGCGCGACGAGGGAGCCGCGTCCGGGCGCTTTGGCTTGCTGGAGGAATCATCATCGCGGCCGAACATGGAGACCTCTCTAGCGCCCTTGCGAGCCGTTGACGCGGCCCCGCGGAACTATCCCGGCGGCGGCTCACGAAGGAATCGTCACGAACCCGCCTTCCCCTTGCCCAGATCGCGTCCTTGGCAGTACCGACTTGGGGTCATGGACGGACCCGCGCCCTCGCTGCTCTTGCCGCACCGATTCGGTCGCTACACGCTCTTCGATTTTATCGGGCGCGGCGGCATGGCGGAGATCTATTTGGCGCGCGTGAAAACCGACGCCGGAGCCTCGCGCCTCGCGGTCATCAAACTCATCCTTCCCGAGTACGCGGACAACAAGACCTTCGCCGATCAGCTGGTCTTCGAGGCCAAGCTCGCCGCTCGTCTTGATCAGCCCAACATCGTTCAGGTGTTCGACCTCGGCCGCGAGGCGGGACGCCTGTACATCGCGATGGACTACATCGAAGGCATCGACCTCTCGACGCTGCTCACCCAATGCGCCAAACGCGGCCTTGCGCTTCCGGGAAACTTCGCAACCACGTTCGTCGTCGAGGTGCTCAAGGGCCTCGACCACGCGCACCGCCGGACCGACGACGAGGGCAACGCTCTTGGCATCGTGCATCGCGACGTGTCTCCATCAAACGTGCTCGTGTCGCTCGAGGGCGAAGTGAAACTTTGCGACTTCGGCATTGCGCACGCCAACAGGGCCGTCGACGCACAGGCCATGGGCGAGGCGCTCGTGGGCAAGGCTGGCTACATGGCACCTGAGCATGCGAGGGGCGAAGCGGTCGACGCGCGTGCCGATATTTTCGCCGCGGGCGTCGTGCTTTGGGAGCTGCTTTCCGGAAAGCGCATGTACCGCAAGGGCACCGCGAGCTCGCTTCTTGAGGTTGCCAAGGACGGACACGTGCCAGCCTTCGAGGCCACGCATCTTCCCGACTTCGAGCGCATCCGCGGCATCGTCAGGACGGCGCTTGCACCAAACCGCGACGACCGTTACGCGACCGCCGGTCTCTTTCAAAAGGACCTCGAGGGCTGGGCACGTGCCAATCGCCTCCTCGGAAGCCCGCTGCGCCTCGGCGAGTGGCTCACGGAGACCTTCGGCACCGACTACATCGAGAAGCGTCGCGACCGCGAGCGCCGGGTGCGCGAGCTCGAAGAAGATTCGCGCATGGCCACGCTCGCTCAACTGGCCGAAGAAGACCGCGCGTCACGAAGCACCATTCCCGACGTGCCGAGCACGCCCGAACTCGAATGGCGCGACGCCGAGGATCGCCCGCAGAGCATGATCGAGACCGTGCCGCTCGAGCTTCCGCGGCCCATGTTTGCCTCGATCGTCGAGAAGAAGGCCTCGAAGGCTCCGCTCCTCGCGGCAATCGCAGCCGCTATCGTGTTCGCGATCGCGATTCTCGTCTTCTTCGCGAAGTAAGACGCCACACAGCCAAAGAGCAGCCGTCGCCTAGACGCGCTTACCCTCTTTGAACTCGAGCTTCTTCTCGACCTCGCCGTCGAAGGTGAAGTTCGTCCACATGCCGTGCTTCTTGTTCTCTTTGAACTCGCCGTCTTCGCGCGTGTTTCCGTTGTCGTACCAGCTCATGAAAGGCCCATGGAGCAGGCCGTTTCGGTACTCGCCCTCGGCGGCACGGGTCCCGTTCGGGAAGTAACGCGTGAACGAACCGTGCTTGACGCCCTCTTTGAACGTGACCGTCGACTGCTCGCCGGAACCCTGAAAATACTGCCACAAGCCTTGCTCGTTGCCTGCGACGTATTCGCCTTCGCTCTTGCGTGCGCCGTCCGGGAACCACTCCATCCAGCGCCCGTGCTCGCGGTCGTTGACCATCTCGCCTTCGGAGCGCTTCGAGCCGTTTTCGTTCCAGTTGATCCACTTGCCCGTGCGCTTGCCATTGGCGAGGCGACCTTCGGCCTTCTTCTCGCCGCTCACGTCCCAGAAGGTCCAGAGTCCGTCCATGACGCCGCTCTTCATCTGACCCGCGGCGGCCTTCACGCCCTCGGCGTCGTGGAAGAAACTCCACTCGCCCATCTCGAGGCCTTCGCGCATTTCGCCTTCGGCCATGAGGTTGCCGCTCTCGTACCAGCGCGACCACACGCCACTCTCTTTGCCCGCAAAGAACGAACCTTCGGCGAGCTTCGCGCCGCTCTCGTGCCAACGGGTCCACCGACCGGAGCGCTTGGCATCTTCGGCCCCCGCCCATAGCGTCCACTTTCGCCCCTGCTGGCTCATCGCGCGTCTACCCTGTTCCTTGGAAACCGCGAGGTTAACGGGTCCATGGTGAGGCGCAACGAATCATCGCGGGGACTCACTCTTCTGCAACGAGAAAGCGCGCGTAGATGGTCTTGACGCCCAAGCCCTTGAACTCAACTTGCGCGGCAATTTCCTGCCCACGACGCTCAAGGCTCCGAATGCGTCCCAAGCCGAACGTGCCGTGGCGCACGAACGAACCGGGCCGAAGTCCGCCCTCTTCGGCGGGGACGTCGTCGAAGTAGCTCGTGTCCACGCGACGCTCGGACCCCGCGGCGGACGATGCGTATGCGCGAGCAGGAGCGGCCGCGGCAACCACGCGCCCATAGGCGTCGACCCGAAGGCGCTCAACCGTGTGCTTCGGCAGCTCCCGGAGAAAACGGCTCTCGACGCCGACGCGGGTCTGACCAAAGAGCTGCCGCGTTCGCACGTGCGTACACACGAGACGCTCCCGGGCGCGGGTGATGGCCACGTACGCAAGACGTCGTTCTTCGTCGAGCTCGTCGCGTTCGCCGGGGTCGAGCCCGCGGTACGGAAAGAGCTCTTCTTCCATGCCCGTGAGCACGACATACGGAAACTCGAGCCCCTTCGCCGCATGCACCGTCATGAGGCACACGCTCTCGCCCACCACGGCATCGGCCTCCGAATGAAGCGCGGCGTTTTCGAGCCAGCCGGCCATGGTTGCGGGCTCGCTGCGCAGCTCGCACTCGCGTTCGAAGTCGAGAAGCGCGCTTCGCAATTCCTCAAGGTTCTCAAGGCGACCGTCCGCTTCGACGCTGTCCTCTTTTTCGAGCGCCTTTCGGTAGCCGGTCTCTTCGAGCACGCGATCGACAAAACCACTCGGTGTATCCTGCACAAGACTGCGCTGGAGCCCGTGGACGAGGCTTCGAAACGCCTCGAGCTTTTTGCGCGCAGCCGCGGCGATGGAGCTCTCTTCTTCGAGCCCGTCGATGACCTGAAAGAGCGGCTTTCCTAGGCGCTTTGCCCGCTCCGCGAGCCTCTCGACCGTCGTTTGGCCAATGCCCCGCGTGGGCACGTTCACGACCCGCAAGAAGTCCACGTCGCTTGCGGGGTTGAGCGCGAGGCGCAGGTACGCGATGGCGTCTTTGATTTCGGAGCGCTCGTAAAAGCGCATGCCGCCGACGACCTTGTACGCGATGCGAGCGGTGCGAAGTGCTTCTTCGAGGACGCGGCTCTGCGCGTGAATCCTGTAGAATACAGCAAAGTCTTTTGGGCTCGCGCCCTCCTCGATTGCCTCGCGAATGCAGCGAAGGGCGAAGGCGGCCTCGGCGCGCTCGTCGGCAAGGTCGACCACGTGAATGGGTTCGCCGGGCTCGTTCTCCGTCCACAACTTCTTCGGTTCGCGCACCGCGGTCTTCGACACGATGGCGAGCGCGGCCTCGACGATGTGGCCGGTCGATCGGTAGTTCTGCTCGAGCTTCACGACCTCGGCGTCCGGGTGGTCGCGGCGAAAGCTCTGGATGTTGCGCACGTCGGCCCCGCGCCAGCCGTAGATGGACTGGTCGTCGTCGCCCACGACGCAGAGGTTCGTGTGGAACTGCGCGAGCCCCTTGAGCCACCGGTACTGCGTGCCGTTCGTGTCCTGAAACTCGTCGACGAGCACGTGGTCGAAGCGCTCGCGTACGCCCACCACACCGAGCTTCAACTCCGCGTCGAGCAGCTCACCGCTTCGAAGCAAAATGTCTTCGAAGTCGAGGGCATTTGCGGCCCGCATGCGCGCTTCGTAGTTGCGCCAAACCTCCACGAACACCTCCAAGTGGGCACTGTCCGCGTTCACGTCATCGGGGTTGACGTTCTTCTGTTTGTGCTGACCGATTTGCCCGAGAATCACCTTCGCCGGGAAGCGCTTGTCGTCGACCTTGAGGTCCTTGAGAATGCGAGCGACCAAGGCCTTCTGGTCCGTGCCATCGTAGATCGCGAAGTCGCTCTTCAGGCCGATGGACGAGCCGTGCAGTCGAAGCAGCTTCGCGCCGAGCGAATGGAACGTGCCCACCCACAAACGACGGGCAAGCTCCTCACCGAGAAGCCCCTCAAGGCGCTCGCGCATTTCGCGGGCCGCTTTGTTCGTGAAAGTCACCGCCAGAATGCGATGCGCCGGCACGCGCTCTTGGGCCACGAGGTTGGCGATACGGTACGTGATGACGCGCGTTTTTCCGCTGCCCGCCCCCGCGAACACGAGCAGGGGACCGGACCGGTGGGCCACCGCCTGAGCCTGCGGCGCGTTCAGCTCAACCTCCGACATAAGCCCGGCGCTATCACACGCCTGCGAACCTTCGAGGCGCGTTCCCTCGTTTCTTTTCCGAGGAAGATCGCCTAACCTCCCGGCTCCCGTATGCGTCCCAGGTGGAAGCGATGAACGAAGAATCCCGAAGCGATCAGGCCCCCGACACCGCTGCTCCCTCCGAGGCCGCCTCCAAGTCCATGGGGCCCGAGGCAACCGTCGACGCACTCGCGGAAGCTCAGGCCGACGCCGCGAAGCACAAAGACCAGCTTCTGCGCTTGGCTGCCGAGCTCGACAACGTCCGCAAGCGAGGTCGCCGCGAGGCCGAAGACGCTCGCCGCGCCGGTCGCGAAGAAGTGCTCCGAGACCTGCTTCCGGTCTTCGACAACCTCGAACGCGCCATGGTGAGCGCGCTCAAGGCCGAGGACGTGAAAGCCGTCGTCGAAGGACTCGGCATGGTTCAGCGCCAGTTCACCGACACGCTCACGAAGGTGGGCATCACGCGTGTTCCCGGCGTCGGCAACGCCTTCGACCCGAGCATGCACGAGGCGATTCAGCAGATCGTCTCCGCGGATCACGCTCCTGGAACCATCATCGCCGAGGTCCAGCCCGGCTACATGCAAGGCGATCGCCTCGTGCGCGCGGCGATGGTCGTCGTCACGACGGCTCCCTCCGTGACGGCGTAACGCATACGACGTACGACCGGCAACCAGCCGTCGTCCAGTCGCGCCAGTCACAAAAGGTCCCCTTCACCGGGGGCTTTTTTTTGCGCGCATTTCGCATCCGGCCCGAGCATTCAATCGGGCACAAAGACGGCGCGCGCGAGCTGAAAGCGATGCCGCACCGGGACGTTTTGCGCGCCTTTGCCTTTCGTGGACGAAACGACCCGCCACTTGCGAACGCGGCGGCATGTCCGCGCGCAGCCGATTGCCGCGAGCAACGCCAACGCGATGAGGTGCCTTTCGGCTCGCAGTTTCGGCCAGAGTTGGCGACACTGATCGTTCCGGAACAGCGCATGGGCAAGATCATCGGCATCGACCTGGGCACGACCAACTCGTGCGTCGCCATCGTGGAAGCGAGTGGCGGCGGCAAGATCGAGACACGTGTTCTTCCCAATGCAGAGGGTGCGCGCACGACTCCTTCCGTGGTGGCGCTCGCGAAAAATGGCGAGCGACTCGTGGGACAGGCCGCCCGGCGCCAGGGCGTCACGAACCCGAAGAACACCGTTGCCGCTGCGAAACGCCTGCTCGGTCGCAAGTTCGATGACGCGCAGGTGCAGCGCACGATGACACGTGTAGCTTACACGCTCACCGAAGCGCCCAACGGCGACGCGTGGATTCAGTTCGGTGGCAAGCCGGTGTCGCCCGCCGAGATCAGCGCTCAAGTGTTGATGAAGATGCGTGAGACCGCCGAAGCTGTCCTCGGCGAGCGCATCACCGAGGCCGTCATCACGGTCCCCGCGTACTTTGACGATGCGCAGCGGCAAGCGACGAAGGACGCAGGCGCGATCGCGGGCCTGGACGTCAAACGCATTCTCAACGAGCCAACGGCCGCGGCCCTGGCGTACGGCCTCGACAAGCAGGGCTCGGAGCGCGTCGCCGTCTACGATCTCGGCGGCGGCACTTTCGACGTGACCGTGCTCGAGATCAACGCGGGCGTCTTTCACGTGAAGGCCACCGCGGGCGACGTGGACTTGGGCGGCGAAGACTTTGACGAGCGCATCGTCGCGAAGATCGCAGGCGAGTTCGCACAACTCCATGGGACCGACCTTCGCGGTGACCCGATGGCGCTTCAACGTTTGCGTGAGGCCGCCGAGCGCGCGAAGCACGAACTGAGCTCGTCGCTTGAGACCGAGGTCAACCTTCCGTTCATCGGGCTCGGCCCAGGCGGCGAGCCGTTGCATCTCGTGCGCACGATGACTCGGACGGAGCTCGAACAGCTCACCGCGGACCTCGTCGAGCGCACCCTTGGCCCGTGCCGCGACGCGCTTGCGCAGGCGCACCTTGCGGCAGCAGACGTTCACAACGTGGTGCTCGTGGGCGGCATGACACGAATGCCCGCGGTGCAGCGCGCGGTGAAGGCGTTCTTCGGAAAAGAACCTCATCGTGGTGTGAACCCGGACGAAGTGGTCGCCATCGGCGCGGCGCTTCAAGGTGCAGCCCTCGGTGGCGGCGATGAGTTCGCCGTGTTGCTCCTCGACGTCACCCCGCTTTCGCTCGGCGTCGAAACCGGCGGGGGGGTCTTCACAGCACTCATTCCGCGCAACACGACGGTGCCCTGCGAGAAGAGCGAAATCTTCACGACGAGCGTCGACAACCAGCCCTTCGTGCCGATTCACGTCCTTCAAGGCGAGCGCCCCATGGCGGTGGACAACCGCAGTCTCGGACGCTTCGAGCTCACGGGCCTGCCCCCGGCGCCGCGCGGCGTTCCGATGATTCAAGTCACGTTCAAGCTCGACGAAAACGGCGTCGTGTCCGTCGATGCGAAGGACCTCGGCACGGGGCGAGCCCAAGCGGTGCGCATTCAGCCGGCAACCGGACTCTCGAAGGAAGAGGTCGAAACACGCGTCCTCGAGGCCGAAAACAATCGCAAGGCGGACGAGGATCGCCGCGCGCATGCGGAGCTGAAGAACCAGGCCGAATCGCTTCTTCACACCACGGAGCAAGCGCTCGAGGGTTACGCGGAACTCGTGTCCGAAGACGAGCTTGCGCGGGCGCGAACATCCGCCGCCAAACTGCGCATGGCCCTCGAGACGAAGGCGAACGGCGCGACCATTCGTGTCGCGTACCAAGAGCTTGAGGCTGTGAACTTCGCGCTGGCCGATGCGCTCTATGGCGACGTGAGCACGTGAGCTCCCCCACCCTCGTGGAGCGCGCCTTTTACGAGCTCGCGTTTCGCGCGGAGCAAGACGAGAAGGCTCGAGCGGTGCTTGTCGCCACGGTGAAGGGCTTCTTCTTCGCGGTCGCACTCGAACGAAAACGCGGCGGATCTCAGCTCCTTGACCTCGCACGCACCCTCGCGAAGCGTTACGGCCGATGGCGAGCACCTCGCTTGGTCGACCGGCTAAAACTCGATGTAGAGCGCATGGATTCGCTCGGCGCGATTCAGAATTGGGAGGACCGGGTCTTTGGCGTCACCGGCCACTGGACCCATGCCGACGCGGTGAGTGCCACGCGCTGCGAAACCGATTGCCCGTTCGCGAAGGTCGCCGAGGGTGCGCCGGAACTATGCAGCGACGTCATCCACGCGCTCGAAACCGAGACGTTTCGCACGTTGAATGCACGCTACGAACTCTTGCCCCTCGAACGCCTGCTCTCGAAGGGGCACCGCGAGTGCACCTTCGAGCATCGGCTCCGCTGACCGGCGCCCATCAGCGCGGAGGCGGCGCGCTGCACGCATTCGCAATGCACCTGGCTCCACTCGTGCAGCAGTCCGCATCGGCGCTGCATCGGTCTCCGTCGCGGCTGCAGGCGGGAGGCGTCGATGAGCAAACGGGAGCGCCCGCATCGCTGCTGCTTGAGCAGAACCCTCCACAACACTCCGAGCCGTCGCCGCATCCCTGACCATCGCTCTTGCAGGGGTCGAGCGCCCAGAATCCGCGGAGATTCAGCGAGTCGCCCGCTTGGCCCGGCAAGCGAAAGGCCGGGTGACTCGGGTCCACCCCAGGCTGCGGATTCACGTCGATGGCGGTGACCCAGAGCTGCTTGACCAAGTCCGGAGTGACCGTGAGCTCGTTGCCGAACGTGCGGCGCGAGGTGAACACAGCCCAGAAATAGCCGCCGGATGCACGAGGCGCGAACGTCGGTTCAAAGTTCCAGTTTTGATCGCGAGCGCCCGCCGGAAGCGTGGTCCCGTCGCCATTGGCGGCGGCAAGGCGAACCTCTTGTCCCGCTTGCGCGGTGAAGGCGGCGTAGAGGTCGCCGTGGCTTCCGCCATCGGTGCGCAGGCCTCCGCGGTGGTAGGCCACAAGCGCGTGGTCCGGGCTCACGGACGGGAATTGAATGGGCTGTCCCGAGCCACGACTGACGAGCGTTCGCAGGTTCGTGGCGCGCGGCACGGAGCTGTCCCAGTCGAGGATTTTGAGCACGCCTTGGTCGGCGTTTTGAGAGCCCGTGGCGTAGTAGTCCGTGAACGCGATGAGGTGGTCGTCGGCGGAAAACGCAGGCGTCCCGAGACGGATTCCGTCGAGTCCCGAGTTCGGAACCTTCGCGAGGGTCGTTGCCAAGAAGAGCCCGCCCTGACCGCCGCTGCCTGCCGCGTCGGCGAAACCCACGGGAAATGGCGCGTAGGACTCGGTGACGAATCGCCCATCGGCACTCACGCCGCCGTAGGCGAAGCGCCTCTTCGCGTTCGAGCCGGGCGTGCCGCCTACATCACGGTTTACCGTATCGGTACGAAGGTCATACGTGCCGCCAAGTTCGTCGCCGCCGCTCAAAAACGTCGAGCCGTTCGCCGAAACCGTGTGGCACGTGGTCGTGCAGCTCGCGGTCGTTCCGAGCGCGCGCGCCGCAAAGTCTTCAGGAGCGGATCGCCCTGGCTTTAGCCTGAGAACGCGACCGACATTCGCGGCCCAATAGTAGACGCTTCCGCGGAGCGACCCCGGCGCAACGGTCCACGTTTGGGTGACGAGCACCTGGGCCGCACCGGCGACGAGCGCCTTGACCGTGACCGACACAGGACCCGCCGCACTCTCCTCGAACGCCGCCCAATCCGCGTCAGCGACAGCGGCTTTTCCAGCGCGCTCGCGGGTCACGACGCTCTCGAGACGCGCGTTCGCAGCCTTGAGCTCGACGAAGATGGTGGCCGCGTCCGGCCCGCCGTTCCACATGAGCTTCGGCGACGGAAGCCCGCGTGGAAATACCGTTCGGTCGTAAGGGTAAGCCCAGGTCATACCAGATGCAGCCGTCGTACCCGTACGCAAGGTGACAAGGTCCGCAGCCGACACATTCGCCGTGTTTCGCGCCACGAGAAGATCGAGGTCGATGCTCGCCGTTGCTCGAAGCGCACCACGCACCGCAGTCACGGTGAGATGCCCGCCCTTGGTCCCGTACGCGCCCACTTCGCCCATCGACGACACACTCGCGAGGGTCAAATCGTCGAGACTCCAGCGAGCCTCTGACGTGAATTCCGCCTTCGTTCCGTTCGGGAGCGTCCCCTCGAGGCGACATGGAATCGACAGGCGCGCACCAAACGGAAGCGTCACACGAGCCGCGCCGCAATCGAGCGCGAGCGAGTCCGGTTCGACGGTTCCGGGCACGACCACGCCGCCGCCGGAGTCGTCCCCAAGAGACGCGTCAGCGCCGCCGTCGTTCGCCCCGTCCGGGTATTGGCTCACGCGACCGGGGTCCGAGGTGCTCGCTCCGTCGTCGCACGCCGCAAAGAGGCCAACGAAAACGACGCCGAGTCCAATGGCGGTACGTGTGCGAACGGTCATGGCCGCACTCTCGCAGCTTTCATGCCGAAGCCAAAGGCCCGTTGCCGGCGGAAATCTCCAGCAATCCCACCCTTCGTCCGCTTCGCGCTGCGGATCATCCTGGATCCACCTGATGATCACGCCATCCATATTGCCCCACCCGTAGGGATCCTCGACAGAACCGCCTGGAGTTCGCTACGAAGCCGCCATGATGTGCCGCCGAAGCTCGCTGGCCGCGCTTGCCGGAGGCGCCGGAACGCTCCTTCTCAGCGCATGCTTGACCACAGGGGATGGACGTCCTCCGCCCCTCAATGAATTTCTGTATCCGGTGGGCCTCGCGGTCTCGCCGCACGGCAACGTCCTTTGGGTGGCGAACTCGGACTTCGACCTCGCCTTCAACGGCGGCACGGTGCTCTCGCTCGACCTCGCAGCGGTTCGCGCGGACGCGGAGAAAATCAGGGCGAATCCAGCCGATCCGTCGCTTCCTCTCGCGCAAGCGCCCGTTGCTGCAGGCGAGTGTCCCGCGGATCCCCCGGACCTGATTCCCGAGTCGAGCGTGCGTCAGCCCTCGACGCAAACCTGCGCTCCGCCCATGCGCACGAGCGCCTACGTGAAGGACGGAATTGTCATCGGAGCCTTCGCGACGCGTATCGATTACCGCGACGGACGCCTCTTCGTTCCGACGCGCGGTGACACGTCGCTCCTATGGGCCGATGTTCCCAGCGACGAAGGCGATCGCACCCTCGAACCAGCCAACGCCTTGTCGCCGTATTACATCGGCTGTGGCACGCGAACGGACGCGCACTGCGACGGAGACCATCACGCGGGAACCGTCGCGCCCGTCATCCCAAACGTCACCACGTACACGATGCCCGCTGAGCCGTTCGGTCTTGGCTTTTCGAGCGACAATTCGCTCGTTCTCGTCACGCATCAGACCTCAAGCGCGGTGTCGCTTTTTCGCACCGGCCTCGATGGCGCAACGAAGAGCGCGCCTTCCCTCGACTACGTCCTCACGGGCATTCCGAGCGGCGGCACCGACGCGGTCGAAGTTCCCCATGACGCCGATGCCTACGCCGGCTGCACAGACGGCCGTTGCGGCGTCGCTCCCCCGCGCACGTTCCTCACGAGTTCACGCATCACCGCCTCCATTGTGCGCCTGCGCTACCTGCCCGATGACAGCGGCGCGACCCCGATGCGACCCACGCTCTCAGGCGAGACGAGCACCGTCGTTGGCGGTTCGCCCTCGGGCTACGACATTCGCGCGGTCGCCATCGACACGTCCGAGCGCCTCGTATGCAAACTGCACGTACTTCCTGTTGGGGCTTCGCGATCCGCCGACGACGTCGCGCGTGACCTGCGTCGCTGCGCTCGTTTGCCCGCGCGACTCTACGTGGCCTCACGCACGCCGAGCACGCTGCTCCTCGCGCACATCGGCAAGAACGTCGAGCCCGACGACCCCGCCTACGACCCTGACGCGCTCACCTTCGTCAAGGCGGTACCCGTGCCCTCGGGGCTTTCGCGCCTCGCGGTTGCCCCCATCGTCGACCGCCTCGGATTGCTTTCGCTCAAGGTGTTCGCGTTGAGCTTCGATCTCAACACGCTGCAAATTCATGACTCCGATTCGCTCGCGCAAGAAACGAGCATCCGCGTCGAAAAAGGCCCGTTCGCCATCGCCTTCGATCCCTTCTCGTATGCGGACGCGGCAACCAAGCGCATCGCTCCGCGCGACGTGGACGGACGCGCTCGTTATCGCTTCGCCTACGTGGCGAGCTTCAGCAAGTCGACGGTGCAGCTCATCGACCTCGACGCGTCGAGCGACCGCGGAGCCACCTACGGCAACATCATCTTTACCCTCGGCAAGCCCGGCACCCCCGCCGACAAAGGCCTCTGATGCGCGCGCGTCCGACTTCGCTTCTTCTTCTGGTTCTTCTGTCCGCATCCGCGGAGCTTGCGTGCACGACGACGCAGCAGCCCGCTGCTCCTCGCGCGCTTGAGCGGCCCGAACACCTTGATGTAGTCTGCATGCATCTCTACGATCGGCAAGACAACGGCGATCTCATCGCGGTCCCGCCGTCGGCCCGGCCCGTGAGTCAGTGCGGGTCATCGGCGAGCTCGGCGGAGAGCTGGGTTTCGAGCGCGAATCGTCTTCTCGGCTTCGTCTCTCAAGGTGCCCGCGGCGAGCTCGCTCTCGTTGACTTCACGGGGCAAGGCACCGTCGACGTGGAGCGCGGGGTTCCCGGCGTGACGTCGATCCCGGTGGGCGCCGATGTGCGCGACGTGGCCTCGGGTTCGGACGGTCGCCTGGTTTTCGTGTCGTCGGCGGATCCCGCAAAGCCTGCCATCTACGCGGTGCCCACCGAGCGCGTGCTCGGCCCCCTCGACAACGCCACGCCCGACGCGGCCCGAGTGGCGCTCGCGGTCACGAGTTGGCCGTCGTGCGCGTTGCCCGAGGCACCGGGTTCCATCACGGTGATTGCACACCCGGAACGCGGCGCGACCGAGGCTCCCTACGACGTCATCGTCGCCCTTCCTGGCCGCGAAGGACGCGACGGCGGCGGCAAGCTCGTCGTGATTGACCCAAGGCCCTTTGCGCGTGGCGCTGGACTCGATGCGAGCGCGGGCACGACCGTCGCCCCCGGGTCGCTCGCGGCCTGTCCCGTCATCGGTGCCATCTCCCTCGACAGCGCGCTCCCGACGCGTTTCGCAGCACCTCGAACATGGTCGAACGGCGTCGATTACGCAGAGGTCGACACCTCGTCCGTCGCGCCTTCCGTGTCGGCCACCTGCTCGGCGAGCGTTTCGGTCGCGTCTCCTTCGATAGCCTTCGCGCCCGGCGCACGCCCCATCGCAGGCGCCGTCGCTCGCGTAAACGACGTGCTCTTCGTCGCCGACGAGTCGTTGCCACTCGTCCACGTCATCGACGTTTCGAACCCCGCGGCTCCGGTGGAGCGAAACCCGCTTGTGCTCACGAAGCGAAACAAGATCACGCGACCGTTCGGTGTTCCCGCCATCGCCGTGGGCCCAACCACGCGCCGCTACACACGCCCGCTTTACGCGGTCGACGGTGAAGACGGTTCGCTCGCGGTTTTCGAGGTCGACGACAACGTGGGCCGCGACGTGCAAGTCCCGATGCGTCGCCCGAACGCAGAATTGAATCCGTTTCAGCCCATCGATCGCATCGCGTTCTCCGCCCCGGTGCGCACGCTCACCATCGCGCGCAACGACGTGCCCGTCGACACAACGGCCGCAGGAAGCCTCGCCGCGAGCGCCACCGGGCTCCTCTGCAACCCGTCTCCAAACGCGGTCGACGCGCTCGGGGCCTACCGCGATCTCGGCGGCGCATACCGAGCAGGCGACGCGAACGCACGCTTTCCACTCGGCCCCACCCGGCTCCGTGGCGTGTTCGCATTTGCCGGTCTTTCGACTGGCCAAATCGTCATCCTCGACGTGGACGACTGGGACGCCCCGTGCCGCCGCCCCGACCCCATGAGCGCTGCGGCTGGCCTTGCTGCGAGCCCGTTCGCCGTCCCGCAAGACGCGCCCACGAGTCCCGACGACCTGAATCCATACCACGTACCGTTCGCGTACAATTCAAGTATGCTTGCGCTCGGCAGCCCCGTCACGGGGGAAGGCGTTTTCCCCGTGAGCGCTCCGAACCGCGCGCGTTCGCGCTATCTGCTTCGTAGCGACGCAAGCGGAGGCAGTCGCCTTCCGTACTTGACGCAAGCGCCGCTCTTGTCCGACGGTACGGCCTCGCTTCCGACCACGGGGCCTAACGCGCGCATGTCCCCGGCGCTGCGTCCAACGGCACCGGAGACGGGCATCGCCGACCCGTCGTGGGTGACCGGACTCACCGCCATCGACCCAACGCAAAAGAGCCTCGACCCGCTCTACGCGCAGTCCTCAACGTGGCTCCCCGAGGGGCCCGCCATCGGTCCTCGCTTTTCCTACGAAGACCTCACGACGCAGGTTGACCAAGACTGGTACGTGGCGCGGGACGGAGCTCTTCCGGGCTTTGGATCGACGCGCGGCAAACTCACCGTCGACGCACGTCAAACGACCATGACGCTGGCGTCGCTTTCGGGCCCGCTTTGCGAGCGCGGAATCGAGGATTACCGCATCGGCCTCGCACGAGCCCAGCTCATGCAACGAGAGCTTCGCGCCGCGGGACTGCCTGCGATCGACGGCCTCGAAAACCGCGTGACCGATTACGTCCAACTCGTCGGCGACGTTCCGTTGCAAGGCGACCCTTGGTGGAGCGCGCCCGATTGGGAAGACGGCGGCACCTGCAGCGACCCGTCGGGCCCGACCGCAGACACGCGCTTTGACTTTTGCTCGCGCCTCTACGGCGTCGGCGACGTGGGCGCACGCAACGTTCAGCGCGACTTTCCAATCCTCGAAGCGTACGCCGACCGCCTGTCGCTCGGGCTCTTCTCAACCGCGGGAAATCCCACGGCCTCCGAGGCCTCTATCCCGAGCCGCTTCGTCGCCAAGGTCGACACGAACTCGTCGATCTGGCTTCAGCGCGCGCGCTGCTGTTTCGCGAAGCAGTCGGCGTACCGCGTCCGCGCAGGCTCCCAATGGGTCGTCACCGGAACGGCCCGCGGCTTCATGCACCACGTCAAAACCCGCGAGAGCGACAGCGCGTGCGTGCTCTCGTGCGACGCGTCCGATCGCCTTCTCAACTCACGAGCCCTCGAAGTTCCGCGCCCCGCCGCGGGCACGAGCGTCGCCGCCCCAAACCGTCGAAGCCC
>CAIQDA010000166.1 GCA_903870415.1 uncultured delta proteobacterium
AGAAGCGCGAGCAGGTCGCGGACAGTGTTTTCGTGATGCCTGGCGACGATGGCGTGAACGATGGGAAGGCCGTCCTCGAGCATCCGCGCGAGGCGCTCGGGCGCGAGCAAGGTTGCGCGACGAGCCACGAGTTCCGCTTCGCGGCGAAGCATCATGGATGCAGCGTCCACGTAGATTCCGAGGTCGCGCGCCGTGAACCCGAGGTCGTCCGTGAACCCCGCTTTGCGAAGCGATGCGAAAAGCGCCACGAGCTCCGCGTCACGGCCGTCAATGAACGTCGCGCCGCTCGGCTCCACGTGCACGCGCAAGATTCCGATCTCGGCAAGGTCGGCGACGTCTTGAACCGAAAGCCCGTGAGCCGCGGCGAGGGCGATCGCATCGGCGCGCTCGGCCGTTTGCGCAAGAGCTCCGCGAACGCGCGTCGCAACCTCCGAGAGGTGCATACGCTGCTCCGCGGTGAACGAACCTAGCTCCGCATCGAAGAGCGCCTTGATGGCTTTAAGCGGCAGAAAACGCTCGTCCTGCAACGTCTTGATGAGGCGCAGTCGGTCGAGATGCTCGGCGCCGTAGTAGGCCGTGGTCTTGCCGGTCTTCGTTCCCTCCGGGAGCAGGCCCTCGTGGATGTAGAAGTGGATGACCTGCCGGGGCAGCCCGGTAAGCGTGCAGAGTTCACCCATTCTATAGCGAACGGGCACGGCGAGTTCGGGGCTCATGGAACCTCCACCGTCACGTCGCTTTTGGGACGCGTGCAGCATGCAAGTACGTAGCCCTCGCGCGCCTCCGCGGGGTCGAGGCAGTTCGGCTCTTCCGACTGGGTCTCGCCTGCGGTCACGCGCACCTTGCACGCCGCGCACCCGCCCATCGCGCACGAATACGGCATGGAGATTCCCGCGGCGAGACCAGCCTCAAGAATGGTTTGCTTCGTTGACCCGAGAACATCGAGAGTCCTTCCGCCGGCCTTCATGCGAAGGGCCACCGTCTTCGCGGCGACAACACCGGTGCCGACCACACCACCGGGACTCGCGAATCGCTCCGTGCGAACGCGCGAAGCGGGCACCGAGCGTTCCTCGAGAACCGCGTTCGTGGCAGCCATCATTGGGGCGGGACCGCAGACATAGAACGTCGCGTCGTCGACAACCTCTCGGTCGATCGCCGCAACCAATCGGCGCGTAGCCGCAGCGTCGAGGGGACCGATGTGCGCGCTCTTCGCATGGGCGCCCAAGCCCTCCGCGTCGTCGAATGACCAGAGAATTTGCAGCCTATCGGGGTACGCCTTCGCAAGTGCTGCGATCTCTTCGTGTAGAATGCACTCGCTCAACGAACGGCTTCCGTAGACGAGGACGAAGCGGTCCTTGGGCCTGTCCGGCACGTGCGTGAGAAGCATGCTCGCGATGGGCGTGATGCCCGCACCGCCCGCAAAGAACACGTGCGCGTGCGCCGACGCGTCGAGGACGAAGGAGCCCGACGGACCGGTGACGTCGAGGTGTGCGAGAGAGCCCGCGTTTGCCGCGAGCGCCGCCGAGACGACTCCGCCCGGCACCACCTTCACGACGATGCGTCCGCGAGACGAGCCGTCCGCGCGGCATGCGAGCGAATAGGCGCGCTTGTCGATGCGAACCCCCGTGGGCCAATGGACGCTCAGAAATTGTCCAGCCTCCGCGTGAAGCGGCGACCCGTCTGCGGTTTCGAAGCGGACGGAGACGGCGCTCGGGGTGCACATGACCGCCTCGAGCACGCGCAGCCGTTTCGTGACGACCGCTCGGGGCGACAATCCCGCGTCCGTTTCGCGCGCGGAACGCAGCTCGTAGGTCATCACCTTCTCGCCACGAAAGCCGCGCGTCACATGGGCCACGTCGCGCCATGCGGTGCGCGCACCCTCGACGAGAAACGAGGGCAGCCAGTCGCGAATCGACGACGCGGGATTCAGCATCTCGGCACTTTGACCGGCGCAGACCGGCTTGTCAAGTTGTACTGGTCAAGGCTGTGATCGCGTGGGAATGCACAGCGTTTCCGGGGGTGCCTCCGGAATAAAGCTGCTACAGCGGGGGGCATGGAACGTGCGGCATGGAAGCTCCACGCGGACTCCGGCAGGGCCGCCTTCGCCGAGCGCCAAGCGCTCCGTTGGAGCGACGTGCGCGACGTGCGCGACGTGCGCGACGTGCAAGAGAGCGCTTCGTGAGTTTCGATCCGTTTGCCGCTTTGTGCG
>CAIQDA010000167.1 GCA_903870415.1 uncultured delta proteobacterium
ACGAGCTTCTCGAAGGCGCGGAGCTTGAGCTGCAGCTCGAAGAATGCGGGCGACACGACCACTTCGACGCGATTCGATCCGGACTTCACTTCCGCCCTCGACCTTGGCTCGACCATCATGGCGTCCTCGCGTCGCGAAGTGGCGCGCGTGTCTTCCACGAACGCCTCGTCGACGGCCTTCTCGGCGACCGCTTTGGCCGCGACCTCCGCGACCCGCGCCCGCTCCGCTTTGCCCGCCGCGAGGAACGTGTTGATGATCGGATCGCTCTTGAGCGTGAGGCGCCGAAAGGCTTCGATCGCTCGAGGTGTTCGCTCATCGGTCACCACGAGCAACATCGCGGCCCGCGCCGTTTTCATGCGCTCGATGACTTCGTCGGAGACGGTCTTCGTCCACGCCGCCCACTCGGGCGTGTCGACCTTCTCGTGGTAAACGATGTCGTCGACGATCGTTGAAAATGCCCACCCAAGACGCACGTCGAGGTGGGCGTCCTTCTTGCGCTCGGGGCCAAAGCTTTTCAAGTTCGCGCCGAGGGTCAACAGCGTCGCTTCCCATATCCACGGCAGCGCGGCGAACCCGGCTTCGCGCCAGGCGAGGTAGCAACTGAACGGGAACAGGCGAACGTCGTAAACCCCGCTGGCGTCGAGCCCTGCGAGGAGCTCGCCCGCAGCCTCCCACAGATGTTTCTCCATCGCGCCAACGACGGCGAGGAGCTTCTCGTCCGTGGTCTCAAGACCCGGCGACGAAACGCCCACGAGAGGTTGCGTGTATCGTGCAAGCATATCGGGGCAGCGCATCATCGATTCATCCCCACCGTGTGTCCTGGCAGCAAAACCTGAATGGTTCCGCCGAACATGCTCGTGACCTTGCAGCTCTCGTCCACCAAAGGAAAGTTCCCGTCGCTGCGCAGGGTCATCGCGAACGCCCGAGCGGGGGTCCGAGGCGAGCGGCACGACGTGGAACTTGCCAAAACCATGGCGTCAGCTCTCCCGCGGAGGCGCAAAAATGCGGGCGAGGCGGGCAAAGAGAATGAACGAAGGATCGTTTGCCTTCTCTTCGAGCGAACCGGTGACCCACTCGCTTGAAAGCCACGCGCTGTCGAATTCGCCCTTCTCGTTGTAGCGAGGGCGCACCGGCAGCAGCGCGTAGGCGTCGGGCAAAAATTCTTCGCCGAGTTCGTAAGCGAGCGCCTCGTTCAACTTCTTGATCCACCCGCCGCGATGGCGGTTCACCGCGCCGATGGACGGATCGACGAAGACGACCATCGACACGACGCCGTCGTTCGTGGCCCTTGAGCTCACAACCACGTCGACCTCTTCGACGAAAGGAAGCGCGCGGACGATCGAGCACGCTTCGAAGCGCGGGTAGGTTCGTCCCCAACGCCCGATGATCGTCGAGCCCGCTTCCATCCATCCGTCGCCCTGCTTCGCGAAGGCGAAACACGCCGCGGCGCGATCAGGTTCGTCGCCAACTTTCCTTGCGAAAAGCCCGAGATTTCCGGTCGCGGGCTTGCCGGTGCCCACGGGGTCGAGGAGCATCCACGCAAGGCCCGGTGCGGGCAAAAAGATCGAGAGCGCGGGCGTTGCGCCTTGGACGCCAAACGCGAGAAGACCGCTCGCCGCCGCAACGTGCAAGAGGTCCGTCCGCCTCCATCGCGCCGACTCGACCCTCTTCTCAAACGCGTAAGTTCGATCGGAGTCGAAGGGCTCGGAAATGTCCCGCAGCCACGCCCGCGCCGCAGGTGCCACCTCGGGCCCGACGCGCAAGATCAACTCGCGAAGTTCAGGACCGACGCCGAGGAGCGTGACCTTGAGAGCAGCAAGCCACTCGGGGTGCGCGAGCAACTCGCTCTTCTTGCAGAATACACGCACGGTTCCGAGCAAGAGCCCCGCCAGCGTGAAGAGCGGCTCGTGGGTCAACTCGTCGAGCTCGGGCCACAAGAGGACGTCGTTGCCGTCCCCCGCGATGCCAAAGAATGCGCAACGCAAGAGCGCCGCGAGCACCTCATTCGCCTTCAGCTCAAAGAGATCAAACGGCTCGCGCGAGTAGGGCGAATACAGGCGAAACACGATGTCGTCGCCCGAATAGGAGAAACCGCGCGAGGGCCCCGCCGTCACGCCGCGCGTGGACGTGAGCGGAAGGAAAAGCGCCGCGTAGTCATCAAGGGTCCCGTGCAAGCTCTCGGACGCGACCACAAACTCCGGCGCCAGCACGAGGAGCCGATCGAGAATGAACGTCTTGCCGCGTGGCGGAATCCAGGTGATCGACACGCCGATGCGAAGCCCCGCAAGCATCGCGATGGTGCTCTCGATGCCCGGCGTCATCACGATGGCCAAGGCCAGTCCAGGCGCTACGCCAAGGTCTGCCCACGTGGCCGCAAGGCGCGTCGCATGCGCGTGCAGTTCGGCCGCGCCCATGGAACGCTCGGAAGTCGTGGATTTTTCCAGGAGAAGCGGCTTTCGGCGCTCGAGCTGCCCCACCACCAAGTCTTGGTAAGCCTCAAGGCGCCCCGGCGAACTCTCCATCGAGTTGCCGCGACGCTCGCCCAAGTGGCGCAAGAGAGCCTCGACAAATGCGTCGGGAATCTTCTCCGCGGTCGCGATCCACGGCGCGAGCACCGCCGCCTCCCCACGCGCAACCCGCAGCCGATCCACGAGGGGACCGATCACGAGGTGATCGCTTGGAGAAGAAGCTTGCCCAGTCACCGCTTGCGCACCTGGACCTTCGTGATGTCGTTCGTACCAAGCTCCACGAGCACCTCCGATGGAAGCGGCTTGCGCAGCGGCACGCGCCAGTTCGTGCCCGGCTTCGTGAAGAAGAAGTAGATGACGAGGTCTTTCTTATCGCCTTCTTCGAGGGTCAACGTGAACGGTTTGCCTGGGAAAATAGGCTCTTGCGTGACCGTCGCCGGGTCCTGCGTCTTCGCGAAAAGCTTCGCCGCGATGTCTTGGTATCGCTCGGTGACGAAGGACTTCCCGTCCGTGCTTCGCACGACCATGTAGAAGGGCTCGCCGCCGTTCGTGTCCTTCTTGGACTCGACATGGATGCGTGTCGTGGTCGCGCAGCCGGCGGTGGCAAAACCGAGGGCGAGGAGCGCGAGCAAGAGGAGGTGGGCCAGGTGCTTCATCGAGTCCTCAAGGATTTGCCGCGGTCTGCTCGTCTCGGCAGACGGAGGCTTGGTGGCGCATGCGGTCGAGCACGGACTGCCCGACGGTGCGCAGCTTCCACGGATCGCCGTAGACTTTGAACGAGACCTTCGAGGTCACGTCGTCTTCGCTCGAGTGACGTACGTCCCACGAGTAGCGCACGAAGGATAGATCTTTCCCTGGCGCCTTCTTCTCACGAGGCTCGGAGGCCGCCTGCAAGAGGCGCAGCGCCGACCAGAAGCCCTGTGCGACCACGGGCTCGGGATAGAGGTTCACGCGCGAGGTCAGGTCCGTGAGCTGGATGCCAACCTGCGACACACTTCGCTTCGTCCAGTCGAACCCGATGGTCGAACGCGTTGGCTGCTGGTTGAAGAAGTAGATGCTCGCGTCGGCGATGTTTGCGTAAAGCAACGTCGCGACTTCGTTCGTCTCTTGCGTCTTGGCCACCGGAAGCGGCTCGATGCTGAAGGGCAACGTGACCGGATTTCCAGCCGTGTCCCAGAGCATGCTCGCCAGGTAGGCCACGTCGTCACGCATCGCCACGACTTCGCGTGGAATGCGCACGTCGCAGCGGCGCTTGAGGAAGGGCTGCGGCATCGATTCCGAAACGAAGCACTCGTCGGTGTCGATGTACTTTACAGTCTTCGTTGTGGCGAAGGGATCGACGTTCGCGCGGAAGAAGTCCGCCATGCGACCGTTTGCCGGGTGGAAGAGCGACGCGAGGTCTTGCGGCGAGGCGTCGTCGACCGAGGGAATGTCGAGACCTTGCTCCTTCGCCTTCGCGGCGATCATCACAGGGTCGGCGAACGGGAAGCGACGTGAAAGCGCCTCGATGCCCGGCTCGCGAGCGAACTCGCAACGGCTCGCGTCGAAGCCGCGCTGAAGGTCGGACGTGCCCACCTTGTAGAGCTCGATGACGGGCATGAGGAACGGCATCGAAAGCGCCCGCGGCACGTGAAGGTTCGTGAGCCACTCGTCGACGAGACGAAGGTACGAGCCCTGTTGCGCTTGGAGCACCGACAACGTGAGGCGACCGGTTGGACCCACGCGGGCGGCCAGCGAGCGCGCGCCACCGGCGTTGTCCGCAGAGTCGGGAGCTCCAAGATCGGCGAGCATTTGGCCGAGGATGGCCTTGTACTTTTCGATTTCGGTCGCGCCCGGCGTGCCCGCGAACATGGTCTGAACGACGTCGAACTCTTGGAGACGTTCGCGCACCGGCTGGAGCATCGACGCGATGGCGGCGACTTCGGCTTCGTTGCGAGAAGCGCCTGAAGCGCCTGGCGCGGCCGTATCGGCGCCGGGTGCATCGGCGGTGGCCTCCTGCGACACACCTGCGTTGGTACGCACGTCTTCGAGGAACTCCGAGAACGGCGACGAGGGCTTCGTCATCTGCGAGATCGCAACCCGCAACGCTTCGCCCGACGAAGAGCGAATGCCGAACTCGTTCCAGAATACACCGAGCTGTTTGCGAACGGTTTCAGCGTACTCGTCGGTTCGGTCGGCGACGTAGCGCACGAGCTGCTGCTTCTCGAACGGCGTGAGCGCGACGCACTCGACGCTCTTGGCGAAACCAATAATGGGCTTCTTGACGTATTCCGAGAATGCGGGCCGCGTGGCTCGACCCTCAAGAACGCCCGACCCGGTGAAGATGGCGTTCGCATCGCCGAAGCGGTTCCACTGAACGGGAGCGAGGGAGCGCTCGAGCTCCGGCGTGAAGAAAATCGAGGAGTCGGCGGCGTCGCCGGACTCGTGAGCCTCGTGGAACGATCGCACCAGTTCGCGAACGCGCGACGAACGCATGGAGGCGTCCCAAAGGTTCGCGTCGAACTTCAGCTCGGTGCCGCCGAAGTCAAAGCGAAGAACGCTTCCACCCTTGAGTGCGTCGGGAGCTGGCTCGATGCACTCTACACGCATACGCGCGGAGAGGTCCGACAAGAGCGCAGGCGGTGAAGCGACCGCGATGTTGGCGCGCTGAATCGCGTCGATGACCCGCTTCAGACCTTCGCGATCGCGGACCAAGTCGGCGAAGCTCGCGAAGCGCTGCATGTAATTCTTTTTGACGATGTCGAAGCCGACGGTGGTTCCTTCGTCGCGACGGCGCCCGTCGAGCCAATCCAGGATTTCCGCTGCGTTTTCGTTCTCACCGTCGTCCTTGAGCGTGAGCCCAAGGGAACGGCCGAGCTGGTGAAGCTCTTCGAGTTCGTCCACGGTCACGTCGCCCGCTTGCTGCGCACGCATCATCGATCGTGCGAGCGCGGCCCAACGGTCCATTTCGGAAACGCGTGACTCGCCGGTCTTCGCCATCGGAAAGTCGAGCTGTGCGATGAAGCGCGTGTCGACGTTTTCGATGTAGTCTGCAACGATCGTCGGATCGAATCCGAGGACCTTGGACCAAAGCGCAAGGCGCTCGGGGCTCGTGATGTGAAGCAGGTCGCGGCTGTCGGCGTGCGCAAGCCCGAGGAGCATGAGCGCCTCGCGGAACGGGTCCTTGCCGCTCTCGGCGCGCTGAAGTCGCGGACCGATGTACTCGTCGCGAATTTGCTGCGAAAATCGCGCTCGCATCTTCAGGCGCGCCGGGTCGAAGAACCTTGGATGAAAGAAGTGCCACTGCGACTTGTCGCGACTCGTGAACTGAACGATGCCATCGCGCAGGCTCGGCTCTTGGCCCGAACTCGTGTGGTAGCTCGCGAGGGAACGATCCGCGGTCGACCACGATTGACGCTGAAGCGCCCAACCGCTCGACAAGTACACAACCGCGGCGGCCGCGGCGGCGAGGGCGAAGGTGCGGTGCTGCGCGTGCGGGTCAGGGCCCGCGCCGAGGGGATCGCGACGGCGAAGCGGATTGGACGCCTCGCGATTCTCCGTCGAGAAGTACATGCCGTCGGGCATGACGCCGATGGTGAGCCCGTCGTTCGCGAGCATGACGTCGCAGAACTGCTGGAGCGCCGGGAGCCACGCGGGCATCTCGCGCAGAAAGACGATGAGCTTGCGGTAATCCTCAGACGAAAGCGTCGTGAGGGCGCGCGGCAGATGATTCTCGTAGTTCGCGAGCGCGTCGGTGAGCTCGTGGCCCGTGCTCACGCCCTTCTTCGGCGTGCGAAGCGGCAACGCCGTGGGCAACCCCTGAGAAACACAGAACCGGACGAACGCGTCGAAGCCTTCGATCTCATCGGCGTGCGTGAGGACCACGCGCGCAAGCACTGGCTTTTTGGCGAGCCCCGAGAGAAGCGTGAGCTTGCCGCGAAGGGTCTCGGCGGTCGTCTCAATGGCTTCTGGAAGCTGCTTGACGAGCTTGCTTCCGTCAACGACCACGAGCGCGAGCGGCTCGCGACGACGGGCGATTGGCCCCAGGACCTTCGTCAGCGCGTCACGCGTCGCTCGCGAAGTGCCGAGAGACGCCTTGCCCGAGAACTCGAGGGCGAGTTCGTTCGAGCCGAAGTAAATCTGCAACTCCGCGTCGTTCGTCTCCGACTCGAGAAACTGGCGCTCTGCTCGACGCCAGTCCGAACCGTTGTCGATGACGCGACTCTTGCCCGACCCCGGCGCGCCGAAAACCACAACGGGCTCGAAGTGGTAAATCGAGCGACGCACGTTTGCCGGCTGCTTCTTGAGGAAGCGCTTCCAAACCTGCGCCATCTGCCGGGGCTTCACGTCCTCGGAAGCCGGAGCGACGACGACGCTCGGGGCTGTCGCGCCGTCGGTCTTCTTCTTTTTCCAGGCCGCATACGCCGCGATGCCGAGGGGAATGAGCAACAAGCCCGCCACAAGGGCAGCCGGCGGCAAACCTGCCAGGGTGCTGGCAGATGAGAGGAGGGCCTTCGGGTCCGGGGCGGCGGGAGGTGCGCTCATGTCGGGGTCTCAGGGCGGGGTAGGCAGAAAACTACTACGCTTGGCGACAGTGTAGGTGCTAAGCCTACGACCACCAACTTCGTGGATACGTTTCTTGCTGCCTTGCCGCGGCGTCAGTCGGCGCGCCAGTGAACGAACAAACGGCAACCGTCGAGGGCCGGCTCATCGAAGAGCGCAACGGCCGAATCGCGAATTGCGTGGTCCCACTCTTCACCGGAACCGATGGTAAAAAAGTCAACCGTTGACGTAAACGTGTGATGGAACGGAGGGCGTTCGAGGGGCTCGAAGGAGATTCCTCGCAATGCCTTTTCGTGAATCAATTGAATACGAGACTTCGCGGCCAGCTTGGTACGCTGAAGTTCGAGCTTCGTCGACACGTGCGGCTTTTGAATGAGAAGGTACACCGTCCGCGCGCGACGCACTTCCTTGGGCAGTTCGCACACGAGCAAGCCCGCCTGCGGACGGAACGGCGCGTAGGCCGTCGGCGAGCGCGGCATCTGAAGAAGCTCTTCAAGGCGGCTGACGAGCGGCATGACGGACGCGGCCGGGTCGTCATGGAGATACGGCCGCAACTCCGGAACCGCAACGGCACGGAAGATCGACAGCTGCGTCGCCAGCCGCTGCAATTCACGGTGCAAGTCGAACGGATGCGGGTGGTAGTCACCCTTCATGTTCGTGAGAAAAGCCGCGAAGTAGAGGGCCTCTCGGTACGCATCGCTGGCCGACGACTCGGCTTCGGCAGCGAGGTACTCTTCGTGGAGCTCGTCCTCCAGCACGCGCATGAGCGAGCGCGAGAAAAGCTCGAGACGCGAAAGGACGTCGTCGTAGTGAGGAATCTTCGTGACGTGGAGAGCCGGCGGAAGGTACTTCGCCGCAAACGACCAGGTTCCCTCAGGCGACAGCTCGAATTCCGCGAGGCGAAATGACTCGACCACGCCGTCGGCGAAGGGCTCGCTGGCGAGGGCCGCACGAACCATCGCGCGTTCGACCGGGTCCTGCCCCTCACCCTCCACCACGATATTGTCGCCGAAGACTTGAAGGTACACGGTGACGTTCACTTCACCGACGGACGCAAGGTTGAAGGTGAGCGGCGCACAGTTGCCGGGCACGTCCACGAGCACGCCGCCCTCGCTCATGAGCATCAGCTCCTGGACCGCGAGCACGCCGCGCACGAGCTGAAACCCGTCCACGCGAAGCGACGCCAGGCCCCAGGCCGGGACCGCATTTGCGCTGAAGCGCTCATGAAACTCGCGCCGAAGAACCGCCTCTTGCGTGAGAAAGTGATCGGGGAGAAGGGGTTGCCCAAGGCGCCAATTCACCCGTGCCGACTGCCGTGGAACTCGCTTCACTGCATCACCTCGAACGATTCGTCAAAAACCCCGCCCGCCTGATTCGACGAGCGGGGAAAGGTACCGCTGAACTGCTTGTCATCTTCAGGCGTACACAGCGTACAGAAACAGGACCTGGGACGAGAGGCGACGAACCCGGACAGCGGCTCATTGCCTTTCCACCAGGTGCTGAGGAATGTGCCCCCAGCAACCCAATGAACACACGTTGGGACTTCGATGGCTGCGCTCGCGCTAAAACATCCACCGACCGCAGCGAGACGTTGGGTTCGAATCTCCCAACGCCGGCCTTGGCAACCCAAGGAACGCGCACGCCCGCCTTTTTAGGGGCGGGTCTCGCAACTGTCCACAAACGATGGTGCGGCGCCGGAGCGAGAGCCCAGCGCCGAGCCAATCAGGTGTTGCCAGCGATGTTGAGGCCCCAGTGACGGACCGAGTTCTTCTTGACGCCGACCGCGTAGAGGACGTCGGTGAGGACGTTCGCTGCGGGGACGATTTCGAAGAACCACGAGAAAACCTTGACGTCGACGTTCGAGTTAACCTTGACGCCGGCCGAGTCGACCTGAATCTTGAGGTTCTTACCCTGGGCGTTGAGCATGCCCTTCATGTCGTTGTTCTTCGGGTAAACTTCTTCGTACCAGGCTTTTTCTTCCTCGTCGAAGTTGCCAATCCACCAGTTGCAAACGCTGATGGTGGTGCTGTCGAACGAGTTCTTCATCGCAGCAGCAAGCTTCTGCGAGTTATTGCCCGAAATGTAGACGTTGAAGCCGTAAGGGTCGCCGACGCCGCCGCCGTATTCAACGCTTTCGATGATGCCAACGCACTTGACCTTCTCGGCGGCAATCGCGACGCCGGCGTACGTCGGCGCAGCGCCGTACGGGGTCCAAACTTCGATGTCCTGCGCAAGCGCC
>CAIQDA010000168.1 GCA_903870415.1 uncultured delta proteobacterium
CGGTGGGAGAGTCGGAGGTGCAAAAGCTGCAGTCGCTTGTCGTTTTTTGCAGGGGTGACGCTCGTGCGCGCATTGGAGTCTGCGCGTAGAGTGAAGGGCAAGTGAGTCTTAGCGATTCCCATGCCGGTTTTGCCCGCGGGGCTCCGAGCGGCGCGCGATTTGCGCCGACGCGCCAACGAAGAAGGGGGCTCATCGTCCGCGCAAACACGTGGCGCGGGGGCTGCCGGGCTACCCAAAATTGGGTCAGCAGCTTGCTACTTCTTCTGGTCGATCATCGCTCGAGGCGGCCTTGCCACGACAAGATTCCGGATGGCGTCGTAAACGTCGGGCGAGACAATGTTGTTGGTGACGAGGAACGCCTTCGAGAGGTACGGGCGCCCGGCGATGATACGGGTCGCGACGGCGTCGGTGACGCCAGGCAGGGTTTTGAGCTGTTCCCTCTTGGCGCGATTCAGATCAAGCGGCGCGGGCTCCGTCGATTGCACGTGCGCAGCACCGGGTGCATGGTCCTTCGGTGGGCCTGCTAGGGCTGAACCCGCGCAGACGATTATCGAGAGCACAAGGAGCGCGGAGATTCGGTTCGGTCGGTACATGGATGTCTCATCGAAAAGGGGGGTCTCAACCAAAAGACCCGAGCACGTCGCCGCGCTCGGATCTTTGGTCAGTGATTTCCGTGCGGGGTACGCCTGAAGCGTCCCGCACGGAGCGCGCGTCAGTAGTTCAAGTGCACAGCCTTGATGTCCGCTACGCGGCCTGGACCGTGGCAAACGACGCAGGTTTCCTGCTTCGTAAACCGGAAGGTCGTGGCCGGAATCGACGCGTTGGCGGTCGGAATGGCCGGACGGGGCTGGGCGTTCGAGACCGTGGAGATCGGCTTGTAAATCGAGCCTCCGTTGATCTGGATGTGCGCCAATGCCGTCGTGCTGTCGTGGCACGAGAAGCACGCGGCCGCGATGGGCGACGAGACCAGGTTGTCGCTCGTGTAATTGGTCTCACCGTTCGCGAGCGAGGTGATCCACGGCGAGAGGCCGAGGGACACGACGGATTGGTCCGTGTGGGTCATGTCCGACTTCGCTTCCGTCTGCCAGAGCAGGTTCGGGAGCGCGGCGTTGTTCGTCGTCGCGCTGAAGTCGTAGCTGCCCGGGGTGTGGCACTGCTCGCAGTTGCGAAGCTCGCCAGGGTAGGTGACTTCCTTGAACCCGTTCGGGTTCAGTGCCGTGGCTTCGTAGGAGAACGCTTGCGCGCGCTTCTTCGAGGCGTGGATCGAGTGGATGAGGTTCTTCGACCCGACGTTCCAGCCGCCGCCGAAGGCGTTCGCCGCGCCGGTGTGTCCCGTGGCGTTGTTCGCGCTGTGGCAGATGGCACAGCCTTCGCCGTTGTTGCGTGCGCCGCCGTGGAACGACGGACCGACGCCAAGTTGCCCGTGGCACGCGTTGCACTTGTCGCCGCTGACGATGGATCGCCGTGCGGTGAAGCCGGTCGCGGTCGCCATCGCGAACTTGGGCTCACGAAGGCGAATGCCCTTCGTGTAACCCGCGTTGCTTAGCTGGACAAAGCCGTTGTAATTGAGGCCGAGTGCGGCGGTGACCATCTTCGCGTCGTCGGCGACGGTCGTCGCCAGGGTGGCCGTGAAGTAACCGCTCGCGTCGGGGCCCGTCTGCGTACCCGCGGAGGCGACGCCGTTGCGGATGTCGAGGACCGAAGCATTGATGCTCACGTTCCAATCGGCCGGGGTGGCGATGCCGTCCTGGCTGCGGGCGTAGGCGACGTAGATGCTCGGAGTACCGTCCACGCCGTCGATGAGGCACTGCGAATTGGGGACGGTCTGCTTCGTGAGGACCACGTTGTTGCTCGCGTCCTTGAGCAGTTTCCCGGTGATGCACTTGCCGACGGTGGCGCTTGCGGACACGAGGTCACACCAGCTGGCCGCAGTGGTGCACTCGGCATTCGATGCGCATGGGCTGGCAGGCTGGCTGGCGAGCGCTTCCGTCATCGGCAAGCCGGTGGCGGCGTCGAGCTGGAAGGGGCTGATTCGCTGGCAGGCCGTCGTCGCCATGGTGATCGGCGAGCCGTCCTTCATGATGCGATAGACGACCTGAGCCTTCTTTGCGCCGGTCGCGCCAGTGAGAGCCGCGCTCTTGATTTCAAGGCCGATCTTGAAAACGCCGGCGGGCGGATTCAAGAGCGACGCGAGTGGAATCGAGGGACCTTGGCCCGAAGCATACCCCGGAATGAGGAAGTTCGTCGCGCCGAGGGGATAACCCGCGCGGCCGTTGGCGCCGACCTTGTCGACGGTCGTGTGGTAGGTCTTGTTGTTTGCCGCCGAGTGGCACATGACACACGCGCTGTCGTTCGACTGCGCGCCGCCCATGTGGCCCGAGGTTCCCTTGAGGGTGACGCCCTGACCCGTCGTGAAGTTGATGCCGTCGTGACACGTGCCACACGTGCCCGCGCTCGGGACCTTCATCCAGTTGTCGCCTTGCGCCGTCTGGTTCTTTGCGCCGGCAGTGCCGTCGTGGCACTTGACGCAGTTGGTGCTCGGCTGCGGGTAGGTCACTTCATTGAAGAGGACGCCGCCGTAATTGTAGCCCTTCTTCACGAGCTCATTGCCCATGTGGAGCTTGTGAATGTAGATCGGGAAGCTACCGATGGCCGCTCCGTTGATCTTATTCGTGCTGCCCGTGTAGTTCCCGTTCACGTCGGTGGCTGCTTCCGCGCTGCCAAACTTGCGCTGGTCCGTGTGACATGTGACGCAGAGGCGCGGATCTTGACGACCGCCCCCGTGGACCTCGAACTTGCTGTGGCACTCGAGGCACGACGATTCTTTGACGATGTCGCGCGCCAGATCGCTGGCAACGACCGCTAGACCCGTCGATGGAACGAAATCATAGATCGTGTGGACAGGATCGCGGAGCGGCACGGCAACGTTGCCCGAGTTGGTGGCATCCGCTGTATTCGTGCCAGTACCGCGCGCGTTTCCGGCGATGCTGAGCACAAGGCGGTGGGTCAAGGTGGGGGCAAAGGTGACGTCGTCGAGGTCCGCCTTAAGATTGGTCGCGGTGTCGGTGTACCCGTCGACAATCGCCTTCGATTGGGAAACGTCGCGATAGAACGTGTATGTGTAGTGGCCATCGCCGTGATCGACGAGGGTGCCTGCCGTATCCGTGCTCGGTTTCGAGGGGATCACCGTGGGCGCAACCGTCGTCGGAATCGAAGTAACGAGGTAGCTCACCCAGCGCGATGGGCTTCCGTTGGCGCCAGGAACAAGCTTCGCGAGCGCGAAGTTGATATTCGCGAGGCTCGCCACGGTGGCGGTTGCCGAGCGCGACGTGTACCCAAGGCCCACGACGGGATTGCCCGTGTCGGTGTCCGTAACCGTGAAATTGATGATGGGCTTGGTCACGGCCGTTACGCTGTTCACGACCGTCGTGAACTTCGCCCTGGCCCACTGGTCCGGCGTCAACGCGCGGACGTAGACAATGGCGCCGTTGGTTCCGTTGATGCCGTTGGTCCCATTGGTGCCGTCGGTACCCGCCGTACCGTTCGTGCCATTGGTCCCGTTCGTCCCATTGGTTCCATCAACACCGTTGGTGCCATTCGTTCCATTGGTGCCATCGGCACCCATGATGCCGTCGACGCCGTTTACGCCGTCTTTTCCTCCAGAACCATCTTTTCCATCAACGCCGCACGCAGCGACGAAGGGAACGGTGAGCAGGGCCAGTAGGCCCCAGCGATAAGCCTTTTTATGATCATACATTGTCATGAGTTCTCCCGACGTATCGACACGTCTTTGTTGCGTGAGTGTGCGCACGAGGCGGTCGGCCCCGCGGTGATCCAGCGGATCCCGAGGTCTTCTTTGGGTCGGACAAGGTGTCTCCAACGTGAAGGTTTCAAGGCTAAGACAGGAAGAGCGTTTGTGCCTCGGCCGCACAGCACGATGGCCGGGGGCGGAGGAAAAGAGGGTAGGTGTCCGAAGATATGAGCGTTACGTCGGCTGGCTTGCCCGTTAAGATCAGGACTTCAGCGAACGCGGCGTGCAACATTGGAGCCGAGGGGATGACGCCGATCAGGGTCGATGAGCTTCGCTGGAAATTTGCTGCCTCGATTGTCGCGATCGGGAATAAAAAACCTGCGTGGTTTCGGAAGATCGGGTGCAACCGCTGCATCGATGTGCGCTTGTTGCATTGGCCGTCCCTCGCGCGGGGTTGAGCGCGTAAGAGAGTGCGTTAATGATCCGGCTTCACGAGTTCGTCGGTCGCCGTATCGATGTTCATCTGCTTGACAATTAGGTCACCGGACGCCAGTTTTGCGGCGATCGCAGGACGCTTCAAAAACGCAGCGATGCGCAGGTCTCGCTCGTCGATGCCTGCGGAAAGTGCTGGATAAAGCCTTCGCTTCTCCGGGTCGGCTGCGACTTTTTCCGCGGCACAATCCGAATGCGTCGTGAGCACGACCACCTTCACGCCGTTGGCAACCGCGAGTTCGAGCATCTCGACCTCTTCGGGGCCGATGACCGAGCCTGCGGTTCTCACCATGTAGTAATACTTGCGGGTGTCCCCGGTGAGTTCCACGGTGTCGACGCGTGCGTCCATGCACACGACCATGGCAATGACCGGGTGCCGGCTCGAGCGCGGAAAGTGCTTCCGGACACCCGAAGCCAGTTGATTTTGAGCCACAAGCTCGGCCCATATCGCCTCAGGCTGCATTCCTTCGTGGTCGACGACCTCGAAGTCTTCGATCGGGTCTTGGAGCTCGTAGCCGACATTGACCATCGCCCCGCCCGCCACGAAGCGAGCCCGTTCGCTGGCCGCGACCCAACCCGCCGCGAGTAGCGCGACCGCTGCCGCTCCGGCTGCCATCGAGAGCCACATGCGTTTGCGTGCAATGCTTTCCATCGTCGTGCTGCTTCCTTCTGTGGAATCGGTTTTCGGGCGCGCACAGCCTCAAGGCGCACACGCTTAACGTGTTGCCGAAGGTTCACCTGCGCGGGCGGGCTTCGATCGACGCGCAAACGCGCTACGGCGCGCCGCAGTTGAGCCACTGAAGGGCCACGGTCTTCTCGGCGGCCGGAAGGGTCGTCGGCGGAAGCGGCATCGTCCCCGCGCCGATCGCGGTCTTGCACGCGTCGAGGTGTTGGCGAATGAGCGCTTGAGAGGTGAGACGCGTGGTCGAGCTTGCGTGGCAGCTGTTGCAGCGCGACTGAAACCAGGCCTCGCCAAAGTTCGCGTAGGTGCGCGTGGTGCATGGCGCCGCCGCGTCCGCTTGGCCGTCGCCCGACGATCCGTCGATGGGGCCCGCGTCGCTCGTTGCGGCGTCCGTCGTCGAAGCGTCCTTCTCGATGGAGGCGTCGACGGGGCCTGAGTCCTTCCCCGCGTCGACCGTGCTGCTGGCGTCGACCCCGGTGCCGGGCAGCGGCGCGTCACCACATGCTGCGAGTGGAGCCGCAAACATCGCCAAGACCATTGCTGTACAAGTCGTGATCTTCATGGTGAATGATTTTAACAGAGGATGCATGATGGCGCTTCTTTGTATCTGTGCCGACGTTACGAAAGTTTGTAAGTCGTCGTTTTTGCGGTTGTTTAACTTCATGGAGCACGGTGTCTCGGTCCGCAGGCAAGGCTGAATTATGCACGAATTGCACCAATGCGCATAAGCTGCGCGATGCGTTGGCATGGTTAGACCGTTTCTTTGGGCGGTCCCGGCGACGGCAGCCGAGGGGCCGAATGCTCTGCGTTGGATCCTGATCGCGCAACCGCGAGTACCTGATCATGATCACGGTCGCTCGTCGGTTATACAAAGAAGTCCGCGAACACGATAACGTACGTCGTACGTATGCATCAATCGTGATGGTTGCAGAATGCATGGAAGGTGCGCGACGGCGTTTGGGCGCAGGGAAAGTGCATCGTGATGGGCAAAACTCTGATGCTTCGCCGAGCGTCGAAGCGCGTGATCGGCGGGGGCGAGAGGGCTCGCGAGTCGCCCTGAATGTTGTGGCGCCCGCGTTCGCTGGGCTCGGGCTCGGGAGGTGCGGCCCGCGCGCAAGGGTTGCGGGATGACGCGGATCACCCTCGGTTGGTGCCCACCCTGAGGTGCAGGTTTCGTGTGCAAAAGACGCGGCAATGCGCAGGTGATGCGCTTGCGTTCGTGCGGGCGCGGGTTTTATGGCGTTTCAGCGTGCCTCTAAGAAGCGGCAATTGCGTTCGGGATGACCACGGGAAAACGCTGCTAACGCGCAGGCTATTCACTACGATTGCGCAGTAAAGACGCTTGCCACTTCGGTGTCCGTCTTCTACTTTAGGCCCATGCGCGAACGAATTTTTCGGGCAATTGCGATTGCCATCATCGCCGTAGTCGGTTGCTTCTCACAATCGGCTAACGCCTATCCGTGGATGATACGCCACGACTACAATATATGCATCGTGTGCCACACGGACCCGTCTGGAGGGAACCTGCTGACGGCGTACGGACGCGGCCTCTCGCAGTCGGTTCTGTCGACCGAGCTCGCCGCGAAGCACGACGAGGAGGCTGGGGCGATCAAGGAGTTCGCCTTCGGGGCGGTCACACTCCCAGAGAATATCCTCCTGGGCGCCTTCTGGCGGCAGGGCTACATCCAAAACCTGAACACGGACCTTCAGCGCGTCGACAAGCGCCCGTTGACGATGCGCATCGATCTTGAGGCTTACGCCAAGTTCGGCGGCGTGAGCTTCAACGTCCTCGGGGGTGTTCTCCCCAACGCATCGGCAAACGGCGGTCGCGAGACGCTGATGCTGACGCACGAGGAAGGCGACCTCGCGTATATCGCACGTACGTATTGGGTTGGTCTTGACGTTCAGGACGGCGACGCGCTCATTCGTGTTGGCCGCATGAATCTGCCCTTCGGTCTTCGCAACGCCGAACACAACGCCTGGGTGCGCTCGGAGACCCGAACCGATTACAACCAGCAGCAACAACACGGACTTTCCTACTATTGGTCGAACGGTACCGTCCGCGCCGAGGCTATGCTCGTCGAGGGCAACCTGCAGATGTCGCCGGAGAAGTTTCGCGAGCGCGGTTTCGTGGGATTCCTTGAGTGGCGCGTTTCCGGGGCGCAAGCGGTCGCCCTTCAAGCCCAAGCGCTGCATAGCCAGGTGTCGACGCTGGCATCGGACGGCGGTGACCTGACACGGCAGTCTTACGGCGGTTTCTATCGCCTCGTGCCTCATGACGACCTCGCGCTCATGTTTGAGGCGAACCTCCTCGTGAACGCGTTCGCCTCCGAGACAAAGTACGGAAACGTTGCGTTCTTCCAGGCGGACTACGAACCGTTCCACGGCATTCACGTCATGGGCACGCTCGAGGAAAAGAAGTCCGCCGTCGCGGGCGCCGATCGCATGTACGGCGCATGGCTTTCGGGAGCCGTTTTCCCGGTCTCGCACACGGAGCTCCGTGCGGACGCCATTTACCGCAAGGGCGAGCACGCGACCGACCCGTCCATCACTGTCCTCTTCCAAGGGATGTTCTACCTATGAACCGTGCATTCCGACACCTCGCGATGTTCCTGGTTGTCAGTTCGCTGACTGCAACGGCATGGGCGTCGAGCAATTACCCAGCCGTCGTCCAAGACGAACTCAAGCTCACCTCGACGCCAGACTGCTCCGTGTGCCATGTGGGAGCGGCCTCAAGTGGCACGGCGACGAGTGCGTTCGCCATGGCCGTGAAGAGTCGTGGCGCCACGGGCGGAGGCAATGAGGCTGCTCTTCGCCTCGCGCTTCAGGCTCTTGTCGCCGAGAAAAACCCAGAAGTCGCGAAACTTCAGGGAGGCGGCGCGGTCTCCGGTCCCGAATTCGGCTGCAGCGTTGGGGCCTCGAAAGCCTCGTCGCAAGGAGCCGCGTTCCTCACCGCTATCGCCATGGCCGGTGTGCTCGTTGCGGGTCGTCGCCGACGCCTCCGCCGCTGACATAGGCATTTAACTCGGGGACATCCCGGGCCACGACGTACGTCACCTGCGAAGCGAGCAGGGTCGTGCGTCGTTTGCGTATTCGGGGCGCTTGAAAAGGACAGCGCCTCCAGGCGCCCATCGGCGTGGTTGGGGCGGACGCGCGTCTGCTCCCTCTGGAAACCTCGGTGCGCGAAGGCTTCGTGTTTCACGCAGGTCTTGCACGCGCGCGCGTACCCGTGGCGCTAACGGCGGACCTCGCAACGCCTTGCGCTTTGGGCCGGTCGATTGAAGCTCGGAAATTTGCAGCCTATCGCCGTGGGGGGGGACTCACGAAAGTCACCCGCGGAAAGATGCCAGGGGCGGCACGGAGCTTGCTCTTGATCAGTCACGATGAACATCACAGTCCGCATTTTCGCGCCGGTCGCCTTCCTCTCTGCCCTCACTGCGGCTGCCCCGCTGGCCGTGAGCAACGGAACGGTTTCGTTCACTGCGAAGGGGAACATGGGCATGTCATGTGACGGCTCCACGAGCGCCGTCAAGGTCGACGAAGACGCGAGCGCCTACACGGTCACCGTGCAAACGGGCACGCTCGACTCGAAGCTTGAGCTCCGTGACAAGCACATCAAGGAGCGTTTCCTGGAGACGCCGAAGTTCCCAACGTCGGTCATCGTCATCGACAAGGCGTGCCTCGCGCTGCCCGAGTCCGGTGACAAGGCTGGCGAGTGTCCCGGCACCTTCACGCTCCATGGTCAAACGAAGCCCGCGACGGTGAAGTTCAAGGCGAAGGTTGCTGGCAAAGTCACTGAGATCGACGCTTCGTTCACCGCGCACATGGCGCAGCACGGCATCGAAGAGGTCAAGTGGGCGATGGTGAAGATCAAGGACGATGTCGAGGTCCACGCCAAGCTCACCGTGACGCGCTGACAGCTCAACGACACGCTTGAAAGCCGACTCCCGCCCGGGGGCCGGCTTTTTCCGTTTGTTCCCGCACGCGTCGTGCCGGGCCGCGGTGCGGTGATCGCCATCATCTGGCGACGGCCCATCCTGCGATGTTCCTCGCGTTCGTGTTAGAGAGCGCCCCCATGCTCGCCGACCTTCCGCAAGCGCTCCCGCTGCCCGTGAACGAACCGGTTCTCAACTACGCGCCGGGTAGCCCCGAGCGTGATGCGCTCAAGCGCGCGCTCGACGATCAGCGCACGAAGGTGCTCGAGCTTCCGCACGTGATTGGCGGCGTGGAGAGGCAAGTCGGCGAGCGCATCGCGGTGCGAGAACCCCATGCGCATGCGCGTGTGCGCGGGCATCTCCATGACGGTGGCGCGGCAATGGCCATTGAGGCGATTCGTGCGTCAAAAGAGGCCCATCACGACTGGTCACGCATGCCGTTCGAAGAGCGCGCTCGCATCTTTTTGCGTGCGGCCGATCTCCTCGCCGGCCCGTGGCGCGCAACGCTCAACGCCGCGACGATGCTTGGTCAGAGCAAGACGTCGTACCAAGCGGAGATCGATGCCGCGTGTGAGTTCATCGACTTTCTTCGCTTCAACGTGGCGTTTGCGTCGCGCATGGGCGAGCACCAGCCCATCTCGCCGGCGGGCATGCGAAACGTGTCGGAGCAGCGTAGCCTTGAGGGCTTCGTCTTCGCGGTGACGCCGTTCAACTTCACCGCCATCGCGGGAAACCTGCCCGCGGCGCCAGCGCTCATGGGCAACACGGTCGTGTGGAAGCCAGCAGAAAGCCAGGCGCTTTCGGCCCATTACATCATGAAGCTTTTCGAGGCTGCGGGGCTTCCGCCCGGCGTCATCAACCTCGTCAACGGCCGCGGCGCGCCCATCGCGGACGCTTGCCTTGCGAGCGAAGACCTCGCGGGGATTCACTTCACGGGCTCGACGCCGGTCTTCCAGCACCTATGGCGTCAAGTCGGTGAGCGTATTGCGTCTTACCGAACCTATCCGCGCATCGTCGGCGAGACCGGCGGCAAAGACTTTGTCTTCGCGCATCCAAGCGCGGACGTGGACTCGCTTGCGGTGGCGCTCGTGCGCGGCGCGTTCGAGTTCCAAGGGCAAAAGTGCTCCGCGGCGTCGCGAGCCTACGTGCCCAAGTCACTCTGGAAAAAAGCACGCGATCGCGTCATCGACGAGACCAAGCGTCTGCGTGTGGGCGACGTCACGGACTTCCGCAATTTCATGGGCGCGGTCATCGACGAGCGCGCGTTCAAGCGACTTTCGGGCTGGCTCGAACGCGTGAATGAAGATGCACTCTGCAGCGTGATCGTCGGCGGCACCGCGAGCGACGATGAGGGTTACTTCGTGCAGCCCACGGTCGTCGACGTGGTCGATCCGCGGCACAAGCTCTTTCAAGAGGAGCTCTTTGGGCCCGTGCTCGCGGTCTTCGTCTACGAAGACTCGCGCGTGGACGAGGTGCTTGAGCTCATCGACACGACGAGCCCCTACGCGCTCACGGGAGCCATTTTCGCTCGCGATCGCAAGGCGGTGGCTCACGCCGCGGACAAGCTTCGCCACGCGGCGGGCAACCTCTACATCAACGACAAGCCCACGGGCGCCGTCGTCGGTCAGCAGCCTTTTGGCGGCTCGCGCGCAAGCGGCACGAACGACAAAGCGGGCAGCGCGCTCAACCTCTGGCGCTGGGTCTCCCCGCGCACGATCAAAGAGACCTACGTGGCGCCGGTCCACGTGCCGTACCCGTTCATGGCCGAGCCGTGAGACCGCCGTTTGCCGCAAGCCTCGGGGCGCTCAAGGCCTCGGTGTTTGCGGACCTTGCCCCCGCGATTCAGCGTCGCAAAGCTGCGGGCCTCGCGCTGGCTCCGCTGCACATTGGCGACACGTACCGCGAGCCTGCGGCCACGCTTTCCATGCTTCCCGCGTGGGCCACGACGCAGGCGAGCTACGCGTACGGGGCGCTCGGAGGCGTGCCTGCGCTGCGTGAGAGCTTGGCCGAGCGTTTCACGCGTGAGCGCGGCGTGCCCACGCAAGCGAGTGAGATCCTCGTCACGGTCGGCGCAACGCACGGGCTCCTGTGCACCGCGCGCGCATGCGTGGATGCGGGGGCCGAGGTGGTCGTGCTCGCGCCCTATTGGCCGCTCTCCGTGGGCGTCTTGCGCAGCGCCGGGGCGGTGCCCGTGGAGGTTGCGTTCACGGACGTGCTTCATCGTGAAGGCGTGGACGGGGCCCTTGCCGCCGTGCGATCGGCGCTGACCGCGCGCACGAAAGCCCTGTATTTCGCCTCGCCAAATAATCCCTGCGGCACCGTGTATGCGCCGGAGGTCTTGCGAGCCCTCGTGGCCTTGGCGGAGGAGCATGACCTCTGGGTCTTCGTGGACGAGGTCTATGCAGACTACAGCTACGATACGGCGTTCATGTCCGCGGCGAGTTTTGGCCTCGAGCGCGTGGTGGTCGTCGTCTCGCTCTCGAAGAGTCACGGTCTTGCGGGGGCGCGCATCGGCTTCGTACGGGCCACGCCGGGCGTCCTTGAGCACGTCGGCAAGGTGGCGACCCACAGCGCATTTCATCCAAGCATTCACGCGCAAGGTCTCGCATTCGCGGCAATCGCCAGCGAAACGTGGATTCGCAATGCGCATGTAGAATACACAGAGGCGCGGGCGGTGGTCGTGCGGTCGCTCGAAGAGGCGCGCGTGCTCTTTTTGCCTCCGAGCGGCGGCAGCTACGTCTTCGCGGACTTTGGACTGTTCGCGCCGGGAGGCCCAGGGACGTCGGTGCAGCCGCTCTTCGAGCGCTTCATCGACGCGGGCGTCCTCGTGTGCCCGGGGGCCGCGTGCGGAGATGCCTATACGACGTATGCGCGCATCTGCTTCACGGCCGAGCCCGCGGAGGCGCTGAAGGCGTCGATGGGGCGGATGGTGGGGGCGCTTCGGGGCTGAATCAGGGCCTATTCGCGAGCATCCGCTCGCGGCGAGCAGCTGCGGGTGAATGGACGTCGGGTCGGTTACGCGCTTCGAGGCTTCACGGATCTCGACGGCGACGAGCTCACCGGCCGCGTCGTAGTCGAGGACGCCGCCGGGCTTGTCTTCATCGCTCTCGGCGACGGGCCCGTCGCGGAACACGAGCGTCAGGATGCCCGTGCGGGGTCGTAGGAGGCGTTCATGGCGAGGGTCGAAGGACAGTCAGGTTAGCGGCTCGATGGGCACGAGCCGGTGCGATGCACCCGATGCCGCGCGTGAGAGCGATCGCCTCGGCTTTCGCAGCGCCTAGGCGAGACGCAGCCCGTGTGGAACGAACGCCTCGAAGTCGCCGAGGTTCGCCGTCGCGAGGCGGGCATCGAGGGCCAGCGCGGCTCCAGCGATCATGGCGTCCACGCGCAGGCGCCGCTGACGCCCGGTGACGTTCCAAAGGCGGGCGCCTTCGGTCGCGTGATTGCCCGTGAAAGGCAGCACGCGGCCGCGAAGCACGGCGCTGACGAGATCGATCCCTTCGGCACCGACGGGGCCCGACACGAACTCGTACCAAGCGATTGCGGACGCGCAGAGTTCCTCCTCTGTCCGTAGCCACGACGACACGCGGCTCGCTTCTGTGCTTCCCGAGATAAGCGTGCCGATGAGGTAGTTCGTGTCGAGGAGGATCATCCCCCGCGCCCCCAATCGGCGCGACGTTCCGCGAGTTCCTCGATCCATGCGCGGGCAACCGACGCGTCGAGACCGCCTTTGCGGTGCCAAGCCTCAAGGCGCTCCGCGAGATCGACGTTGCCCTGGGCGACGTCGCGCTCCGCGCTTTCCACGGCACGACGGACGACCTCGGCCTGCGAGACGTCCCATACTTCCGCCAAATGCCGAAGTCGGCTCACGGTGAGCTCGTCCAAGGCGAACGTTGTCCGATGAGTCATGCGCATACCATCAGACTATACCATCACGAGCCCTCAGCAAGGCGTTCGCTCGGTTTTCCCCGCGAAACGGGCGATCGCATTGGGGGGAAGAACAGCGTCGGGCTGCTCTTGACTGCCCCAACGGACCAGGACCGGAGCGTCGACGGCGAGAGTTGGAGAAGCTGCGCCGCCCGCGAGAGCGGATAGGCGGGAATCTCCTCGGGTCACTGCCCGCCGTAGATGTCTTTCGTGAGCACCACGTACGACGTCATACCAGAATGACGCGTGGGCGCACGCGCGTCTCGCGTACGAATCAGGTGATGCGGCGGTAGCGCTCGGCGAACGCTCGCACGAGTCCGCCGCCGATGGTCGGATTGATCTCCGCGATCCGGTTTACGAGTTCGATCGCGTCGTGGGGCGCGAGCGCTCCTGCCTCCACGGCGAGGCCGAGCATCTGCAACCCCCAGAGCACATCGACGCCATCCCGCTCGCACGCGCTCCGCAGCGCCTTGTCGTTCGTGACCAACGTCCAGCCCTCGGCCTTCGCCATGAGAAGGCCCAGGAGATCATGGAACGAGAGGCCGCCACGCGTCCGAGCGGACTGCTCGAAAATGTCGCCGGGTGGCTCGACCACGGCCAGGCCGAGGCGTTCGGCTTTGGCCGCATCGATGCCGACCTCTTCGCTGAGCACGGGCGAGGCGACGTAGATGGGCCCGACCGCGCGTGCGACGATCGCGAAGACGGATGGCTCCGTGTCGAGAAAGTCGATGAGCACGCAGGCGTCGACGATCAGGATTCGCAGCCCCTCCTTCGTCACGGTCTACTCCGCCCAAGAAGCCGCAAGCTGGCGCATGGCGCGGAGGTCGAGGTCGAGGATGCTCGCAGCCCGACTAAGCGAGAGAACGCCGCCGTCGACGCCGCGCCGCACGAGGCGAAGCAGACGATCCTCAGCAAAATCGCTGGGAACGAGGTGTGCGGGCTCGTCGGCCACGCGCGCGACGGGCGCAGCGGCGATGGGCGACCCGAACGCGTCCGGGCCGAGTGCATCGGGCTCCTCGACGCCCTTCAGGGACTTGCCCGTGGTGCGCTTGTAGACTGCATAGAACTGCGGCCACACCTTCGCGGGGTCATGCGCGAGCTGCGAGGCGCGGTAGACGACGCTCTTCCAACTCACGTGGAAGATGCGCTTCA
>CAIQDA010000169.1 GCA_903870415.1 uncultured delta proteobacterium
AACATCGACGTGCCCGCGCTCAAGGCTGCGATCGAAAAGTTCGGCCCTGAGAAAGTGCCGTGCTGCGTCCTCACCGTGACGAACAACTCGAGCGGCGGTCAGCCCGTGTCGATGGCGAACATCAAGGAGCTGAAGGCGGCACTCGTGCCCTTTGGCATCCCGCTCATTCTCGACTGCTGCCGCTTTGCGGAGAACGCCTGGTTCATCAAGGAGCGCGAGGCGGGCTTCGAGAACCGCACCGTGAAGTCCATCGCCCAGGAAATGTTCTCGTATGCCGACGGCGCGACGATGAGCGCCAAGAAGGACGGCCTCGCGAACATGGGCGGATTCCTCGCTCTTCGCGACGGAGAACTCGCCGAGAAGGCGAAGCAAATGCTCATCCTCACCGAGGGGTTTCCGACCTACGGCGGACTCTCGGGCCGTGACCTCGAAGCGGTCGCTCGGGGCCTCGTCGAAGTCGTTGACGAAGACTACCTGCGCTACCGCATCGCTTCAGTTGCTTACCTCGGCAACGCGATCTCGAAGGGCGGCGTTCCCATCATTCTCCCGCCCGGCGGACATGCAATCTACATCGATGCGGAGTCGATGCTCTCGCACATTCCGAAGAGCGAATATCCAGGCCAAGCGCTGTCGTGTGCACTCTACAAGCATGCCGGTGTGCGCTCATGCGAGATCGGTAGCGTCATGTTCGGCAAGCGCCTCGACGACGGCAGCGAGACCTATTCGACGAACGAACTCGTGCGACTCGCCATTCCTCGCCGTGTGTATACGCAGAGCCACGTCGACTACCTCGTCGAAGCCATTCTTGAGCTAAACGAAGCGAAGTCGGCCATCTGCGGATACCGAATCGTCGAGCAGTCGAAGTTCCTTCGCCACTTCACCGCCGCGTTCGAGCCGCTTCCAGCGAAGAACTGACCGCCGCGCGCCCACGAAGCGCGACCGTGAAACCCGCGCCCGAGAGTCCAAGGATTCTCGGGCGTTTTCCATCGTCGACAAACGTACGGGGATCTTGCACCCTTCCGCCCCATGGGTCTCCGCGTTCCTGTCGCCGTCGTTGCTCTCTCCGCTGTTGCCTTCACCCTCGCGCCACTTGGCTGCGCCGATCCCAATTACTCGCGCGGGCCCGCGTCGGAGGTCGAGGTCGATGCAGGACCCGCGTCGCCTGCCCCTCTCTCGGTCGCTCACTGCAGCTTCCAGACTCCGACCGCGACCGCGGGAAGCGGTAGCGCCGTAACCGAAGGCGACGTGCTCGCAGGTACGGCCGAGGTGATCCTCGACGTGCCCATTGGCGCCGCGCTCGGAGCCTACGCGGCCCGTGCCAACATCGGTGCCGCCGAGCCCACCGACGGCCGCGCGAGCCCCATCGCGGGTCGTTTCCAGCCGAGCATCGGCGTCGAAAGCGCGCCTCGTGCAAAGGTCATCGCGCTGAAGGTTGGCACCGAGGAACTCATTCTTGTGAAGCTCGACCTCGGCGTGGCTCCCGACGGGCTGACGTATGAAATCGCCGCGGCGCTCGGTGACGCGTACGCAGGCAAAGTTCTTGTCGCCACGGGCCACTCGCACTCGTCATGGGGGCACCTCATTCCAAACCCGGTCCTCGACATCGGGTTCGGCGTCTTTCACCGCGACCTTTATGAGCGCGTGCGCGACCAAGTGATTGCCGCGGCCCGAAGCGCCATTGCGGCCCGTGTTCCCGCGAAAATCGCAGTGCATCACGACGGCAACTTCGACCCCACGGACAAAGTCTCCCACGACCGCCGCAACGCGAACGACGCGCTCATGGGCGGCCCGCGAAAAGACCGTGACCTCTTCGTCGTTCGCATCGACGCCGCAAGCGGTGACCCCATCGCGGTCGTTCCTATCTTCGGCGTCCACGGAACGATTCTCGATAGCGACAACAACTTCGCGAGCCGCGAGACGACGGGAGCCATCGAGCGAGCCGTCGAAGAGTCGTTCGACACGCATGTACTCGTCATGCACTTGCAGGGTGCAGCCGGCGACGTGAGCCCTTCAGGCCGCGGCGAAGTTCATTGCACCGGGTCGCCTTGCTACGACTTTGCGCGCGTCGAATCGGTAGGCCGTGAAGCCCGAGACGCGATCCTCGGCGCCTGGCAAACCGCTGGCACAAAGCTCGTCGCGCGCACCGAGATGGAGGTCGTGACGCGGTCGATCGTCGAGGGCCCGAGCGCCGCATCGTTCGCGGTGCGAGGCGGGTCCTTGAGCTATGCACCTTTCGATGCGGAGCGCGATCCCGACGGACAGATCTACGCCGCCGACGGTAAGACCATCCTCAGCCCCATCGACGAGTTCAACGCTCCCGCAGGCGCGGCGCTCTGCGGTTCCGGCACGTCGATACCCGGACGAAGCATGCCCGGCACGAGCGACCTTCCTCCGTACAAGAACTGCGTGCTCCTTCCTTCGGCGTACAAACTCATCCAAGGGCTCCTTGAGCAGCCCCTCGAGACCACGCCGCTCTGCGCCACCACACGAACGACCCTAAGCGCCCTACGCATTGGAGATTTCCTGATCGCCGCACTTCCGGGCGAGCCCGTCACGATGCTCGCCGATGCGGTTCGAGCCTCGTCGCCCTACCCGGCGGAACGCACCGCCGTCGTTGGCTACGCGCAGTCCCACGTCGGCTACTTGCTGACGCCGGAAGACTGGCTGAGCGGCGGCTACGAACCGTCCATCAACGTCTGGGGCCCGCTCGAAGGTCAACTCATCATCGAAGCGGCGGCCGACCTTCTCAAACTCGCCGTCAGCCCGACGCGCGAAAACGGTGAAACGGCGACGCGCGTCGTGCTCTCCGGCGGCGTCCGCGCCCCCGCCGCCACCGCGTCCGAAAATGCGGGAACCGTGCCTTCTGCCGTGCCAGTGAGCCTCGCGACACGCACAGGAATCGCTCCTGTAACCTCGCAGCCCGCGACGACGGTTGCACGTTTGCAGAGTGCACGCTTCGTCTTCGAGGGTTCGAGTCCGCTCATTGGTAATCCCAAGGTGCATGTCGAGCGTGACGAAAACGGTACCTTCGTGCCTCTCACCACGCGCAGCGGTCGCCCCGTTGCCGATGGCGAAGTCCTTGTATCCTACACGCCGTTCCCGCTGACGGCGAAGCATGCAGACCTCACGCATCACTACTTCACCGCCGAGTGGCAGTTGGTTTCACCACGAGGCTTCGACGGCGAGTCGTACGCCGGACGAACCGCACTTCCGCTTGGCCGTTACCGCTTTGCGGTCGATGGGCCGGGCTACACGGTTGCGAGTGAGCCGTTCACCGTCGAGGCAGCCGTGCTCGACGTAAAAACCGTCGCGGCCGCTGCGGGCGTCGCCATCACCACGTCGTACGACGCGACGAATGGCTATCGCCTCCTCGACGACGAGGTGCCTTCGAATGGGCTCGTTCCTGCGCGAAGCCGCTCGCTTGCGGTTCGGTTCTTCAACGGATCAAGCGCCCTCGGAGCGTCGCAACAGGTGACTTCTGGCGCAGACGGCGTCATGACCCTCGCGGCTCCGGGCGGGGCAACGCGTGTCGTCGTGACCGACGCGGCGGGCAATGAGGGTTCGAGCAACCTCCCCTGACGGAAACGAGACGTGATTTTGCGTGCGAAACCCTACAAACGAGTTGCCCATGGACCGGGCCTCGTGTGTAGGGTGCGCGCGCAATGCGCCTCTCCTCCGTCGTAACCCTCGCCGCTCTCCTCGTTCCTCTCGCCCTCGCGACCGGCTGCCAGAAGTCGAACGACAAGGGTCAATCCTCCTCGGCCACCGTCGAAGCGAAGCCCAAGGCAAAAGCTGCCCCAGGCGAACTTCCCGACGACACGGCAAAGACCTTCTATGCGCTCGGCCTCGACGTGGGTCAGAACCTGAAGATCTTCACGCCAACGGACGAAGAAGTTGGCTTCATCATGCAAGGCTTCAAGGACGGCGTCGCCGGCGCGGACCCGAAGGCGGACCTTCAAGAATGGGGCCCGAAAATTCAGGGACTCGCGCAGGCACGCCAAAAGGCGACGGCCGACAAGGCGAAGGAAGCCTCCGTTCCTGTCCTTGCGGAACTTGCCAAGACCAAGGGCGCCAAGAAGACCGCGTCGGGCCTCGTGTTCATCGAGGAGAAGGCTGGCACCGGCCTCACGCCGAAGCAGGGCGACCGCGTGAAGGTCAACTACAAGGGCACCCTCGCCGACGGAACGGTCTTCGACGAGTCCAAGGCGCCCGTGGAGTTCACCGTTGGCCAAGTCGTTCCTTGCTGGAACGAAGCGCTCACGATGATGAAGCCTGGTGCCGCAGCGAAGATCGGCTGCCCCGCGGAGCTCGGCTATGGCGATCGCGGCGCGCCCCCTAAAATTCCAGGCGGCGCGGGCATCTTCTTCCACATCGACCTTCTCGAAGTCACGCCGGGCACGGGCATGGAAGGCATGATGGGCGGAGCCGGAGCCGCGGGCGCGAACATGGATCCTCGCGCGCAGCAGCAAATGGACCCGCGCATGATGCAGCAGCTTCAACAGCAGATGCAGATGCAAATGCAGCAG
>CAIQDA010000170.1 GCA_903870415.1 uncultured delta proteobacterium
CGGACGCAGGCATCACGGGTGCAGACGAACTGCTCCTCGCGCGCGAGCATGGCGCCGACGTGGTGCCTATTTTCGCGGTGTACCAGCACAACCCGCAAGCCATCATGACCAAGGCCGATCGCGGCGTGCAGAACCTCGCGGACGTGCTCTCGCGCGGCACCCTCGCTATCGAACCGGGCCTTCCCTACGCGCTCTTCTTGAAGCGCAAGTTCGGCTTCGACAAGGTGCAGGTTACAACTTACGACGGCGGCATCGCGCGCTTGCTCATCGAGAGCGACTACGCGCAACAGTGTTACCTCACGAGCGAGCCTCTCGCCGCCAAGCGCAAGGGCGTGGCCACGAAGGTTTTCCCCATCTCCGCCGAGGGCTACGACCCCTATGGCGCCGTGGTGATTGTGCGACGCGAAACCCTGGAAAAACACCCAGAAAAAGTCGCTGCTTTCGTTCGCGCCGCGCAAGCCGGTTGGGCCGAGTACCTCGCCGCTCCACTCGCCGCCAACAAGGTCATGAACGCGCTCAACAGCACCATGGACCTCGACACCTTCGCCGCCGCCGCCGAAGCGCAAAAGAGCCTCATCGAAACCGAAGAGACGAACGCGCACGGCCTTGGCTCGATGACCACCGCACGTTGGACCGCGCTCCGCACAACGCTCACGAGTCTCGACCTGCTCACGAAGCCGTCGCCTTTCGATGGGTGGATTCTGCACTGATCGAGACGGGCAACCCGCGCACGCGTGACGCCTCGGGAATGCCGGCCTGCCAGCGGCAAAGGCTCAAAGGCTCACAGGCTCACAGGCTCAAAAGCTCACGGCTTGACGGCCATGACCTGCACGACCGAGCTCAACCCGTCGTGGTACTTGCCCTCGCTCACGGTGCGCTCAAGCTCCTGCCCATGGGTGAACGAGAGGCCTGCGAGTTCGTCGCGAAGCCCGTCGAGGGTCATGCAGAGCGACGGGTCGCGGGGGCCACCGGTCGACCTCGCGACTTGCGACGGCGTGTAAGCTTCGAGAAGAAAGACGCCGCCGCTTTTGAGCGCACGCACGCACGCCGCATGAAGCGTTCGTCGCACCACGGGCGGCAAGTGGGCCCAAATGCTCACGATGATATCGAAGGAATTTTCGTCGGGTTCGTACGCCGCGAGGTCCGTTTCGATGGTTGCCACCCGGAGCCCGCGCTCGGTCGCAAGCTCTTGCGCCTTGGCGAGGCCGACGCGCGACCCGTCGACGATGGTGACGTCGTCGCCGAGGGACGCCAAGAAAACGCCGTTACGCCCCTCTCCGCCCGCGATGTCGAGCGCTCGACCCCTCGGCCAGGTGCGTGCATTCTGCAAGAGCCACGTGTTGGGCTCCGTCCCGTAGGCGAAGCCCGATTCGGCGTAACGTTCGTTCCACATGTTGCTCGTCACTCCCAAGTGAGCGGCTCACCGTAGCGACGACCCGCCGTCGTGTTCGCGCATTTTTCGCTGCACCTCGGCCATGTCGACCTTGGCGACGGCGGCGACGAGGCGATCGAGATCGGCCGCACCGAGCATGCCCGGTTGCGAAAACAGAGGAACGCCGTCGCGGAAGGCCATGATGGTGGGGATCGATCGGATCTTGAACGTCTCGCCCAAGGCAGGCTCGTCGTCGGTGTTCACTTTGAGAAACGTCACGTCCGGGTGCCGGGCTGCGGCTGCCACGAAGGTCGGCGCGAAGGCTCGGCATGGGCCGCACCACGGTGCCCAAAAGTCGACGATGGTGATGCCCGAGCGGACGTCGGAGGCAAAGGTTGGGGCTTCGGCATTTTTAAGGGCCATGAGGGAATCTCCTTCTCTTTCTTACGAGCCCGTCGCCGCGCAAAAGGGTTCGCCCTTCGCATCCTCGGGATGCAAAAGGTGCCCTGGTGGAGTCCTCTCGCATCTCCTATCGAGGAACGCATGGCTGCTCCGGAGACTGACCCCGCTTCGCTCGACGCGCTCGTGCACGCTGCGCAGCAGGGCGATCGCGCGGCCCTTGAGGCGCTCATGATTCGCTCGGCGCCGCAGGTGCTTCGCTACGCGCAGCGCATGTGCAGGCGTACGGGCGATGCGGAGGACGTGCTCCAAGATGCGCTGTTCACCGCCTCGCGCGAGATCAGCAAATTCAGGGGCGAGAGTTCGTTTTCGAGTTGGCTTTTTGCGCTCGCACGAAGCGCTTGTGCGCGACGCCATCGGCGAATGCTCGACAAGGCCGGAGTGGCGGAAACCCTCGACGAGGAGACGCCCAACCGCGCGTTTTCGAGTTTGGCTCCAGGGCCTGACGACGCGCTCGCGGCCCACGAGACCGCCACGTTGCTCGACGAAGCGCTCGCGACCCTCGACGAAGGCGCTCGCGAGGTTCTCCTCTTGCGCGACGTTGAAGGGCTCACCGCGCCCGAGGTGTCCGCCGTTCTCGGAATCAGTGTCGAGGCTGTAAAAAGCCGATTGCATCGCGCTCGGGCCACGCTGCGCGAACGGCTCGAACCCGCCATTCGCCTCGACGAAAACGACAGTGCACTCTGCAACCATATTGCGCGAACGTTCTCCGCACAGCTCGAGGGTGACTTGAGCGCGGTCGACTGCGCGGCGATGGAGAAACACGTGGCCACATGCCGCCGGTGCGAGGCCGCGTGCTCGTCGCTGAAGCGCACATTGAAGCGGTGCCAAGTGGCGGGAGCCGAGGGAAAGAGTGTCCCGCCGGAGGTTCAGGCGCTCGTGCGTCGGGCCCTTACGGAGTCCTCGTCAGGGCGAACGTCGGCGCTTCTTTAACGGCGTTTTGTGAAAAGGCTCATGGCCTGCGAACCCTTTTGGCGCGCAGCGAGCTCGTACGTTTATGAGCCGCACGATTCCCGTATCCTTCCCCGGCGGTGTTCGCATCGAAGCGCAGCTGGGACGCCACACCGTGATCACGGACCAGCCGCAAGTCCACGGAGGACTCGACGATGGACCTTCGCCCTACGACCTCTTCCTTGCCTCGATTGCAACGTGCGCGGGGTACTACGCGGCGGCGTTCTGCGCCTCGCGCAAGCTGTCGACCACGGGGCTCGCGCTCTCGCTCGAGGTCATCGAAGACGACGCGTCGCACCTTCCGCGCGAACTCAACGTTCACCTCACGCTTCCCGAGGATTTTCCCGAGCAATACAAGGCCGCCATTCTGCGCGCTGTCGAGAACTGCAAGGTGAAGAAGTCTCTCGCCGCAGCGCCGATTACGCGTGTGCTTCTCGACCCCCGCGACACCGTTGCGCCCGTGCACACCGCCTCGTGCCTCTGATGGCGTGATCACCTGCTTGCACTTTACACCGACAAGGATTCCGCCATGTGCCGACGCGTTCAATGCCAACAATGTCAGAAGCCTTCGTTCGCCGGCTGCGGCATGCACGTGGAGCAAGTGCTCTCGGACGTTCCTCAAGCGCAGCGGTGCCAGTGCCGATTCAAGGCGCAGGCGGGCAACACCGGAGCGGCACCTTCGGTCGAGGGCGGCGAGGGCGGCGCGGGCATTGTGAGCCGCTTCTTTGGCGGTCTCTTCAGCAACAAAGACTAGATTTTTTGCTGTCTTTTTCACCGATCATGCTTCGTGCGCCTTCGGGACAACAGAAACGGCGCGAGGCCGTTGGAGCCCCGCGCCGCTTTTGTTGTCAGGCTTCGTGAACAGCGATTCAGGTCGCGGAGCAGGTCGTGAGCGCGGCGACGCACTTGCTTGAAGCGCTGTCGCACGCGAGGCCTGGAGCGCATTCGGTGCTGGAGCCGTTGCCGTTCGTCGAACGACCGCAAGCCTCACCCGCCTTGGCGCGCACGGCCGTGCCCGTGAAGCGCGTGCAGGTCTTCGTGGCGTCGGCGCACGCGTAGCCGTGGAACGTGTCGCATTGGAACGAGGTCGTGCAGGCGCCGCTCGTCTTGAACGCGACGCAGACCTTGGTCGCCGCATCGCACACGGTCCCGAGGCACATTTTCTGCGCACAGGACTCGCCAACGTTGGCCAGCGCCGACGCACAAACGCCCGCCGCACACGTGAGAACTCCGCCCGTTCCGCAGTCGGTGCTTGAGGCGCACGCGTCGCCGGCCTTCTTTGGCGCGGGACGGGCGACGCAGACATTGTTGGAACTGCATTCGGCGCCACTTGCGCACGGACTCGCGCTTTCGTTCTGGTAGTCGCACGCGGCGCCAACCGCAGCTCGCGTAACGCACTTGCCGCAGCTGCCGCTCGTGCCGCTGCAGGCGGTCGTTGCACACTGCAGGTCGCTCTCACACGACGCCGCCGCAGCGCGAGCGCCCGGGCGGATCGTCATGGTCGGCAAATCGCCGCAGGCCATCGCGTCAATCGTCGAGGCCATGGCCGCGAGGTCGACGCTGACCGAGTCCGGAAGCGCCATTTCATACGCGAGCTTTGCCCCATTGGCCGCACGGCCGCTGTCGCTGCAGATGTCGAGGTAGACGCCTGACAAGCCGTCGAGCACGAAGCCCGCGGCGACGGTCGTTCCGCCAAATTGCGCGGAATAGTCGACCGAGCATCGGCTCAAGTAATTGCACGTGCTGTCGAAGTAGGCGGCGGCCGTTCCAGTGCTGGAGCTGCCGCTGCTCGACGCGCACGCAGGAAGCGCCGCCGCGAAGAGAACGGCAGAAGAGAAAAGAGCACGCAGCGTCTTCGAGCCTGTGAGGGAAACGTTCATGAAAGCTTCGTCCTTTGAATCGATTGCGGACAGCGAAGAACCACCTCGTGCGCCGCACATTCGGCGCCGATTTCGGCATCGCCCACCACGCCCTTCTGTCGCTTATACCCGCGAACCTCAAGTCGACCAAACAGACGACGCGTCCGTCGCCGCCGAACCAACGGGCGTACGTGTAGAGTGCATGCCTATGTCCCGCATGCCTCAGCCGCCGGAATCGACGCGCATCGTTTTCGCGCACG
>CAIQDA010000171.1 GCA_903870415.1 uncultured delta proteobacterium
CAGTCCTGTGCGGTCGGTTCATTCCCGGCGGGCAACTCCGCCCAAGGCTTCAAAGACCTTTCGGGAAACGTTTGGGAGTGGACTTCGAGTCCCTACAGCGAAAACGGCCACGGAGCGGTCGGTAACCCATCGGTCCGCGTCGAGAAGGGCGCCAGTTGGGCCACCTGGGTCGGTTGGGCCAACGATGTCCGAAACGCCTATCGCGGTATCGACGATCTTCCGACGCAAAGCCCCCGAGTTGGCATGCGCTGCGCCCGCGACGAGTGACCGGCGTTAGCGTCGCGCGAAAGCACCGCGGCGTTCGACACCGCGCTCGCGTCCCGTTGCCCGTTCCGCGAACAACGCGGTTTGGTGCTTTGACTGTCGTGTGCGCTGTTTGCACCCCCGTAGATTTAGGTGTAAGCTCTCCCGCCTCGCCACCCCCATGGCCACGTCTGCACCGACTTGGCCATCCTGCTCGTTCGGAATGAAAGGACCTTCCCATGCTTCGCACTCTCGCTCTAGGTACATGGCTTGGGACCCTCCTCCTCGCGGCCGGCTGCGGCTCCACGAGTGCGAGCAGCGACACGGGAGGCAACGAGCCACCGCCGAGCAACGGTACGACGTATTACCTCTACAACCACGCCTCCACGAGCGTGACGAGAGTCGCGGCGTTTGGCAACACGACCGACCCCGGGCGAATTTGGGCGTTCCGCTTCACTCCGGCTTACGGCACGGACACGCTCTCGTCGATCAAACTGAACATTCGGCAGGCAAACGCAGGGGTCGCGCAGTTTCAGGTTGCGCTCTACACCGACGCCGCCACGGGGTTGACGAGGCCGGACCAGCTTCTCACGAGACTCACGGAATACGCGGGCTGGGCCACGCTTGGCACCGGGACGGTCTACACCGTTCCCGTCGGAACCAATGGGCGCATCACCTTGAGCGCTCCCCTGCTTGCCGGGAGTAAATACTGGCTCGTGGTGCAGTCGAGCGAAGACTGCGCTGGCTGCGAGTGGCCGATCCCCGACTACACGAGCTCCGGCGACGGCGCATGGGACAGCGTGACGATTAACGCAAACGCAGACGCGTTCAAATCCACGGCTTTTGCGACGAGCCATACGGGCTACCTCGGCGCCCAGATCGCGTTTCCGTTCCAGTGCCCGACCGGCAGCTATTTGAAAAATGGCACAACGTCGGCGAGCTGTGTCGCCGCGCCGGGCTATTACGGCCTAAACGGGGCGACGACCTTCACCGCGTGCGCTGCGGGTAAATACTCCGTATCGGGCGGAACAACGTCTTCGGCGTGTACGAGCTGCATCGCGAACGCGACGTCCGCGGCCGCCAGCGATTCGTCGTCGGATTGCAGCTGCAATTCGACCTATGGGCTCGTGAACGCGGCCTGCGTGCGCTGCAACACCATCTCGGGCTTGCAGCTGTGGGTAGCCGCCGGGTGCAAAACGGGCAGTTGCCCTAGCGGGTCCAGTGCCACGTCCGATGGCGGCTGCACGTGCAACAACGGCAAAAACTGGAACACGGCCTCCGAAACCTGCAAGTGACCTTGGGAACCTGACCTCCAATAGAGTGCGCCACTCGAAGCCTGCAAAATCCGGCCACAAAAGACGTAACGCAGGTATGAGTTACTTTCTTCTGGCGGCACGGATCGTCCATGCTACCGCCCGAGCCACACCATGCGGGCACTTACGATTCGACCGCGCGCCGTGCAGGCGTTCGCCCTGGGCCTTGCCACCTTGGCGATGCCGCTCGGTGCGCATGCGCTGAGCCCTTGGCGTTCGGCGCACGAGCTTCCGTTCTCGAATGGGCGCGCGGCCGCGAGCGTCGATGGCGCGACGGGAAAGCTCATTCGCCTCCTCGATCACCCGTACCTTGCGGCGTCGTCGACGGAGCGCACCAAGAACCTCCGTTACGACGCCTATGCGGGCGTGCGCGTCGGGGCGCAGGCCGCGTGGCTCAATGCGGTTTCGCCGCTTTTTGTGGGCTACGACGACGGTCGCGGCATCGTGCGCGTGGAGCGCGAGAACACCGGGCTTCGCATGGTCGAGCGGCACTTTTCCCCCATGGCGTTCAATGGCCGCGCGGTCGTGAGCACGGTCACGGTCACGCGCGTTTCGGGCACGGGTTCCGTCGTGGGCGCCGCCCTTGTGAACGACCATCTCGGTGGTGGCGCGGGAGGCACCGGCGGCGAAACCGTAGTGCGCACGTCCCATGGCCTCGTCGAAAGCGGTTCGTCGGGCGCGCGGATCGTCCACCAAGCGCTTGGAGCGGGCACCTCGATGGCCGCCGCAAGCGGTAGTATGGCCAATCCATATAGTGGGTTCGCACAAGGAAATAGCCTTGGAACGAGC
>CAIQDA010000172.1 GCA_903870415.1 uncultured delta proteobacterium
CGCGTGAGACCATTGCCGCCGGGCTCTTTGAACACGCGCACGAGGCGCATGTCCGGGGTCGCTCGCCATAGACCGCCGCCCTTCACGATGAGCGTACGCAGCTTGACCGGGTCGAGCGGCGTGTCTTCGCGAAGGTGCAGTTTCACCTGCTGCGCCGTGGCTTCACAACCGAGCACGCGCAGACGTCGCAGCTCGGTCTTCAGGCGCATGAGGCGAATGAATTGGGCAGCATCTTCGGGCGGCGGGCCGAAGCGATCTTCGAGCTCCTCGGCAAGCTCGTCGACCATGGCCTCGTCGATGGCGCTCGCAAACCGCTTGTAGAGTGCAAGACGAACACCCACGTCGCCCACGTAGTCGTCCGGCAAGAACGCGGTCACGTCGAAGGTCAGCTCTGGATCAACTTCGTGCACCACCTCTTCGCCACGGAGCTCGGCCACCGCGTCGCGGAGCATGTCGCTGAAGAGCTCAATGCCCACACTCGCCACGTTGCCGCTCTGCTCGCCGCCGAGAATGTCGCCCGCACCGCGAAGCTCGAGGTCGAGGCTTGCGATGTGAAAACCGCTGCCCAGCTCCGTGTATTTTTCCAAGGCCTCGACGCGCGCTCGAGCCTCCTCGGTCATGACCTCGCTTGGGGGCACGACGAGGTAGCAATACGCGCGCTCCTTCGATCGGCCTACGCGACCACGGAGTTGATAGAGCTGCGCGAGACCGAACAAGTCGGCGCGGTCGATGATGATGGTGTTGGCCCGCGGAATGTCGAGACCGGACTCGATGATGCTCGTGGCGCAGAGCACGTCAAAGCGCCCCTCCACGAAGTCGAGCATCGTTTGTTCGAGGGCTCCGCCTTCGTCGCCTTTGCCGCGCGCCATCTGCCCGTGCGCCACAGCGATACGTGCACTCGGCACGAGCTCACGCAACTTTTCGGCGCGCTCGTAGAGACCTTCGATGCGGTTGAAGACGAAGAACACCTGCCCGCCACGTCCGAGCTCGCGCTCGATGGCTTCGCGCAGCGCCTTGTCGTCCCAGCGCGTGACGATGGTGCGCACTGCACGCCGATCAACCGGAGCTGTCGTGATGAGCGACAGGTCGCGAAGGCCGCCGACCGCAAGTTGAAGCGTTCGAGGAATGGGCGTCGCGGTGAGTGTGAGAACGTCCACCGCAGTCTTGAGCGCCTTGATGCGTTCTTTGTGCGCGACCCCAAAACGCTGCTCTTCGTCGACAACGAGAAGACCGAGATCCTTGAAGTGTACATCCTTCGAGAGAATGCGGTGCGTGCCGACGACAACGTCAACCTTGCCCTCGCGCAGCGCCAAAATGGTCTCGTTCGACTCCTTGCTTCCTTGAAAGCGCGAGAGTCCGCGAACGATGACCCCATGGTCCTTGAAGCGCGCTTCGAAGGTGCGCAAATGCTGCTGCGCGAGCACGGTGGTGGGGCAAAGCAGCGCCACCTGTTTTCCCGATTCGACCGCACGAAACGCCGCGCGAATCGCGACCTCGGTCTTGCCAAAACCCACGTCACCGCAGACGAGGCGGTCCATCGGCCGAGCCTTTGACATGTCGCGGTTCACGTCGTCGATCGCGCGCGCCTGGTCTGGGGTTTCCTCGTAAGCGAACGTCGCCTCGAAGGCCTGGTAGAAGTCGCCCGCCTCTGGAAACGGAAAACCGGGTTGCGCCTCGCGCTCGGCGTAGAGCTTGAGCAGCTCATCGGCCATCTGGCGCACGGCCTTGCGGACCTTCGCCTTGGTCTTTGCGAAGGTGCTTCCGCCGAGCCTGTCGAGCTTCGCTCCCGCGCCGTCGCCGCCCGTGAATTTTTGCAGTTGGTTGAGGCGATAGACGGGCAAAAAAAGCTTGCCGCCGTCGTACTCGACCACGAGCAAGTCGACGGTGTTCGCGCCGAGCTTCTGATGCACGAGGCCGCGGTACCGGCCCACGCCGTGATCCGCATGCACGACGAGGTCGCCGGTTTCGAGCGCGCTCAAATCGTCGACGAAGGGTCGCGCCTTATCTTCTTTAGCGCTCGCACGCCGCTCACGACGACGGGCGACGCGCGAGCCGAACACTTCTTCCTCGGTCACAACCGCAAGGCCATCGGCTGGAGCGAGAAAACCGTGATGCAGCGGAGCGATGACGATGGTCGCGGACTCTTTCGAATCCTTCGCGACAAGCGCCTGGTCAAGCGGAACGGCCCCGCGCATGCGGCATGGAACCGCTTGGTGCCGCAGCAGCGCCGTCAAGCGCTCGGCCTGCGTTTGCGTGCGTGCGGTAAGCAGCACCGTGAGTCCGTGCTCATGCCACTGGCGAATGCGGCGCACGAGCGGCATGAGCGTCGCGTGCTTGCCCTTCGTGGAGCGCATGAGCTTGAGCGACCGACTTACGTCGTCTTGGTCCTGGCTATGCACGGGCTGCGCTTCGGCTGCATTCACAAAGACGTCGAGCGCGTCGCCACCGTCACCGCCTTGAATCGCAAGGCCATGAAGCAGAACCGGCGAGCGCGCCAAAAGGACCGCCGAAACCTCGTCGACACCGCGTGCGAGCGTCGCGAATTTGAACGCGGGCCCGGACTTCGTCGCGTCGGTCGCATCGCGCTCCAAGCGCTCGGCCTCGTCCCGAATGACGTGCGCGACCTTCTCGGGTTCGTCGACGACGAAGCGATCGGCCTCGCCGAGGTAAGCCTCGAGACCGTCGAGGGTGCCGTAAAAAGCAGGGAGATACCCATCGGCCCCGAACGCCGCACGGCCTTGCACCAAGTCTTCAACGAGCACGCGCGTCTTCGTCGAGGGCCAGTCGGCAGCATCGCACAGGTCCACGAGCGCGGCCTTGAGCTTGTCGACGCCGCGGAACGTCGCGAGCGCCTCGCGCACCGGAGGCAAAAGCAGGTACGCGGGCCCCTCCGCCGCATGGGTGCGCTGAGACTGCGAATCGAAGCGCTTGATGGAAAGCACGTCGTCACCGAGCAGCTCGATGCGCAGAGGCTCCGGGTCTTGCGCCGGCCACAGATCGATGAGCGAGCCGCGAAACGCAAATTGCCCTGGGTCTTCGACCACCGGCACGCGCGACCACCCGGCCTCCGCCAAGTCCTTCGCGAACACTTCGCGATCAAGGAATGCGTCGACCGCCACCCGTTGCGTGCAGGATGCAACCACCGCGCGCGGAACCATTTTTCGCACGAGCGCCGACGCAGGAACCACGAGAGCGTCGATGGGCTGACCAAGTGCCAGCTCCGCAAGAACGCCGAGTCGCGCAACGGCCGCGCGCCGGTCCGGGCTCACCTGTGCCCAGGGGCTCGCCTCTTGGGGCAAGAGCCCGCGCACCACGGCAGCCTCGCCGAGCCAGCTCTTCACGTCGTCGACACGCCTGGCCACATCGTCGGCGTCGGGAACCACGAGCACCACACGCACGCCGTCACGCTTGCAAAGCTGCGCCGCGAGGTACGCCACGGCACCGGGAGCGACGCTTGCAGCATGCACAGGTTTGTGTGCGGGCGGCACCCTGGGGATCGCATCGCGGAACGCGTGCAGCGAGACCGCCGGCGAGCCCTCGGGGCGAAGGAGCGACGGAAGCGGGTCGCGCTGCGCGTCGTCGTCCTCTTGCGAAGGAAGCGTGAGGCTTTGAAGGCCGGCCGCGTCGGCGAGGGAAGTCGTGAGCGAGCCCATGAGGCGCTTGGCGATAGCGCAGGCGAGGAGGCAAGGAGCGACGAATTCAGTCGCAAAACCCTCCGGAAGAGTGACTCACGCGTGACGCCGGAACCTCGCGGCACTACGCACACGCCATGGCCTCGCCGATTCGCCTCGCCTTCTCGCCCGACAGCGATGACCTCTTCATGTTCTGGCCTCTTTTGCAGGGTAAGGTCGATGCGGAGGGCCTAACGTTCGTGGCCGATCGCGCCGACACTGAAGAGCTCAACGAGCGGGTGTCCCGTGGCGACGTGGACGTGAGCGCCGTCTCCATCGCGCGCTACGCGGCCATCGCCGACGACTGGCTCCTGCTCCCGCACGGCATGAGCGTGGGGCGCAATTACGGTCCCGTGGTTGTGGCAAAGGAGCCCGCGACGCTCGCAAGCCTTGAGGGCAAACGCATTGGGACGCCCGGATTCAAAACGACTGCGCATCTCGTGTTGTCGCTCGTGGCGCCTGCGTTCGAGCCCGTCGTCGTGCCGATCGCTCCGTTCGCGCGTGCCTTCGAAGCTGTGCGCTCCGGTGAAGTCGCCGCCACCACACTCATTCACGAGGGCCGCCTCACGTACACGCAAGAGGGGTTCTCGCTCGTGGCCGACCTTGGCGTCGAGTGGTCGAAACTCACCGGCGGGCTACCTTTGCCCCTCGGCGGCAACGTCATCGCCAAGAGGCTCGGCTCGGAGCTCATCGCCAAAGTCTCGCGCCTCTGCCGCACCTCGATCGCATGGGCGATCGCGCATCGCGACGAGGTCATCGACGGGCTCGCCGCGGGGGACGAACGCAAGCTCGGATTCGACCGCGCGATGGTCGACACGTACCTCGGGCTCTACGCCAATGCGGACACCGCCGACGCACCGGAGGACGTGCGAATCGCCGTGCGCGAGCTCTTCAAACGCGCGCACGCCGCGGGGCTCCACGCTGCGCTCGTGAACGTCGAATACGCTCCCTGAGGGGCCGATACATCGCGAGGCGTTTTGTGCGCCGTAAATGCCTGTCTGCAAACTACACAGACCGGCGTGCGCGACGCGGGAGCGGTCCCTTGCTGCGGGCTGCAAACCTCCTTCGCCGGCCCGTGCATCGCGGCACTTCACGATTGCGGGTTGGTGCTCGCTGAAGCGGCGGGCCACTTCGACGTGCTCCGTCGATGAACATGACAGTTGTGCCGAGAACGCTTCGCATCACGCCGCGGCAAATGGTCTCGCCGCGCGCTTCGTGACCATGCCGCTCCGCGCTTCCG
>CAIQDA010000173.1 GCA_903870415.1 uncultured delta proteobacterium
CTGCGCGTCCGGCGGCGTCAAGCTCAGCTACGGCGCGGACGACAACGGCAACAGCACCCTCGACGGTGCCGAGGTCGACGGCTCGCTTTACGTGTGCAACGTGAGCTGCGGCGCCTACCAATGCGGCGGCAGCTGCGGCACATGCTCGGGCGGCGACGTCTGCACTGCGGGGGCCTGCGTCGTGAACGCACCGCCGACCGCCGGCACAAGCCTCGCCTTCACGGGGAGCAGCGGCTCGATCGTGGTGGTCAACTGGGCTGCCGCCTCGGACGACGCCACGCCTACCGCGGCGCTCGAGTACCAAGTCGTTTACTCGACGAGCAACAACATCACGACGCTCGCGAACGCCGAAGCCAACGGCACGGTCGGCCAGGACTGGACCGCGAACATCGGGACGGCGACCATCGGCGGTCTCAACTTTGCGACCGCGTACTACTTCCAGGTCCTCGTGCGCGACGGCGGCGGCAAGAAGTCCGTCTACATTTCGGGAACGCAGACGACGGCGGGTTCGGGCAGCGCGGCGCTTTTCTGCCCGGCAGGCCAGGTCATGACGGGGTTCGGAGGCCGAGCCGGCGCGATCATCGACAGGATCGGGATTCGCTGTGCGCCGCTCGTTGGCAACGTGCCGAACACCGCCTCGACGACCGACGGCGCGAATCTCGGCGGCATGGGCGGCACCGCCTTTGCGGACTTCACGTGCCCGACGGGTACCTGGGTCACCGGAGTGTCGGGCGACAACGGCAACGGCGGTTGGACGAGCTCGATGGCCGGCTTGGGCGCGACGTGCAGTGATTCCAGCTCGTCCGGTAGGCGCGGCAACTACGGAGATGTCGCCTTCAGCTTCTCGTGCCCGAACGGCCAGAAGGCTGTGGGCCTGCAAATCAACGCCGTCGAGCAGAATGGAAGTTTCTACACCGGCTTCATGCAGGGCATTTACTGCCGCTGATCGACGTGTAGAGCGAGTCTGTTCGCTCCGCGGCCCGTGCGCCTCCCCTCGAGGGATGTGCGCGGGCTTCGTGTTTGTGCCCCCCCGATTGCGGGCGCCACGAATCGCCTCTCCAATCATCGTCGCGCCCGTCGTTTGTGCCGCCGCGAAGAAGGCCGCGAAGCCCTCCCCCGGCGAGGTGCTGCGCCAACGCGACGTCATCGTAGCCGGTCAGCCTGCAAATGACCGCGTCGAGGTCAGTCCGGTTTTGCCGCTTCCGCGCGAAGAGCGCGAGGTAGAGCGGGTCGACGGAGGCGCCGCTCGTGGCGAATATCCAGTGTCCTAGGGACCCACACTCGGAGCGACTTTGGCCGGCGGCGGCACCTCGGACAATGGCAAGCATGGGGGACGTACACTGCATCGTTCAAGAGTTTCCGGGCCGGCCACGTCACGTCGAGCGCGGGAGAGGTGATTTTTCGTCGTAGCCAATAGTCATTGCAAACGAAGTTGCATGGAGTTAGTTTGTGCCGCACGTGAATGCGAATGCGCACAACTGCAGCGATTTGCGGTACTCTGCTGCGGGAACCCACTTGCTGCGCGCGCACAAAGCGGTCCCGCGTTTGAATGAACCGCAAAATTCGTAGGACGCGCTCCTCTTGCGATAACGTTCTTATGCACGCCGGCTTCTAACCTTTCACCTGCGGACTTGTTGATGCGTACATCGTCTCTCCTCGCGTCGGTACTCGTGACATGCTGCGCCGGCGTCATCGCCGCTGCCTGTTCTGACGACGTTTCCACAAGAAGCGGCGAGCTTGACGCGGCGATTTCCGACGCTGGCGCCGCCGATACCTCGCCCACTCCAACGGATGCGACGACCTCGACGGATGCTGCCGTCCCGGCCGACGCATGGCTGGACGCAGACGCAGGCAACGCGGACGCAGGCAACGCGGACGCAGGCAACGCGGACGCAGGCAACGCGGACGCAGGCAACGCAGACGCATCGGTGGAGGATGCGAGCGACGCTTCGGGCGCGATTGACAGCGGTGCGATTCCACAAGACGGGTCTCCCGACGCTGCTCTCGACTCGGGCATCGCGTGGGACGGCGGAATCACGGCGCCTGACGCGGGCCCTCCGGCGTGCAGCACCACCGCCGACACGCTCTACGACGCGTATGTAAACCCGAATGCGCCGAGCACGAGCATCGCGTCCGTCCTCACCACGGCCACCGAGGTGATCTTCGGCATTCGCCCAGGCGGTGGTGCCGCGGGAGGCACCGTACTCGCGTGCCCCAAGGCCGGATGCGGCCCACAAAACAGCCTCGCACGTGTCGTCACGACCGGCGTCGACAAGCCCGCTTTCCTCGCGCTCGGGGGCGTTGGTGGACAGACGCTCTTTATTGGCGACATTTCCGGCAACGGCACGGGCGCTGCGACCGACAAGGTTTATGCGTGTGCGGTGAGCGGCTGCGGCGCGAACCCCGTGGTGCTCAAGGGCGGTATCCAAGGCATGGCGGGCATGGTGCACGTGGGCGGCAAGCTCTTCTGGCACAGCACAATCGGCGCGAGCCAGTTCATCAGCGGCTACGACACGGTCACGAGCTCCGACATCCCCTCGTTCCCGAACGCGGGCGCGCTCATCGGCCTCACGGAGGGCGGCAACGCGCTCTTCGCGTCGAACCAGTATACTCCTGCCTCGATTCGACGCTTTGATCTTCCGTCGGGCGCGGTGACGCAATTGCTAGGCGAGGCGTCCCTTGGCGGTGGTGCCCATCGCTACGGCCTCACCTGGGCTGCGGGCGACTTGTACTGGGCCACCTCGCTCGGTGGCGTCACCTCCTCGAACGGCCAGCCCGTCGCCCGCGGCGTCTACCGCATGAGCGACACGGGTCAAAACCTCACGCTGCTCGCGCCGACGCAGTATCTCCCCGGCGGTCTCGTCGTCGACGCCGCGCGCCAGAAGCTCTACATGACGACGTACAACTCGTTCCCCGGCGTGCTCCTTGAGGTAAACATTGCGACGGGCCAGACCCGCGACCTCGCCACCTTCTCGCCCGCCGGCGACATGGCACCTTACCAGCGTCACATCGATCAGGACTCGAAATGCGTCTATTGGGGCAGTTATGGCGGTTCCGTTTGGAAGGTCGCAAAGTAGCCGTCGCGCAAACGTTCGCTTCGTCTCGAACGCGCTACCGGCCAGCCGCCCGGCTTCAGCCCGCGGTAGACTCGTGTTCGCCTTGATTGGCGACATCCACACGGCCACAAGCGCGCCGTAGCGAAGCGTCGCCACCGCTCCTGCGGGACACGGGGCCGTGGCAGAAGAATCAAAAAAGCAGGGAACGTGACTCGTTCGTTTGGGACATCAAGGTGTCGACGATGGGGGTTCTCGGCGAGGCCGGGTGGACATTCCATGTTCCGCGGCAGGTCGCTCGGTCCGCTCCGCCATCCCCGGAAGCGGGTTCAGGTCGTTCTGGCTCTGACATGTCACACGGGCGGGTGAAGAAGCTCAGGCGATCGAACGAAGGCGCCGAACGCGCGCGCGAAGGCACAGTCCGTGCGGGGGCCTGCAGCGTGGGTGCGGGCAAATCCGAGCTGAAACTGGAAAAACGCACCGGCGACCGAAGCTGAGCGGTCGTCGCTGGGGTCACGGACGTCGACGGAGGGAAATCGACCGAACGCCGATACGGTTCGAGCAATCGCGTGAAGACGCGCGACGCGGATTCGTGGTTTGAATGTCCGCTGCGCCGCGCTCGACGAAGAGAGCAGCGCCGTGCCCGCGGTGAGGTGCGCATAGCCATTCGTCACAATGAGCCTAATCTGTCAAGGACCAGCCGTGTTAAGAAGCTCAGCTCTAAAGCGATGTAAAAAGGAACCGCTGTAAAATGAACGCTTTCTTCCCCGGCGCTCTCTTACTGGCATTGGGCGCACTGTGGGTGGTCGGGCAGATCGTTGTCGCGCGACTGGATACTCGCCAGGAATACCACTTTTTTGAACGAGCAACGTGTGCGGCGCTATTTGCGCTGGCATTTCCGATCGGAATAATTGTCGCCCTCGGGGCGGTTAATGGCATCACGCAGCATTGGTTTCTCATCACGCTTGTCGGCGGCCTCGGGCTTGTTGCGTACACCGCAGGACCTGACGCGCGCGGCCGCGCGTTGGATGACACCCAACGTCTTGCCGATTGTCTGGTGTTGGGCTTTCGCGATCAGGGTACCCGCGTTCTGTGGGTTGTGATCGCTTCAGCGCTTTTCTTAGCGATGACCGCCGCGTACTTGGCGCCGCCGTTTGCATGGGATGCGCTTGGATACCATCTGCCGATCGTCCACGATGCGATTCAATCGCAGACATTGCGACACATACCAACGCACACGGTGTATATCAACGCGTATCCTCGCGCCGTTGAGCTCTACTTCCTATTTTGGCAGCTCGTGCTGCGCGATGATACGTGGATTGAATTGGCGCAAATGCCATTTGCGTATGCGGGTACGATGGCCGCGGCATCGATCGCAGCACGCGCAGGTGTGCGGGACTATCGTGCGCTGGCGGTTTGCGCTTTGTTCGTGGCTATTCCAGTCGTCGTACTGCAGCTTGCAAGCAATTACATCGACGTGGCCTATGCATGTCTTTTCGTGTGCAGCGTAGCTCTTGTGACCGGAACGCTCGCC
>CAIQDA010000174.1 GCA_903870415.1 uncultured delta proteobacterium
GTCCGGCGCGAGCGCCGTGAGCTTAGGCCACGCATCGATGGGGTCACGGGCCGTGCCCACCACCTCGATTCCTGGGTCCTTCGAAAGAATTTGAGTCAGCACCTCTCGAATGAGCGCCGAGTCATCGATGATGAGTACACGTACTTTGGCCATGGGTTTACTCGGCTAGAAGAGCGTGACTCGGTCGTCCGCGTTGGTGTGCTCGGCTTGAGCGATGCGCGACACGGCCTCGGCCTCACGCTGAGAGAGCGACGGACCTGACGACGTCGACACGGGGGCGACCATCGCCTTTCCGCTATGCGGATAAAAGAGAACCTTGAGGGCGTTCGCACCCTCCAGCAGCTCGCTCACCAGGGGGATTCCCTCGCGGAGGAAGAATTCGCGAACGAACGACGAGTTGCGTTCGCCAATTCGTCCAAAACTCGCGTCGGGACCAAGCATGTGCGCGCCACCGAACGCCTTTACGCGAAGGCGCCGACGGTCCGCGCCCGCCCCCATCGTCGCGTTGATGAGGCGCTCGAGGGCGTTGACGCCGTAGCGGGTCGAATGCCCCTCGTCGTCGCGCGCGGACGGCAGCAGGAAGTGACACATGCCTCCCACGTGCGCGACCGGGTCGTACAGGCACGCCGCGACGCAAGAGCCGAGCACCGTGCGCAAGATGGCCGGAGCAGCCGTTGCGTATACGTCGCCTATACCGAGTGTGACCTGCAGCTCCGTGGTCCGATCGGCGAGCCCGGTTGCAGGCTTTTCGCTGCGTCTTGCTTCTACCAGGCCCGAACGTGAGGGTCGGGGGGCGGCGGGGATCTCGACGGATGGCGTCGCCACCCTGCGCACGGTCTCGGGCGGCGGGCTCGACGAATCCGAGAGGCGCAAGCGGTATGCCGTCGGGCCGACGCGATCGAGCGCGGGGTTCGCTCCGGTCATGGATTCCGCGTGCCCGAAGAAGAGCCAGCCGCCGGGACTGAGCTGCGACACGAGGCGCTCGGTGACGTCACGCTGGGTCGCCTGATCGAAATAAATGAGAACGTTGCGACAGAAAATCGCATCAAATTTCTTCGGCCAACCCCAGGCTTTCGCCGATTCGTTCAAATTGAGGGGGCGGAACGAGACCTTCGCGCGAAGCTCGTCGCGCACGCGCACAGTTCCTGCGTGAGAGCCCGTGCCGCGAAGAAAGAAGCGACCGCAATCGGTCAGCTCGGGAATGTCGATGGCGCTCTTCGGGTACACCGCGCGCTCGGCCTTCGCCAGGATCTCCGTGTCGATGTCGGACGCATCGATTCGGAAGTCCACATCGCGCACACGCTTCAACGCGTCCGCGAGCACGATGGCGAGCGTCCACGGTTCCTCGCCGCTCGACGATGCCGCGCACCACACGCGAAGGGTATGCCGCCGGCCCTGACGCGCCGAACGAAGAAACTCCGGGACGACTCGCTCACGAAGAATATCGAAGTGATGAGGTTCGCGAAAAAAATCAGTCTTATTCGTCGTCATCCGATTGACGAATGACTGAAGCTCTGAAGCTCCACTGGGAGATTCCAAAAGCGTACAATAAGCATCGAATGACGAAAGTCCGAGCGTGATGAGCCGCCGTTTGAGTCGGGAGACGACGAGTTGCCGCTTCGCGTCGTTGAGCGAGATGCCCGAGAGCCTCACGAGGAGCGCACGAACACGGTCGAAATCCGCGTCGGAGAGCACATGCTCTTGCGAGTCCACGGCCTCGTGCGATGGCGGCACGCTCACCTTCGCGCCCGAGCCGTGGGCACGACGCCCAACATCGAACCCGCTGCAGCAGGATGCACGATGCGCATACGTTGGGTCATCATCAAACGGTCAACAAGCATATGCTGGTTGTGCCTTGTAGTCCGACGCATGGCCGACCCTCGCGACGAAGGCCGGCCATGCGGAACGACTGAAGTTCGTGCAACGAAACAGCGTTTCGAGAAAAAAGCCCGCGTCAGAACAGCTCGAAGCCGCCATCGTCGTCACTCGCGCTGTCGTTCTGAGCCGCGTGCGATCCGTTGCCGCCGCTGGCCTTGGCGGGTGAGCGACCTTTCCCGTGCGAGACGCCCGCAAGGAGCGCTCGGGGGTTTCCATGGGCGGAGCCATGAGGCAGTGCCTTGCCCACACCCGGTTTGCGCTTTGCCGCGCGTCCTCGACCCGCCTCACCTGCCGTGAGCGTGAAGCGTCCGACGAGTTCAAGGAGCTCCTCGCCCTGTGCCGCCATGCTCTCGGCGGTTGCCGCGAGCTGTTCGGTTTGCGAGGCGCTTTCCTGGGTAACGGAGTCCATCTGCCCCATCGCCCGGTTCACTTGGTCGATGCCGCCGGCTTGCTCTCGCGACGCCGAAGCGATCTCGCCAGCGATGTCCGTGACGCGCTTCACCGACGTCACGATTTCCACGAGCGCTGCGCCGGAAAGGTCCACGAGAGCGGAGCCCGCCTCGACCTTCCGCAGCGAGTCTTGAATGAGTCCCTTGATCTCCTTCGCCGACGTGGCGCTTCGAACGGCGAGGCTTCGAACCTCCGCCGCCACCACCGCGAAGCCGCGACCCATCTCACCGGCGCGCGCCGCTTCGACTGCCGCGTTCAACGCGAGGAGGTTGGTTTGGAAAGCAATCTCATCAATCGTCGTGATGATGTCCGCAATCCGGGCTGACGATTCGTTGACTTCGCGCATGGCGCGCACCGCGTCGCTCGCGACTTCGCTTCCTCGCGTGGCAATCTCACGTGCCTTGCTCGACGCCTGCGCACCCTCCTGCGCGTTGTCGCTCGTCTGCTTCACGCTGCTCGTCATTTGCTCAAGGCTCGCGGAGGTTTCTTCGAGACTCGACGCCTGCTGTTGCGCACCGGAGGCAAGCTCTTCGCTGCCTGCGGACATTTCGCGCGCAGCCTCGGACACCTCTTCCGCCGCAAGCGCGACCTCGGTGAGTGCGGTGCGCATGAACTCGATCGCTGTGTCGAGGTCCTTCGCCATGAGTCCAAGCTCGTCATTGGAGTCAAGGCCAATGCGCATACTCAGGTCACCACGAGCGAGGCGAGCAGCCGCTTCGCGTACCTTCACAACGCTCGCACGAACGTGGACGAGCGCTGCATTAAATGACGCCGCCATTTCTCCCAATTCATCAACGGAGGTCACGTCCGCGGCCGCCGAAAAGTCGCCCTTCGCGAGGCGTGCAAGCGCCAGGTTCATGCTCGCGATGGGGGTCGAGATCGAGCGAATGATCCAATACGCGAGGAGCACACCAATCACGATCGCGGCCCCGGTGACCGCGATGGACGAGCGAATCGCGGCCGCGTAGCCCGCTTGTCCTTGGTTGTACTCTTCCTCGGCCACGCGGCCTTGAAGGTCGAAGAGGTCCTTGAGCGAGTCGCGCAGCCGATTGAATTTGAGCATGCCATCGCCGAGGCTGATCTCCATCGCTTGGTCGCGTTTTCCCTGCGCCGCAAACCGCATCGTCGCCTCGCGCACCTCACGAAAGTCCGCAAGATCGCGCTCTATCTTTGCTGCAAGGACCACCTCTTCCGCGGTCAGGTAAGTGGCCCTGTATTTCGCCCAAACGCGGTCGATGGCCCGGTCGATCTCAGCGATTTGCGACGCGTACCCCGCGACCTTTTCGGGGTCAGCCGAGAATGCGGCGATGGCCATGCGAAAGCGTGAGCGATGCGCTTCGTCGGTGATTGCGCCGAGGTCGATCGCGGGCACGGTTCGATCGACGTACACCGTGCGCAGGCTCGCTTCCATGCGCCCGAGGCTGTGCAGTCCGACCATCGTCAACACGACGGCGACGAAGCACAAGGTGCTCGTCAGGAGCCAGAGGCGGGCAGATATTTTGAGTCGGTTCAACATGTGGGGGTCTCACTTTTGCGCCGGCTCCGTCGCCGCACTTCCGGTGCCGCACGGACAGGCGCTTGATGCGCTGAAAACTCAACAAAAACGCTGCGTAAGCAGGAATTGGGCTGTTTGGTTTGAATCAACTGTAACGATTAATACGACGATATGGCCGATGCGCCTTCTGCCACGATGGCTTCGAGCCGAAGCAACACGACCACGCGTTCCTCGATGCGAGCCACGCCGCGAATCAGGCTCGCGTCCGCAACGGAACCGAGGTCCGAGGCCGCTTGGACCGCCGCGCTTGGGATGTCGACCACGTCGGCAACGGCGTCGACCGCCACTCCAACGATCTTCGCTCCGACGCGCACGATGACGATCACCGTGAAACGCGTGTACTCTACAAGCTCGAGACCGAAGCGGCAGCGCAAGTCGACGACGGGAACGATGCGGCCACGAAGATTCATGACGCCCCGCACGGACATGGGCGCGTTCGGAAGCGGCGTAAGTCTCGAAAATGCGCGAATCTCCTGCACATCCAGGATCGGAAGCCCGTATTCTTCGTCGCCGAGCATTAACGTCAAATACTGATTGGCCACGCTAAACGTGGTGTGACGCTCCGGGTCATCGAAGGAATGCGGAGAGCTTTCGTGGTGCTTGTTGGTTTGCATCGTGGGGTTCATCTTTTGGATTCCGTCAGTTTGCGAAGGCGCCCGAGCTTCCCTGGGCCGCATCGTTGGCGCGCGCGAGGGCTGACACATCGAGGATGAGCGTGACGCCGCCTTCCGCGTCGACGGTGGCTCCCATCACGCCATCGACGCGCCGGTAGTCGCTCTCAAGGTTCTTCACGACCGTGGACTGTTGCCCGAGCACCTGGTCCACGAGGACCGCAAGCTCACCGCTTCCGGTCTCGACAACGACGAGGAGGGCCCGGGACGGCTCCGTCATTGCATTGGGAATTCCCAGTAGTTTATGGAGGCGAGCCACGGGAATCATGCGCCCACGGCGTCGCACGACCTCGCCGCCACCGGGAAGCGTACGTACCTCGCCTAGTTGCGGTCTTACGGAGGCAACGATCGCGCCGAGGGGGATGACGAACGTCTGTGACCCGACGCACACCGTTTGCCCGTCGATGACCGCGAGGGTGAGCGGCAACCGAAGGCGAAAGGTCGACCCAACGCCACGGCGGCTGTCGACCTGAATCGTTCCGCCAAGCTCGTCGATGTTGCGCTTCACGACGTCCATGCCGACGCCTCGGCCCGACACGTCGGTCACGACCTTTGCGGTGGACAATCCGGGCAAAAAGACAAGAGCCGCGAGCTCATCATCGTTCAGCTGGGCGTTCGCCCCGATGTGTCCGGCACCGATGGCTTTCTCGCGCAGTCGCTCCCGGTCAATGCCGTTTCCATCGTCGCTCACTTCGATGACGATGCTCGTGCCTTGGTGGAATGCGCGCACCGTCACGCGTCCAGCTCCGCTCTTGCCAGCCTTCGCACGCGCTTCGGGTCCCTCGACGCCATGGTCGACGGCGTTGCGCACGAGGTGCAGAAGAGGGTCCGCGACTCGCTCCACAAGCGCCTTGTCCATCTCGGTTTCTTCTCCAAAGATCTCGAGTTCGAGTTCTTTTTTGAGCGAACCGGCGAGGTCGCGAACCATGCGTGGAAGCCTGGAAAAAACCGTTCCGATGGGGACCATGCGAACCTTCATCACGCGTTCTTGAAGCTCTTGCGTGATGCGCCCCATGGCGCTCGCGGCCTCGCGCGCTTTCTCGATCGTTCCGTTCGGTTCGAGGGCTCGCGCCACCATGGACTGCGCGATGACGAGCTCGCCAACCAAGTTCACGAGCTGATCGACCTTCTCGGTCGGCACGCGGATCGATGAGCCTCCCGCGGCCGCGGCTGTTCCCGTCGCAGCACCGGCAGCCGTTGTCGTGGCCTTGGGCGAGCGCTCGTTCCCATGCGCCTCTGCGGCTGGCGCCTTGTCCTCTTGAGGACGAACTATGACCGCCACCGGGGTCGGCTCCGGGGCTCTGACCGCACGCGCTTGAACGGGTGCCGCCTGAGGAAATCCAGCCGCAAGAGCCGCCGATGGAACGGTGAGCCGAGGCGGATTCAGGCTCGCTCCGCCGAAGCTCTCGCGCTTCGGCGATGGCGTAGAGGCGTGCGGCGGCGCAAACGTTGTGGGAGGCGCCGTGTCGCTGAGTGGCGTGATCTCCACGAGCGCGCGGTCTTCGACGAACGAAAAAACGTCGCGCACCGAGGTCGCAGGTTCGCGCGTCGCCAGGTTCAACGACCAGCCAAGGTAGGACTGTTCCGGGTCCATGGCCGTAAGCGGAGGCAAGCGGCCCGCATCGACGACGAGTTCCGCGACCACCCCGAGTTCGCTGAGCTCCCGCAAAACGAGGAGAGGGCAGTTTCCAGCGAGCAAATCGCCTGCATCGGGCACGAAGTTAATGAGGTAGTGCGCGGGGCCGCGTTCGACGCGCAACGATTGACGACCGCCAGCCTCACGCACGTCGCTCGGCGCGGCCGCATCGGCTTCGAGGAGCTCAAGAACCGACAGGAGTGTTGAGGGCTGTTCTCCGGCTTCGTCGCGAAATACGGCAACGAGCTTGCCAACGAGGTCGCCCGCCGCGAGCAAGAGATCGATGCGCGCGCCCGCGACCGCAAGCTGCCCGTCGCGGATGCGCCCGAGGATGGTCTCCGCCGCGTGGGTGAGGCTTGCGATCTCCGCGAATCCAAGCGTCGCAGCACCGCCTTTGAGCGAGTGCGCCGCCCGGAAAATCCTGGCGATGAGCTCCTTGTCGTTGGGCGCATCTTCGAGCTCGAGGAGACCCTTCTCGAGTTCCACGAGATGCTCCGCTGCTTCCTCGAAGAAGATCGCCCGAATGGGGCCGAGGTCATAGTCCATGGGGATCGCTTCCGCTCACGGGATCACCCGCGCCAACGTCTTCAGGAGCACCGTCGGGTCGAAGGGTTTCACGATCCATCCGGTGGCCCCGGCGGCCTTGCCCTTGAGTTTCATCTCGGGCCGCGCTTCCGTCGTGAGCATGAGGATGGGGATTCCTCTCCCTTCAGGTCGCTCGCGAACGGCTCGAACAAAGTCGAATCCGTCCATTACCGGCATATTCAAATCGGAGATGATGACGTCGACTTGGCGTCCGGAAATCTGCTGAAGCCCATGCGCGCCATTTTCCGCTTCAATCACGTCGAAACCGGCGCGGGTCAACGTCATCGCCACCATACTCCGCATCGTGACGGAATCATCGAGAATGAGCGCTTTTTTCTTAATCGTGGTCATGGTGTCCAATTAGAAAAGTTCAACGCCATCGTCTTGGGCGCTCGTCGCCGCGGCGTCGAGCGGGCACGGGGTCGCCGAGGAATGTGGACGTGCTTCGTCATCCGCCGAGAATCCGTAAACGTGTTCGTGTCCATCCGTCGGATGGTGTGTGTATGCGCTATGCGTGCACGACGTGCGAAGGTGCGCGAGGCGGTCGAGCGACGCCAGAGCGGCCGTGGTTCCATCGGGCCCGCGGACCTCTACGCACCGGAGCGCAAGAGCCCGCTGAACCCGTGTCATGAGGGCGATGCGTTGGCTTGCGAGGTCTTGAAACTGCAGCGCCATCACGACGCCCGCAATGGCTTCGTTCGCCTCGGGAGACTCGAAGCGAAGGTTCGCGAGAGCCTCGCATGCACGACGCGCACACGCCGCCAATTCCGTGTCGAGGGCTTCCGTGTGTTGAGCGAGGCGAATCCACATGCACGGGGCGCTGCCACATGGAAGGTCAGGAGACTCTGTGCTGCTGGGGGGGCCGTCCGTGGGCTGCTGCTGCCTCATGGCTGGCCCGTGGGCATGCGCGCACCGATAGGGGAGCTCGCACCCCGTGAGCCGCTCACAAGGTCGCCAAAGCCCCAAGCTGTGAGCCGGCTAGCGAGCGAACCGTCGAGGGCCGAAAGCGAGAATCGGCGACCGTTCTGAACGACCTCCGAGCGAAGCGACAGGAGCACTTGCACCGACGACGCGTCCACGTGCAGCACATGGATACAGTCGATCGCGACGTCCAACCCAGACCGCGCGGCGTCGAGGGCACGCTCGCGCAGCTCCCGCACCCGGGCAATGCCGACGAGTCCGGCGAGCCCGATGGTGTAGACGTCGGACGGCGCTTCGCTGGGGGCGTTTTTGACAAATGACATCGGGGCTTCCCTGGTGTGTGTCAGCGGAAGCGCTCCGTCAACGATTGCGTAAGAAGTAAATGCATACGCACATTCGGCGTTGAACGCGCGCCGTTTGCGTCTGACTGAGCCGAGGCGACTTTGTCGATGCGATCGCTGCGCCGGTGGACGCGTGGCACCCCGGCTCGTGCGGATTCTGCACCCAGAAATATTTGCAGGGCAGGGAGCGACACGGTCGCGAGCTCCGTGACCGACGCGACGAGGCGGGTCGACGAGGCGTTCTCGCTCGCTCGCACGAACCGAACGCGAAACGATGAGTGTGTAGAGTGCATGCATGTGGCCACGCCGTGGTTTCGGTCCGGCGACTGCGCGTCGTGGAAGACGGCGCCTCGGCATCACGCGCGGGCGGCCACCCTGGCCACGCCAGGAAGGACATACTTGATGACCGCGAGGAGTTCCGCAGTGTTGGCGGGCTTGACGATCCACGCGGTCACGCCGTTCTTTTTGCCTTCTTCACGCTTCGCCGCGGCGCTCTCCGTGGTCAGCGCAATAATCGGTATGAAGCGAAGCTTAGGCAACGCACGAATGCCCTTCACGAGCTCCAGGCCGCCCATGTTGGGCATGTTCATGTCGGTGATGACCAAGTCGGGCTTGAGTCCGGCGGCGATTTGCGCGAGCGCGACGACGCCGTCTTCGGCCTTTTCTACGCGGACGAATAGGCCCGCCAAGTCGAGCTTGGCTTTGACCGTCGCGAGCATGAGCATCGAGTCGTCGACGAGCAGGATAGTTTTTGGCATTGTTATGGTGCTCTTAAAAATGACGAACGTTTGCAGTTGGTGAGACAAATAAAGTGCGACAGAACGCTGCCTGAGAGGCGCATTCGGCTTAATCGTGCGCAGTTCTGTTCACGATTAAGATGAGCGATGACGTCTTAAGTGCCATCGCCGAGAGCGGCCCTCGGCACGTCGTTCAGCGGCGGCGGCGGACGCGACGAGGCGCAGGGGTACACGTCGTACGGTGTATGGCAGACGGAAACGCGTTAGAAGGAATCCGTAAGACAACCGACGTGTGCATGAGGGCTGCACGAGATGTGGACGCCGATGCGCGGTCCAACGTCACGAGCTCGATGACTGACGCGAGACGTGGCGCGCGCAGCGAACGACCTCCGCGCGCGGTGACAGCCGGGCCGGTAACACGTGACACGTCGAGCGCTACCGAGGCGGGGACACGGGCTCGCGCGTTGCGCGCTGATTCGTTTTCAAAGTACATCGGTCGTCATGGGGTGCGCCAACGAAAACTCTTCGTCAACAGGTGAGTTTGCGCCGAAGGCGTACCCAAAAAAACGTTGTGGAGCCGCAATTCGTGCGTATGAATGATTGGAAGCATTTTATCAGCACGAAAGGGCGCCGACGGACGCGTTGCACCCGGGGCGCGTGCGCATGTTGCGCCCAGAAAGTTTTGCACGCACGGGTCGACACCGTCGCGAGCTGCCCCGCCGACGCGACGACGCGCGGCGATGAAACGTTCTCGATCGGTCACTCGCACGATCCGAACGCCAAACGATGAGCGTGTAGAGTGCAGGCATGTGGCCGCGTCGTGGCGACCGTGCCTTCCCAACCGAAGCGACCTACGCGCTCGGCTGTCGGGTTTCCGCGGTCCGCGCATCACTTCGTCGCAGCGCCGCGATGACTTCTTCGTCAGAAACCTGGGGAAACGCTCCGTAGTATTCGCCAATCGAGCCAAACAACTCGTGGCTCTCCAGGCACACGACGTCGTCGGCCTCGCCCGTCATCGACGCCACGGTGTCGCTCGCAGCGACGGGAACCGCGAGCACGAGCCTTGCCGGATGGCGCGCTCGCGTCGCTTGGAGCGCAGCCCGCATCGTGGCACCGGTCGCCATGCCGTCGTCGATGACGATCGCGCAGCGACCCGCGAGGACCACTGGGGGGCGATCCCCCACGTAGCGTTTCCGACGTCGCTCGAGCTCAGCCAAGGCGACGGTCGCGCACGACTCGAACTCCGCTTCGCGAATGCCGAGGGCCTGGAGGATCTCGACGTTTCGAACCACCACGGGCGGACTTCCGTCGGCAATCGCGCCCATGGCGAGCTCCGGCAAGAACGCCACACCGATCTTTCGCGCGACGACAAGGTCGAGCGGCGCCGCGAGCGCTGTTGAAACTTCGAGCGCCACGGGTACGCCTCCTCGGGGAAGCGCAAGCACCACGGGGCTTTGTGCTCGGTAGGCGGCCAGGGCCTCGGCCAGCCGTTGCCCCGCTTCTCTTCGATCTCTAAATGGCATGGCGCGCCCCGGTGTGAGGAGCTGCCTGCATCGACGCCGAGGGACTTGCAAGGTGGCGCTCGAACCAATCCGCCGCGCAGCCGATGACCGCGTCCATAGCGCCAAATTCAGGAAAAAGGTGAGTCGCGCCGGGGATGACTTTAAGTTCTTTCGGACACCGCAACCTCGCGAAGGCTTGCTCGTTGAGCTGGAGCACCCCGGTATCGGCCCCGCCTACGATGAAGAGCGTCGGCGCACGCACGCGATCGAGCGCTTGCCCCGCGAGATCGGGGCGCCCACCCCGCGATACGATTGCCGAGACACGTGTCGCTTGTCGTCCGCCAACCACGAGCGCCGCGGCCGCTCCGGTGCTTGCGCCAAAGAGGCCAATGCGATGGTCGCGCGTCGAACGTTCGGCGGAGGCCCAGTCCATCGCCGCTTCAAGACGGGTCGCGAGAAGCGAAATATCGAAGACGTTGCTGCTCGCGAATTCCTCGGCGGGAGACAATAGGTCGAAAAGAAGCGTGGCGATGCCGCGCCGATTGAGAGCGCCCGCGACCCCGACGTTTCGAGGGCTGAACCGGCTCGAACCGCTCCCGTGCGCGAAAAGCACGAGGCCACGGGACTCGGGAGGGACAAAGAGAGCCGCAGCCGAACCTGTCGGGAGGATGAGAACCTCTCGGTTGGCGTGTGTGCCCCCAAAGCTTCCGCCGACGCGCGCATTGATGCTCATGCGATGGCCTCCAGGAGGTGAACATAAGCTCGTCGCGGCTCGTCACAAGGCGGTCAAAACGCGGGTGACGGCCTTCGATCCCGCGAAATAGCCCGTTGCCACTTCCGGTCCCTTGCTTGCGTGCGTGCTCCGTGAGACGCTCTTCGGAGGGCTCGAAGTCGGCCCGGGGGGCTTGCGATGGTGCGTCTACCTGAAAATAAAACGAGTTCTTCGTACACGCCCCCATCCCATTGGCTGAGTTGGACCCGAGCCGGGCTCCTCGCATTCTCGGCCGTCATGAGCTCGGGGTGCAGTGGCACTTCCGTCGCGTCGCAGCCTCCGCAAAGCGATGCGTCGACGGCAGCGGTCGATCCGCTCTCCTGGTCCGTGACACGCCCCGGCCCGTTCAACTGCGGGCATCGGGTTCTTGAGACCGCATACACGCCTCCAGGCGGGCTCGCGGCGCGCACGATTACCGTCGAGGTCTGGTATCCGTCGAACGTCGCCGAGGGCGAGCACCCGAACTACCTGCACTTGTTCCGTGACAAAATCGCTTGGGACGACGTTCCGCCCGCGCCGCCGGCTTTCCCTGCCGGAATGCCCGTGCTCGTTCACTCGCATGGGCACAAAGGGTTCCCTGGAAATAGTGCGCGGTTGATGTGCTACGCCGCTTCCCACGGTTGGCTTGCTGTCGCGCCGGAGCACGTTGGTGACACGTTGGGTGATGCGCCCGACACGGTGCCACTTGCCGTGTACATCGAGCGTCCCCTCGACATCCGCGCCGCGCTCAATCTCGTCAGAGATTTGCCCACGACCGACCCGCTTGCACGTCAAGCGGACTTGTCCCATGTGGCGATGAGTACCCACAGTTTTGGCTCTTATTCCGGGTGGGCTGCGGGCGGTGCGACGGTCGATGACGCCGCCGTTCGGGCCGCGTGCGCGGACGGAAGCGTGACGAATTGCTCGGAAACACAAATCGCCGCGATGGCCACCGACATGAGGGAGCCGCGCGTGCAGGCCCTCGTGTTGATGGCGGGGGCGCCTCGACCATTTTTTGATAACGGCGGCTACGACGCGGTGCGCGTTCCCGTGCTGATGATGTCGGGGTCCCTCAACACCGTCAGCAACGACAAGATTTACGACAGTGTGACAAAACTCGACATCGGCTGGCTCGTGGTGGACGGGGGCTGCCACCAGCTTTTCGGGCTCGGAAACTCCGTGCTCGGAGGACCCGAGTGCGCCGTTTTGCCAGACGAAGACGGCTTCGCCCTCGTCAACCCGTGGGTGCTTGCATACGCCAGGTACCACGTGCTCGCAGACCGCGGGGCCGAGGTGAAGGGCCTCGTCGAGGGAACGACGAGCTTGTCACCGCTTACGCATCTTCGGCACAAAACCCCGTAAATTACCTGCCCAACACGGCCCAAGCGATCCGCGATCAGGGGGCGAAACGCGCTCGCACCCAGCCGATGAACTCTTCGCCCGCCGCTTGAGGCAGCGTCACAGGGCCGATGGCCGAATCGTTGTGGTGCGCCCCGGGCACTTCGTGGAGTTCGACGGACACTCCTCGCGTTCGCATGTCTGCGACGTAAGAACGCGTGCCTGCCGGGAGCACGGTCACATCGGCGAGACCCTGCCAAATGGCCACGGGAACCTGGAGGTCCTTCGGGCTGGGCACGTTCTCGACGTGCCAGGTCTTCCACGGTTCTTCCCAGCCGTTTACGCCGCGCGACGCCATCGCCAGGTAAACGGGATTCACGATGCCGTGCGGGTCTGCGGGGACCATGTCCGGAAGTTTGCCGTCCCCAGGGCTCGCCCCTTCGTTCTGGCATTCCTCAAACATTTGTTCTTCGTTCTGCGCGAACGTGCCAACGAAGACCGGCGGCTGGGTCGTGTCGAGAGCCCGGCGCCAGCTCCACATGCGCATCGCGAGAAAGTAGCCAAACGCATCGCTGCGCGAGAGTGAATACGTCGCGCCTTCAAGAAAACCCGTTGGCGGCGCGTTTGCGGCGAACCCGCGGACGGGAAGTTCGGGCGCGTAGCTTTCAAGGAATTCAGCAGCCGAAAGCGTCGTGTGCGCACCTTGTGAATGGCCTGCAAAAACGACCTCGCGACGAATCGATGTGCCGAGTGCCGTTCCAAGGCGAAGCAGCACGCGCGCGCCGTCGAGCGTTGCGGTCGCCGCGGTCTCCTTGTGCATATAGGGCGCAAAGGGCGGAGCGCCGAAGCTCGTCGCATCCGGAAGAAGGACAACAAACCCGCGCCCGGCGATGTTCGCGGCAAGGGCGGTCGAAAGAATGCCGCGGGACGGAGCGCACTTGGCACCGATACCGCTCGTAGGTTGGGACAACAGCACCGCGGGGAAACCGTCCGCCGGTGGCGCCACGTCTGGGACGAAAACCGAGCCAGAAACCTCGTCGTTCTTCGCGGAAAGATAACGAATGCTGTAGGCCGTAAAGCCGTTTTCGAAGACCGAGCCCGCTGGCGAGAACGCCCCGAGAAGCGCCAGCGACGCGTCCGCCACTGGAAGTCGCTCGACGGAAAGCAGGCACCCGGCGACGGTGCAGGCCGGGTCAACGCTCAGATCAGACTTAGGAAACGAAGGGACAACCTGGCCCGGCGTCGCAGTGCCCGATGGTGATCCCGCGTCGGCGGAGCTTTGGGCCGCGGCGCCGTCAACGGTGCTGACCGCGCCCGATGACGGAGGGTCCGCTGGCGCGCTGCAACCCGCGAGGAGTGCGAACGAGGTGGAAAGGGCAAGGGCGGAAGAAGTGATGAAAGAAGGCCGCATGTGGGTATGACGGGGCCTCTAGCTTACCTCTCGTACGCTGTCGCGAAAATAGATTGCGCAATCGGTGAATTTCGAAAACGACGTAAAAATACTGCCAAAAAGGCGTTTTCGTGCCGCTTGGAGGGCGCGCTCGCGCGGCGTAGGGAGGCCCTTGCGTGCGCCGACCGGAGCCGGTGCCGAAGTTGTGTCGAACGCGCGGCGTTTGAGAAACAAGGTGCCAGTGTTTCAGCATAGAATGACCGCATGCGTTCCCGCGTCTTCGTTCTCGCGCTCTTTGTCGGCTCGGCTCTTGGCACCGCCGCGTGCGGAAGTTCTGGAGAGGAAGAAGCGTCGAGCCCCATCGACTCCCCTTTGGACGGAGGCCTCGCGGACGGCGGCACCTCGAGCGATTCGTCAACGGCTGACGTGGCGACGCCTCCGGTCCCAAGCCCGGGTATCGAGCATATTCTAGTGATTGTGCAGGAAAATCATACGTTCGACTCCTACTTCGGTAGTTGGTGTACCGCGCCGGCGGGCTCGAACCCCACGTGCACGACCGGGCCCGATTGCTGCGAAGCCGCACCCGACCGCGAGCCGAGCGGAGCTGTGGCTGTGTCACTCACCGACAGCGCGAACGCGAGCTTCGACCCGAACCACACGAAGGCCTGCGAATTGGCCGAGATTCACGGTGGCGCGATGGATCGTTTCGTGACCGGAGGCGGCGTGGGCTGTTCCGACGCGCGCAATTTCGCTGTTTCCCCTGACGACGCCGTGGCGACTTACCGGACGTTGGCTGAAAATGGCGCCCTTGCGGACCGCTATTTTCAGCCGGTCGCAGGGCAGACTTCCGCGAACGACATGTTTTTTGCCGTAGCGAAGTCCGTGTTCATCGACAACAGCGAGCGGCCCGCGTCCATTGGGCAAGGTTGCATCGTCGGCGGCGTTGCGACGACGTACCACGGCCAGACGACCATCGCCGACCTCGTTCTCGGCGCGGGCAAGACCTTCGCATTTTA
>CAIQDA010000175.1 GCA_903870415.1 uncultured delta proteobacterium
AAACCCTGTGGACCTCGCGCGAACAGCGCGTCGCCTCGCAGTGGATGGACGCGCGTCACACGGCGTGGTTCGCCACCACGCTTGATCGGTTCGCCGGGGCGATGAACGGCGATGGGGATGCCTACGCCGATGCGGAGGAAGCGCTTCGATGCGTCGAAGTCATCGAAGCCGCGTACGCGTCTGCTGAAGCCAATGGACGCACGATGAGCCTCCGGCCTCGACGCGCACACGAGGTCGCATGATGGATCTTGCCGGTTCACTCTTCGTCTTCACGGTCATCGCATGCGCGTCTTTTTCCTATGCGTGGCGCCTCGCGACGCTCGGTCGCTTTCGATCGGCGCGCGTGGACCGCGAGGGAACGAGCGTGCTCCTTGGGACCCCCGCAATGGAGCTGGTCCATTGGGTCCTCGACCCGATCGGTGATGCGTGTGTCGCCTCCGGTGTGAGCGCGAACGCCGTGACGTGGTCCGCGCTCGTTTTCGGCCTCGGTGCGGGCGTCTCACTCGGGCTTGGTCACTTTGGCGTGGCCGCATTGCTGACGGCGTTCGCGGGCCTCGGCGATGCGCTCGACGGCGTCGTAGCGAGGAAAAGTGCTTGCGCGAGCGATGCAGGTGAACTGCTCGATGCGAGTGTGGATCGGTACGTGGAGTTTGCGTTCCTCGCGGGACTTGCGTTCCACCTTCGGCACCAGGGTCCCGCGTTGCTCCTCGCGCTTGGCGCCCTCGCGGGCTCGTTCATGGTCAGCTACGCGACGGCGTAGGCCGAGGCGCTTCACGTCATCGCTCCGCGCGGAGCCATGCGCCGCAGCGAGCGCGTCGCGTACCTGCTCGGAGCGGTCGCACTTGAACCCCTCGTCGCAGTCCTCCCGGCGATCAGTGACTACAGAGAATTTCCTACACTTGCGGCTCTCGCGCTCGTCGCGGTTGTCGGGAACGCTTCGGCGATTCGACGCTTGGGCGCCGTCGCGCATGCGCTCAACGCGCCGACGGACTCCGGGCCCGCAACCTCCCGCGATCCGCAGCCAGGCTTTGCGGCAGACCTCGTGCGGCATCAAGCGGGCGCGTTCATGGCCACCGTAGTGGACTTCGCCATGATGATTCTCCTCGTGGAGGCTGGTGCACTCGGCCCCATGGGCGCCACCGCTGCAGGCGCCGCATGCGGTGCGCTGACGAATTTTTCTTTGAGCAAAGACTGGGTTTTCCCTGGTTCAAATCGCGGCGACGCGCGCATGTCCGCACGCTACGCGGCCGTGAGCGCGGGAAGCCTCGCTCTCAACACGACGGGAGAAGCGCTCGCCAATGGGGTCCTCGGTGCGCCCTACTTGCCCGCCCGCCTTCTCGTGTCGGCGATCGTGAGCGTCGCTTACAACTTCCCCCTGCACCGTCGCTTCGTCTTCCGAACGCCGAGGACGCCATGAACCGCTCGCAACCGAAGGACCAACGCGCCGACCTGCGCACGGTCGTTCCCGGTCCACGAAGCCAGGCGTTGCGCGCACGTGAAGACCAGCATTTGGCCGCTGGCGCGCAGAATTACGCCATCACGTCGGGCCTCGCCGTGGACCACGCGCGCGGCAGTGCGATCGTCGACCTCGACGGGAACACCATCCTCGATTTCCTCGGTGGCATCGCCGTGGGCGCGCTCGGGCACGGGCATCCCGCGTACACGAAGGCTGTCTCCGCACAGCTCGAAAAGGCAACGGTCGGATCGCTCACGAGCGAGGCCCGCGTTGAGCTCCTCGAGCGCATCGCCACCCACGCGCCCGCACCGGGCCTGCATCGCGTGCAGCTCTACTCGAGCGGGGCTGAAGCCGTGGAAAGCGCCTTACGTCTTGCAAAAGCCCACACAGGCAAGCACGAGCTCGTCGGGTTCTGGGGGGGCTTTCACGGCAAGACGCTTGGCGCCCTCGCGCTCATGGGCTCGCCATTCAAAGAGGGCCTTGGACCGATGCCTACGGGCTCGCATCACATCCCTTATGCCGACTGCTACCGTTGCCCACTGTCGCTTACGCATCCGTCGTGCGGTCTCGCGTGCGTGGAGCTCGGGCGCAAGCAGCTCAAGAATGCCTCCGCCGGAGCCGTCGCCGCGATCATCGTGGAGCCGATGCAAGGCACCGCGGGCAACGTCATTCCGCCAGACGATTTCCTGCCAGCCGTGCGCTCACTCGCGGACGATCTAGGCGCGTTGCTCATCGCTGACGAGATGATCACCGGCTTCGGGCGCGCGGGTCAGTATTGGGGCGTCGACGCGAGCGGAGTGCGCCCCGACATCGTCACGGTCGGCAAAGCCTTCGGCGGAGGCTTTCCACTCACCGGCGTCATCACGACCGATGCCATCGCTCAGAGCAAGCCTTGGGCGAACCCGTCGGGGTCCTCGTCAAGCTACGGAGGCAACCCGCTCGCCGCCGCTGCTGGCGCTGCAGCCCTGCGAATCATCGATGAAGAACAACTCGTGGAGAATGCACGCATCGTCGGCGCGCATCTTCTGAACATCCTAGAGCCCTTCGTCGACGCGTTTCCGTTCGTGGGCCAGGTGCGAGGCCGCGGCATGTTCATCGCCCTCGAACTCGTGAAAGACAAACGGACGCGCGAGCCGCTCTCAAGCATCGCTTGCCGTCGTATCTACGACGCCTGCCTCGCGCGCGGACTGCTCACGATGACTTACGCGCCGCGCGTTCGCTTGCAACCTGCACTGACCCTCGATGCGCGCACCGCGACGAACGGTGCAGAGATTCTCTTGGAGGTTTTCAGTCTCGCACGGGACGAGCGCTGGTGGCTCCTTTGATTCGCCACGTGCGCCGCGTGTGGCCCGCGGGTGGAGCCTGGACTCCGCTCGCCTTCGTCGCGTGGCCGGCGTTCAACGTGGCGCACGGGACGATGCGAATGGAACACGCCGCGTTCGTCGTGCTCATTCTCACGCTCGGCTACGCCACACCGCGCAGCAAGGCTCTCTTCATCGGCCTCGTTCCGTTCGCGATTCTCGCGCTTGTCTACGACTCGATGAGATACGTGCAGTACGCAGGCATATCGGCGAGCGACGTTCACACGTGCGACTTGCGCGAGCTTGATGCGCGCCTTTTTCCAGGCAAAGGAACGCTGCACGACTACCTGCAGGCTCATGCCACAAACGCGATCGATCGCGCAGCAGCCGTGCCCTATGGAACCTTTCTCTACGTCTCGCTCGGGCTGGCCGTGTGGCTCTACGCGAAGGACTACGACGCACTCTTGCGCTTCGGCTGGACGTTCTTGATCGTCAACCTCGCGGGCTTCGTCACCTACCACCTCTATCCGGCAGCTCCGCCTTGGTACGTGCATCGGCACGGCTGCGCGGTCGACCTCGCTGCTCACGCGAGCGAGGGGCCCAATTTGGCGCGCGTGGATGCGTGGCTCGGAGTGCGCTATTTCGCTGGTTTTTACGGTCGGTCGAGTGACGTCTTCGGCGCCATGCCCTCGCTGCATGTCTCCTACCCGCTCCTCAACATCGTCTTCGGTTGGCGACACTGGGCGTGGCGCGGGCGCTCGCTGGCGGTCGGCTTCTTTGCAGCGATGTGCTTCTCCGCGGTCTACCTCGATCACCACTGGGTCGTCGATGTGCTCATGGGTGTATTGTACACCATTGTAGTCGAGCGGTCCGTGACGTGGCTCTGGCTGCGCCCTCGCCAGCCCGTCGTTGCCGAGGTACGATGCGAAGAATCTGAGGAATACGCGCGCGGGGCTGAATGACGCGCACTCAGCGATTTGTCGCGTATGCGTACGCCACGTGGTTCGGTTGCGGGCTCGTGCCCCTTGCGCCCGGGACCACGGGGACGCTCGGAGCGTTGCCGCTTTACGTGCTTCTGCGACCGTTCGGACCGCGCGGCATCTTGATCGCCGTGGCGATTCTCTCGGCGTTCGGGATCGTCGCGTCGAACGCAATCGTGCGCGAGCGGCACGAGGAGGACCCTCAAATCATCGTGGTCGACGAGGTC
>CAIQDA010000176.1 GCA_903870415.1 uncultured delta proteobacterium
GACCTCGTCATCATCGACTTCCACATGCCAGGCCAGGACGGCGCATCCATGCTCGCGTCGCTCCGTACGGGAATTCGCGGCATACCCAACCCGCCGCTCATGTACCTGCACACGACCGACTCGGAACAAGCTGCAAATTACAAGCAGATGCACTTCGACGGCGTGGTCGGAATGAAGGGCAATTTTGAGCTCTTATCGAAGCAGGTGAGCGCGGCCATGCGGCTTCGTCGCCTCTCGATGAAGATCAAGATTGGCTGATCGCCGCGCGGGCGAAGTTTCGATACGCTGAGCTCATGGGATTCGAGGTCGCGGTCGTGGGCGCTGGTCGTTGGGGCACTGCACTTGGCGCTGCGGCGGCTCGGAACGGGCACGCGGTCACGCTCTGGTCGCCCCGCAAAGGACTCGCGAATGTCGCGGGGTGCAGCCGCACCGAGCACTTGTGTGACATCGCCAACAAGCGGGTGATCATCTTCACGGTGGCCCCCGAACACGCACGGCAAATGGCCCGCGACATGGCGCCCTTCGTCGGCCCCGAGGCTGTCATTCTTCACGCGGTACGAGGTCTTGCGGACGACCCCGTGGCCACCATTGGCGACGTGCTTCAGCAAGAGACGTGCGTGCGTCGCATCGGCGCCCTCGGGGGTCCGGTTCTCGTGAGCGAACTCGAAGAAGGCGCGCCAACGCTCTTTGTTTGCGGTTCGCCGTTCCCCGAAGTCAACGCTCTCGCCAAAGAGCTCCTCGGCAGCAAAGCGACGCGTGTCGCCACAACGCCCGATCGCCGCGGCGTCGAGTGGTCAAGCGCCCTCGTCGCGTGCCTCGCGCTCGGTGTTGGATACGTGCAAGGTGCAGGTTTCGGTCCCGGGTTCGTGAGCGCGGTGACGAGCGAAGCGGTCCGTGAAGCAGCTCGCTTCGTCGCGGTCGCGGGCGGTCAAGAAGCCACCATGCTTGGCCTCGCGGGTTACGGCGATCTCCTCGCCGCCATGGCTCAAGAGGGGCGCCCAGAGGTCGTCGTTGGCCGAACGCTCGGGAGCGGAAAGTCTGTGGAAGAGGCTGAAAAAGCCATTGGCCAGCGCGTCGTCGCGACCGACCTTGCACCCAAACTTCTGCGTTGGGCCGAAGCCCACAAACTCTCGCTGCCGCTGCTTGGCTCGCTCGCACGAGGGGCCTTTTCGGGAAAGCCCGCCCGCGACGTGGTCACGAGCTGGATTGAGCGAGCGCTCTAAGATTCCGTCTGCGTGACGGCTATCGTGCGAATAGCCGCCAACCTGACGCCAGATATTTCCCGTGCGTCGGGTCGACTACTGGCAGAAACCGTAGCCCAAGAGCACCTGCGACCGTTGGCACGAGCGGCCTTGCGGGCAACTGTTCGTGCCCGAGGAGTTGCAGAAGACGTACGCCGTGAGCCCGTTTTGGTTCGTGCACGACGAGGTGCAAACCACTGCATTCCAAGCGCTTTGCGAGTTGTCGAGGTATCCGCAGCACACGTCGCCCTGCTGGCAGTCGGCACTCGTCGCGCACTCCATCGCAACCGAGTCGACGGTCGTGCAGTCGCCGAAATTCACGCACGAATACGTGGGGCGCGACGAGCCGTTCGGAAAGTCCGCGCAGCAATCTTCTTGGCCGGAGACGCAGGTGAGCGCGCCCGCGTCGGCCTGACCGCATCGAAAGGTGCGCGGAGGAGGACCGGCGTCGCGGCCTGCATCACGACCCGCATCGGGGACTCCGCTGTCGACGACGACAGGTCCCGAGTCGACGATGATCACCGGGCCACCGGCGTCGATCGGCGTGGTGGCGTCCACGAGAACACCTGCGTCCGCACGGAAACCGCTGTCCGTCACGGGCGCGCCCGCGTCTTCGGTCAGCTGCCCGAAACCGATGTCGTCTGCGAGGACGTCGGAGCGTGTGGCTCCACCGCAAGCAACGACGACGAGCGAACCCATGGCGAAGACCGAGCGAAAGCAGCGAAACCCCATTCGCAAGTCGTAGCATGGGGCAACGACCCCCGCCGTCCGCCGCGTGCGTCTTCGGTCCGTTTTGCGGGCGCACGCGAACCGACTTGGGCGGTTACCGCATCGGGAACGCGCGCGTGGCTTGTCGTTTCATCCGGCGTCTGCTTAGGCGGGCTCGATGCCGAGCGTGTCCATCGAGCCGCAAAAACCTGCAAATGCTGACCGGGCCTTCGACGCTTTCGAGCACGCGGCGCAGCGGGCCGAGGGTCGGAAGACTTCTCTCGTCGACCTTGCGAGCGTCGAGGACGTGCGCGCGGCCATTGAGCTTGATCGCTTTCGCGTGCGCGGGGCTCTCGACCGCGTGATCATCGGAGACGGTGCTGAAGACGGCCTCGACGCGCTCGCAGAGACCGGATGCTTGTCCGTTGTCTTCCCCGAGGTTCACGCGCTCATCGGTTTCGGTGACGGCGAGTGGCGGCACAAAGACGTCTGGAAGCACACGAAGCAGGTCGTGCGCCAAGCGGAGTCTCGCCTGGAGATTCGCTGGTCTGCGCTCTTTCATGACATCGGCAAAATCAAGACGCGGTCCATTGCCCCCGACGGCACGGTCCACTTTCTTGGTCACGCCGAAGTCGGCACGCGCATGTTCGACAAGCTCGATCGGCGCCTCGCACTCTTCTCGCGCAGCGACGACGAAGCGCTTCGTCGAACGGTTCGCTTTCTCATCCTTCACCACCTGCGTGCCAATCAATACGAGAAGGGTTGGACCGACAGTGCCGTGCGCCGTTTCGCACGCGAGATGGGTCCGCACCTGAACGACTTGTTCTGCCTGTCGCGCGCGGACATCACGACGAAGCGCCCCGAGAAGAAACGTCGCGGCCTCTCCCAGCTCGACGAATTGCAGGGTCGCATCGCGGAGCTCGCGGTCTCTGACGCGAAGTTGCCGCCCCTTCCTTCGGGCGTCGGCAACGCCATCATGGCGGCCTTCGGCTTGCGCCCTTCGAAGAAGGTCGGTGAGATCAAGTTCGCCCTCGAACGTGCCATCGAGAGCGGCGCCATCGAGCAACGGCTCCCCTCGGCGGCTTACGTGCTTTTCGCGTATGACCACGCGGGAGACTTCGGACTCAGCACGAACGATGCGAACCCGAAGGCCATCGACGAGGCGCGAAGCGAGGTCGCCCAAGGCGGCTACGACGCGCGCTACGAGAGTGAAGCGGCGGTCGATGCGTCCGTCGAAGCGTCGTGCGGCGGCTGAATTTGCAGCGATTTCATGCGGTGATCGCGAACGCGCCGCGGAACTAAGGACGGTAGCGAAACCCCCGAGCGCTGACCTCCGCCGCGACC
>CAIQDA010000177.1 GCA_903870415.1 uncultured delta proteobacterium
GCCTGTGTTTCCGCTCGTCGGCTCGATGATCTCCTTGCCCGGGCCGAGAACGCCACGCTTTTCAGCGTCCCACACCATGGCCGAGCCGATGCGACACTTCACCGAATACGCCGGGTTTCTCCCTTCAATCTTCGCGAGCACCGTCGCGCCCGCACCGTCCGTGACGCGGTTGAGGCGCACAAGCGGCGTGCGGCCAATCGAAAGAGCGTTGTCGTTGAACCAGCGATGTTCGGCAGTCGACATGGGCAAGGCCTTTGGTGTTGAAACAGACAGCGTCTTTTTACGAGACGCGCAGATACAATACAAGACAGTCTATCGGAAGGCGCGGCATTGCGCCAGTGAATTCGGAACTGAGCCAGTCAGAGCTGGCGCCTCGTCAATCGGCTGCCCGAGCCGCAGGGAGCCCCGCTCGCGCACGCTGCACGCTCTTCAGCGCTTCGAACCACAGCACGCTCAGAAGTCCAGCGCCGATGCTGAGCAGAAGGTCGTCGGGGTGGAGCGGAGCAAAGTGAAACAAGCGCCGCGCAAACGGAGCCATCACAGCGACCGCGAGAAAGAGCGTCGCGGCGAGCACCACTCCGCGCACAGCGGGGTTCGGCACGCGCATCATCGCCACCGCGGACCGAAGCCGCGAGCGATTGACCAGGATGACGATCACGAAGCCGAGGACGAGCGTCACGAACGTCAACGCACGGGCCGCGTCATCCGTATGGTCCCTGCGGGCGAGCAGGAAAACAGCAACGCAAACGGCAAAGATACTGAACCCCTGAAGCAGCGCGGCGGCGAGGGTTTCGCGCGAGAAAAGGCTGACATTTCGCTTCCTCGGTGGCCTTCGCATGACGTCGACCTCGGCGTGCTCCGCCTCGAAGACGAGCGTGCACGAGGGGTCGATGATGAGCTGGAGAAACGCAATGTGGACGGGCAGCAAAAGGAGCGGCCATTCGGAAACAAACACGGGCAGCATCGACAGGCCGGCAATCGGAACGTGCACCGCCACGATGAAGACGATGGCCTTCGTGATGTTGTCGTAGATGCGACGACCGAGGCGCACGGCGGCCACAATCGACGAGAAGTCGTCATCGAGGAGGACGAGGGACGCCGCCTCACGGGCCACATCGGTTCCGCGCCCGCCCATGGCGATTCCAATATGCGCGGCCTTGAGCGCGGGAGCGTCGTTCACGCCATCGCCGGTCATCGCGACGACCTCGTCGTTTGCCTTGAGGGCATTGACGATGCGTAGCTTTTGTTCAGGGACAACCCGCGCGAAGATTTGCACGTCCGCCACACGCCGCGCGAGCTCCTCGTCGGACATGTGGTCGAGGTCCGCGCCGGTGAGGACGGTCTCGCAATGCATAAGTCCGGCGTGGCGGGCAATGCTTTGCGCCGTGGCGGGGTAGTCGCCCGTGATCATCACCACGCGCACTCCGGCAGTCTGGCACTCGGCGACCGCCCCGGGCACCGTGGGTCGCAGCGGATCCTCGAAACCCAGCAAACCAACGAGCTCAAGCGACAAGTCGTGGTGGTTCAAAGGGAGAAGGTCCAGGCACGTCGCTCCCCGCGCCACGCCGAGAACACGAAGGCCCCGCGATGCAAGGCCTCTCACGTCGTGCGCGAGCGAGGAAGCCTGCTCGGGCGTCAGGTGACAAAGGTCGAAAACCGCTTCGGGCGCGCCCTTCGTGGACACGACGACCGCCGCCTCGATGCCCGTGAGCCATGCGTGACTGACCGCGAGAACGCCGGACGTGAGCGGATATTCCCGCGCAAGGGACCAGCGAGGATGCACATGCTCCGTGTGCTTGATGAGCCTGTCGCCGGCCTCGTGGAGTGCACGCTCCATCGGGTCGAATGGGTCGCGCTTGCTCGCCAAGATGGCGTGCTCAAGAAGGCTGTGAACTTCCTCCGGGAGCTCGTCTGAAAGGTCGGCGATATCGGTGACCTTTCCGCCGACGGAAAGCGCTCGAAGGGTCATTCGATTTTCGGTGAGCGTGCCCGTTTTATCGACGCAAAGCACGGTGGCGGCGCCCAGCATTTCAAGAGCCGGCATGCGCCGCGTGAGCACCCGACTGCGCGAAAGTCGCCAAGCGCCGAGCGCGAGAAAGATGGTGAGAACCACCGGAAACTCTTCGGGGAGAATCGCCATCGCCATCGCAATGCCCGCAAGAAACCCACGCTTCCATGCATCGATGCCGCCACCGCGCGTGAGCGCAAACGCGACCACCACGAGGCCGCACGCCATGAGTCCCGTGATGGCAAGGAGACGCACGACGCGCTTGGTCTCGAGCTGCAACGTCGTCGGCTCGGTGCGCGTCCGCTCGAGAGCCTCGCCAATTTGACCGAACTCGGTGCGCAGGCCGGTCGCCACAACTTCGACGAGGCCCTGCCCCGACGTCACAAGTGTGCCCGAAAATACCGATGGCAAATCGTCGCCCCCCGGTCGATCGAGCTTTCGATTGTCGGCACAAGGCAACTTTCGAACGGGCATCGACTCGCCGGTCAGCAACGATTCGTCCACCGCAAGATGCTGCGCCTGACGAAGGAGCGCGTCGGCGGGGACACGATCGCCCTCCGAAATCATCACGAAATCGCCTCGCACGACCTCGCGTCCCGCAATTCGCTTGCGTTCGCCGTCCCGGATGACGAGGGCGCGAGGGCTCGCGAGATCGCGAAGGGCCTCAAGCGCGTGCTCGGTTCGGCGCGCCTGAATGACGGTGATGGCGATGACCACGAAGACGAAACCGAGAAGCATCAGCGCGTCAGCAGGTTCGCCGAGAAGCAGGTAGACGACGCCGGCCGCGACGAGCATCAGGAACATCGGCTCGCTCACGACCTCGACGACGATGGTGACGAGGTTGCGCCCTCCCTGCGCGGGAAGCTCATTGGGGCCGTCGAGCTGCAATCGCGCGCGCGCAGCGTCCGAGGGAAGACCCTGAAGCCCGTTGAGGTCGAGAACGCTGCTCCCAACCGCAACCGGCCCGAGTCGCTGCGCTTGCGCCATCCGAGTGGAGGCCTTGGTGGCAGCGCGCATCGTTGTCGTCGTGGTGCCCATTCGTCCTCCCGACGGAGAGCATACGCGAAGGCCTCGCCAACGACGCGAGCCGCGGACACGCTTCACGCCATTGGCGACGACAAACGTCGGACCGTGTTCTTTGCCCGCGAATTCCTAGGGAACAGGCGGATTCGACGTTTCGCAATAGCCCGAGAGCTCGACATAAGCACGACCGGTCGCGCTGCCGCTCACGGTTGAGGCGCCCTCCCAATAAATGGGCGTCGACTTGTAGATTTCCTGGTCAGCCATGACCGGCGCAACCACGAAGTTGAGGTCCTTGACGCGAACGTTCCACCCTTGTGGATAGGAACAATTCGTGTGCGGGCTCTTCCATGTGCCCGTCGGAACAATGTCGAAGTCTTCTGGCTTCAGGACAGTGGTCACGCAGTTCGCATCGGTCATCGAGGCACCGACAACCACAGGTTTTTGCGCGTCTTTCACGACGAACAGCATGATTTCCCGGTTGTCGTCGAGCTGTAGGGCGAACCAGTCCCAGCCTTTGTTGACGGCGGTTCCGATGTCTCCATACTGGTGGTCGAACCAGCCGGTTCCCGTCACCGCGAGGGTCTCGTCCCCAACAACGACGGTACCTGAAACCGCCATTCGCTCGCGCGAATAATAGTACGTGTAGCCGCCAAAGGAATAATCCGTATACCCTTCCTCGTGCTGCAGCGTCGCGCGCTTGGTCGCATTGAGCGTCAGATCAAACGAATACCCCTGCCCTTCGCCGTGGAGCTGGTCGTGACCGCCACCGCCCGTGACCGTCTGATCGAACGCTGCGTAGGCAAAACCGTCGGGCGTCGCGGGAACGTCGTTTAGAGAAATATTCGACCGATGGTGAAAGAGCTGCGCCTTCACGTCCGTGAGCGCCGAATGCACCATCACGCCTCGGGTCCCCTGTTCGGCTGCTCGAAAAAACACCTCTTCGAAACCAAACCAGCGCCCGTCGGCGGTCGTCAAGTGACCTGTCCAGTACCACCACTCGACCTTGTCGGAGTGGAGACTGTCGTCCTTCGGCAGAGACAACTTGGTGGTCGGAAGCGCCAACGAACACTCGCCGGGGCCTACCCCTGCGTCGAGTGACGCGGTCGTCGACGTCGAACCGCTCGAACTGCTGCAAGCCGCCGCAAACGCGAGCACCGGAATCACGAACCAACCTCGACGCATGGACTTCTCCAGGGCACGAGCCGATACGGTCGCGCGAAATGTCTGTCTAGCAGGCCCCCGAACGAAGTGCGAGCGCGCGAAAGTGCCGTTACTTGGCCTTGCCGTCAGGAATGACTTGAATTCGCCGCGAGCGCAGGCGATTCTCTCGTGGTGATCCTACCCAAGCTCCGCGTCCTCGCCGCGATCCCCGTCGTTTCGCTCACTCTGCTCGCGATGGCGCCGGGCTGCGGGTCGGACTCGTCCGGTCTCGCGAACCGTGAGGGCGACGCGGGAACCGGCATCGTCATCGGCGATGACAGTGGCGCAACCACCGACCCCACCCCGACCCCCATCGGCATTCTTCAGGGCACCGTCGTGGCGCCGGAAGGAACGATTCCGATCTCTGGCGCGCTCATTTACCTCACGAAGACCGAACCGGGGGCGATTCCGACCGGCGCCTACTGTGACAAATGCGTGCAGCTTACATCGGCTGCCTTCACGTATTCGGAGCCGAACGGGACCTTCCGCCTGCCGGCGCTCGAAGAGGGGCCCCAGTTTATGGTGACGCAAAAAGGACAGTTTCGCCGGGTGCGCCGCGTGACTGTCCGAACCGGCGATCAGCCCACGACCCCGGACGACAACCGCCTTCCGGGCAAGAACGACGCGGCGAGCGGCGACACGATTCCCAAAATGAAGGTGATGCAGGCCAACTGGGACTCCATCGCGAACTCGCTCCGAAAGCTCGGCGTGACCGAGTACGACGGGCCGCCCGGCGGTTTCACCCTCGACCATACGCTCGAAGACCCCGCGCTGCTTTCGAAGTACCATATCGTCTTCATTCCCTGCTCGGGCTCGACGAATCCGGAACTCTCAGGCGGCCCCGTTTGCTCGGGTATTTACTCGCCAAGCTCGACGGGCAAGCGCGTGATGAAAGACTTTATCCAGTCCGGCGGCAAGCTTTACGTGACCGACTGGAGCTACGAGTACGTCAACCAGACGTGGCCCGGCTTCATCCAATTTACAGGCGCAAACTCAAACGAAATCGGGTCGGCGTGCACCCTTGGGTCTTACAGCGGCGACGCGAAGTGGGGCGATGCCTCGCTCGAAGCGTGGATGAACGCCATCGGTGAGCAGAACGCGCAGCTTCAAAAGAGTTACGTCGGCGTCGACTCCACGAGGGCGCAGGCGGGGCTCGACGAAGAAGGCCGCTCGGTCACCATCACGCCAAAAGTTTGGGCCTCGACCATGGCGAACGGCAATCCGCGCATCGCGACGGTGAGCTTTCAGGACAAGTGCGGACGTGTCATGTACAGCACGTACCACGCCGAAGGCACCGACAACGGCGGGTCAAGTACGCTGCTCGCGCAAGAGAAAGCGCTGTTTCACATTCTGCTCGAGGTGTCGGCCTGCGTGGGCGTGAGGCCCGAACCGCCGCGCTAGCCTGACGACGAATCAAGCGTATTGGCTGGGTTTTCGCTCGTTAGAGCCAGCCTTTTGCGCGGTACCATTTCGCCGTTTCCGCAAGCCTGTCCGCGAGCGGCGCTGCGCTCCACCCGAGAGCCCGCGCTTTGTCGTTTGCACAGGTCCACGACCCGCCGGTGACTTCGCGGTATTTGTCCAGATTTAAAAATGCGGGACGATCGCGGAGTCGTGCGACGGCTTCACCGATGGCCGCCGCACCAAAGGTCAACGCACTGGGAACGCGAAGCACCCGCGGAGCTGGTTTTCCAAGCGCTTGGGCAATGAGCGCGCCCAAGTCGGCGTACGCAGGTCTCTCGTCGCCGGCGACATGGTAAACGCCCGTCCCCTGCGCCGTGCCCTTTTCGCCTACGCGCTCGCCCGCTTCGAGCACGCGGACCAAGGCCTTCGCGAGGTCGCGCGCATGCACCAGCGAAACGGCGTTCGACTCGAGCGTCGGCACCACGTGAAACCCTCGCTCGACTGTGCGAAAGAGGCTGAGCACCGTGCGATCGCCCTCGCCAAACACCATGGGCGGTCGAACAATGCTCAGCGGAATACCTGCGGCAACGGCGGCGTGTTCCGCGGCGAGCTTGACGTCGCCATACCGTGAAACCGGCGCGGGAACTTCGTCTTCGCGACGCGGTGTCCCTTTCGAGGGGCCTGCTGCAGCCAATGACGACACCACGACAACGATCGGCGGCGTTTTGCATGCCTTCGCCGCAGCGACCACCGACGCCGTCCCGCCGACGTTTACCGCGCGAAAGTCCGGACTCCACGGCATTTTGAGCAGGCTTGCGAGGTGGATGACCGCGTGAACCTCGGCCACGGGCGCTCGCAGCGTGGCGGCATCGAGCACATCGCCAACGGCAAAGCGCACCCCGCGCGCAGCGAGCGCGTCACGTGACGAACTCGCGCGCACAAGGGCGGTAACCTCGTGCCCTGCGTCGATGAGTGCTGCGGAAACGTAACCGCCAATGAACCCGGTCGCGCCGGTCACGAGAACCTGCATAGGTACCTGCTGAAAAAAGCCACCGCCCCGACGTGCGCGGACGGCGATCAGCCCTGAGCAACCTCGTCGCCATGGCGCTCAAGGAATTCGTCGTAGGTTCCGCTGAAGAGGCGCTGGCCCTTCGTCGTCAGCGAGAGAATGCGCGTCGCGAGTTTTCCAACAAAGTGACGGTCGTGGCTCGTGACGATAACCGTGCCCTTAAAGTCGATGAGCGCCTCAAGAAGCGCGTCGATGCTCTCGACGTCGAGGTGGTTGGTCGGCTCGTCGAGGAGCACCACGTTGTTTTTGAGTAGAATCAACTTCGCAAGAAGGAGCCTTGCGGCCTCGCCTCCCGAGAGGCTTTCGGTCAGCTTGAGGCCTGCGTCGCCGCTGAAAAGCAGCTTTCCGAGGACGCCGCGCACCTGCTCGATACCCGCGAGCGGGTCGAACGCGTGGAGCCACTCATAGGCCTTGCGGCCCGGTTCGAGGGCCTCGTGGTGATCTTGCGCAAAGTAGCCAACGTTGGTTTCGTGGCCCCAAACGAGCTTGCCCGATTCAGGAGCAAATTCGTTGACGAGAAGCTTGAGCAGCGTCGACTTGCCGATGCCGCTCGGCCCGATGACCGCGAGCTTGTCGCCGCGATCAATGTTGAACGAGAGGTCTTTGAAGACCGTTTTTTCGCCGAACGCTTTTGCGATATTTTCAACCCGAAGCACGTCGCGCCCCGAGGCCTTCGCGATTTCGAACTTAATGTA
>CAIQDA010000178.1 GCA_903870415.1 uncultured delta proteobacterium
CGCGAGCGCGGGCGTACGCGTATTACGTCGCCTTCCTGATCTCATATGGCGTGTTCCAACTCGCCGTTGGTGGGCTGGGCTACGTCGCGATTTGGGGCGAAGTTGGTCGCTGGGTCGACCTTCTTTGCCCGCTAGCAATTGGTTGGGTCGGGACCTTCTCCACGCTCTTCGCGTTCGACCTTCTCAGCGTCAGGGCGTCGCTTCCAGGTACGCTCGCGGCGTTTCGCGTCGTCGTACTCGTCACGGCGATTGGCCCGGGGCTCGCCGCACTCCATGGATATCGTGCCGCGATGTTCACCGTGTTCGCGGCAGCGGCACTCTGGGCGCTTGTCCTTCTCTCGATCGGCGCGCGGCTCGCTTGGCGAGGTATGAGAGCTGCGCGCCTCTTCATTCTTGCGTGGTCTTTCTTCATCGGAGGCACGGTCATCGCAGTTCTTCGCTCGGCTGGTGTTCTTGCCACCAACGGGTTCACGATGACGGCCCAGCAAGTCGGCAGCGTGATCGAGTTCTTGCTGCTCTCGTTCGCCCTCGCCGATCGCATCAAGCAACTCCAAGCGCAGGCGACGCAGAGTGCTCGACTCGCGGCCGACAGTGCGCTCCTTGCGCAGGCGGCCACCGCGCAGTTGCTCGCGGAGCAAGAGCGCTCGAACGCCGAGCTCAAACGCCTCGACAAGCTCAAGGACGAGTTTCTCGCGAACACGTCGCACGAGCTTCGCACGCCGCTCAATGGCGTCATTGGCCTCACCGAAGCGGTGATGAACGCCGAGTCGTCCATCTCGGAGGTCGGCCGCCAACGCCTTGACCTCGTGCTCAAGTCAGGCCGTCGTCTCGCGACCCTCGTGAACGACATCTTGGATTTCTCCAAGCTTCAGCGCGGCGAGTTCGAGGTGCAGTCTGCACGCTTTGACCTTGGCCCCGTGGTCGACGAAGTGCTCGCGACACTGGAGCCTGCGGCGGCGCAGAAGTCGCTGCGGCTGAAGGGCAGCGTTCCGGCGAACCTTGTGGTCATCGCCGATGCGGCGCGCGTGAGGCAAATTCTCACGAACCTCGTGGGCAACGCGCTCAAGTTTACCGATCGCGGCACGGTCAAGGTCGAGGCCGGACAGGTCGGCAATCGCGTGCTCGTGCGCGTGGTCGACACGGGCATCGGCATCGCGAAGGAGGCGCAAGAGCGCATCTTCGTGGCCTTCGAGCAGGCCGACGGCGGCACGGCACGCAAGCACGGCGGCACAGGCCTTGGCCTCACGGTCACAAGGCAGCTCGTGGAGCTTCACGGCGGCACCATTCGCGTCGAGTCGGCGGAGCGCAAGGGCTCGGCCTTCACCTTCGACCTTGCGGCGGCGGTGGTGGACGAAGACGTCGATCCGCAAAGCCTGTCGCTCGTCGCATGGAAGCCCGACGACGAATTGCCCACGCGCGCCATCAGTGAAGCGCCTCCCGCGGACCCTCGCTCGGGCTACGCGCGCGCATCGGTCACCCTCGCGCTGCGAGGCGCTGCCCACCAAGGCGTGCGCGTGCTCGTGGCCGACGACGACCCCATCAATCTCGAGGTCGTGCGCGCGCTCCTTGAGCCTGCGGGTTACGCGCTCGTGTGCGCCAACAACGGACGCGAAGCGGTCGAGCGACTCTACGACAGCGGCCCTTTCGACGCGGTGCTCCTCGACGTGATGATGCCGAAAATGACGGGCGTCGAAGCGGCCGCAGCGATGCGTGCAGACTACCCGCATGGCACGTTGCCCATCTTGATGCTCACGGCGAAAAACCGTCCGGAAGACGTCATCGCGGGGCTCCAAGCGGGCGCCGACGACTACTTGGCAAAGCCCGTGAACGGAGCCGAATTGCTGGCCCGTTTGGCGGCGCACATCGAGGGCCTTCGCGCCATGCGTGCGGTGGAGCGCCTACTTTCGCCGGACCTTGTTCGCTTGGTCGAAGGCGGTCATGCCGCGAAGCTTGAGCCTGGAGCCGGAGTTGGGCGGACGATTGGCGTCGTGCGCGTGGCCATTGATGGCCTTCCTCAATTGGCGGCGCGCCTCGACGAAGCCACGCTCTTTCGGCGCCTGAGCGATCTTGTCTCGGCGGTCGTGACGACCTTCGGCGACGCGGGCGGCATTGCGGAAAACCTCAGCGACGAACAGCTTTCGTTCCTGGTTCCGGTCCTCGACGAGGGCGCGCTCGCCGCCGCGCGAAAGGCCATCGCGCTCGTGGTCGCGAAGCATGGCGACGGGTTGCGCGTGAGCGTTGCGGTGCATGCGGGCCACGTGAAGGTGGGTGTGCTCGGCGACGAGCGGTGGATCGCCGTGCGCGCCGTGGGCGAAGCAAGTTTGCTCGGCGCAGAGCTCGCGCGGTGGGGCGTCGCGCGAGGCTTTGGCGTGCTCGTGACCGATGCAGTCCTCGGCAAGCTCGACGTTCGCCCGCCTGCGCGGCGCATCGGCACCGTGCGACTTGGGGCGAAGGGTCACCCGGCAACGGTGTTCGAGTTGCTCGACCGAAACGACGCGCGCATCGGGCTCGACGAGTACGTGGACGCGCTCGAAGCGGGCCGTCTCGCAGAGGTTTGTGAAGCCGTTGCGGAACTCCGCGAAGACGACGCGCTCGTGCGTCTGCTTTCCGATCAAGCGAGCCGCGGCGATCGCGAAATTGTCTTCGGGGGCGCATGACGTTTCTCACATTCGTGCGCTCCATTGCGCTCGCGGCCTTCTCGTTTGCTCTCGTCGGTTGCGCGCAGTCAGGCGAGGTCGTGGAGCTGAAGCCGAACGCGGCTTGTGTCGGTACGCTTGAGGGCTGTGCGAAGGAAGACGCCGTATGGTCTCCGCTCGCGAGCACGAGCGAGCTCGATGCGCGCCTCGAGCACGAGCATGGCCGGACGCTGGGCTCGATCGTCGCGCGCTACCTGCTGGACCACAAGGCTCCGGCGGTGCGGGTCGAAG
>CAIQDA010000179.1 GCA_903870415.1 uncultured delta proteobacterium
AAGATGAAGAACGCGACCGGCTGCACGAAGATGCCCCACGCGTGTTCACCCTGCCAGCGAACCATGTCCGCGAGGCGAACGGTCCCGTAGACCATCATCGCGCCGACCACCGAAAGACCGAGCGTGACTTCGTACGAAACCATCTGGCTGGCGGCACGAAGAGCGCCCATGAGCGAGAACTTGTTGTCGCTCGCCCAACCGCTAATGGCCGCTGAGACAATGCCTTGTCCGGCCATCGCGAAGACGAAGAGAATCCCGACGTCGAGGGAAACGATTTGCAGATCGACCGGCTCGAAGTTGCAAACGCCTGAGCGCGCGATCATCGGAAGCTGCAGCGAACCGGCCACCTTCGAGAAGAGCGAGTCGGGGCAAATGGTGTCGCCGAAGGGAATCACCGCCACGAGGCACAGCACGGGAACCATCGCGAGAATCGGCGCGAGGCTGAAAAGCAGCTTGTCCGCCTTCGGGGGCATGAAGTCTTCTTTGAAGAAGAACTTCACACCGTCCGCGGCCGGGTGGAGAAGGCCGATGAGCCGAAACTCGTACTTGCCAATCTTCACAACGGCACGGTTCGGACCGATGCGGTCCTGAATCATGGCCGATTGCCGACGATCAACCCAGGTCAAAATACCCGCGACGTTGAACAAGAACCCCACCATGATGAGGATCTTGGGAATCGCGAAAAGAACGTAATTAGGCATCGTTCGCTCACTCCGCCGCGGGGGACGCAGGAACCGCGGGAAGCTTTCCGCGGACTTCCTTCAGTTTTTGCCAGCCGGTCGTATGACCGAGAACGGCTGCGATCTGCGAAACGACTTCCCAACCCGGTCGTGCGCTGCCCATCGGCTCAAGAGCCTTCTTGGCGATCTGTGCGAGGCCGTTTTTGTTCACGTAGGTACCGCTCGTCTCCGCCCAATTGCAAATCGGAAAGAGGACGCCGCGCGCCTCGGCGACGAACGGATTGACCGCCGAGCTCAGGTACAGAATGTTCTCGACGCGCCCTGCGAGTTTCGCAGCCGCGGCAGGATCGTCTGCTTCGCCCGCGAGAACGATGAGGCGCGTGACCACGCCGCCAGCGACCGACTGAATCAGTTCGCCGAGGCCTTTTGCGTGGGGAGCGAGCAACTCAATGCCCTTGCGGTTCGAATTTTTGTCACCAGCGATAAGGATGTCGTCCGCATAGCCGCTGCTCGCGGCCGTGTAGAATACATGCTTCGTGCCGATGAAGCTCTTGGCAAACTCGAGGAGCGCCCAGTTGTCTTCGAGAGACGCTTGGGCCGAGAGCACGATGCCAATTTCGTTGGCAGGTACGCCATCGAAGCGGCTCTTGACTTCCTTCAAGGCCTTGTCGAGCGTCACGCGCTGGCCGTCGACAAGGTGCTCCGACGTGCGATTTTCCTGTGCGGCGCGGTACGTCAACACGCCCTCGTCGCACATCCAGAACTTGTTGACCGCCATGTTCTCGCGCGGTCGCTGGCGATGAACGGTGTTCTTGCGCGGGTCGACGTCGATGTGCGTGTTGCAGCCCGTGGCGCAACCTTGGCAAACCGAGTCGTGGCTCTTCATGAACCACACGCGCGACTTAAACCGGAAGTCCTTCGTGGTCAGCGCACCGACGGGACAAACGTGGTCGACCATGAACGTGTAATGGCCGTCGAGCTCGCGACCTGGCGCCACGGTGATCTCGTTCAGATTGCCGCGCTCACGCATCTCGAGGACAGGGTCTTTGGCGACCTCGTCCATGAAGCGAATGCAACGCGTGCACATCACGCAACGCTCGGCGTCGTAGACGATCGTTGGGCCGAAGCTCACAGCCTTGGGCTTGTGAACGGGCTCGTCGTGCATGCGCTTCTGAAACTGGCCGTGGTCGAGCCAATAATCTTGCAGTTTGCACTCACCCGCTTGGTCGCAGATGGGGCAGTCGACCGGGTGATTAAGGAGCAAGAACTCCTGAACGCCTTTGCGTGCCTCAAGAACGTTCGCGGACGAGTCCGAACGCACCACCATGCCGTCGACGGCGGCGACCTGACAACCGGGCTGAAGCTTGGGCTTCTTGCGCGGAATGTAATCGCCAACCTTTGCGTCCCAATCGAGCACGTCGAGCATCATGGCTCGCTGCCCTGGGGCCGGGTCGATCTCCACAAGGCACATGCGGCAATTGGCTGCCACGGAGAGGCCTGGGTGCCAGCAATAGTGAGGAATCTCTTTGCCGACCTTGCGGGCGGCGCTGATGATCGTCTCACCGGGTTCGAAGGATACGTCCTGGTCGTCGAGCTTGAAAGTCGGCATCGATGGTTTCCTGGCGAGCGATCAGTGATCGCACTCGCCGCCGATCATGTTGATGGACCCGAAGATAGGCACGATGTCACTGATCATGCGCCCTTCGAGGAGCTGGCTGAGTCCGCTGGTGTTGGTGAAGGCGGGGGGGCGAATACGCACGCGTGCCGGCGTCCCAGAACCGTCGCTCACGAGGTAAAACCCGAGCTCGCCGTTCCCGGCCTCGGTATACGAATAAACCTCGCCCTTCGGTACCTTCGCGCCCTCCATGATCAGCTTGAAGTGCTGAATGGTGCCTTCGATGGTTCCGTAAACGGACTCTTTTTCCGGGAGCATCACGCGCGGGTCGTCGACGTTGACGGGGCCTTCATCGGCCATGCGCACAAGGCACTGCTCGATGATTCGCGCCGACTGGCGAATCTCCGCGAGACGCACGAGAAAGCGGTCGAGCGTGTCGCCCTTGGTTCCAACAGGAACGTCAAAGTCGACTTCGTCATACTTGAGGTAGGGCTGCGTCTTACGAATATCATACGCGACGCCCGTCGCTCGAAGAATTGGCCCCGTCCACGCGAGCGAGATCGCGTCGGCCGCGCTGATGAGTCCGACGTTCTCGAGGCGATCGATGAAGATGCGGTTTTTGAGCAGCATCTTTTCGGACTCGTCGACGATGCGCAGAACCGACGAGACGCTGTGACGCACGAGCGACTTGAACTGCGCGGTCGGTGGCTTCGCCATGCCGCCGATGCGACCGAACGAGTGCGTCAGGCGGGCGCCCGTCTCTTCTTCGAGGACGTCCCAGATCATTTCGCGGGCTTTGATCAACCACAGATACGGCGTGAACGCGCCGAGCTCCATGGCCATCGCGCCGTCGCATGTGAGGTGGTCCGAAATGCGGGCGAGCTCGCCGAGCACCATTCGGTACCACTGGCAGCGATCCGGAACGACGATGCCGCACATCTTCTCAACTGCGAGCGCGTAGCCCACGTTGTTGAGCATCGGCGACACGTAGTTCAGGCGATCAACGTACGGGAAGACTTGCGCCCACGTCCCTCGCTCGCACATTTTTTCAAAGCCGCGGTGCAGATACCCGATCTGCACGTCAACCTTGAGAATCGTCTCACCGGAAAGATCGACAATGCAACGGACGGTTCCGTGCATGGCCGGGTGCGACGGGCCCATCATGAGGCGCATCGGCTCCGCAGGGAGCTCGAGATGGCCTTCGTCAAGTTCGAGGTCGAGGGATTCCATCGTGAGCTGTCCTCAGTTCGCGTCTTCCGCGCGCTTGGTGAAGTCGTTGCGGGCGAAGCTCATGCCCTCGTGGGGCCCGAACGGCGCTTGCTTATCGAGCGGGACGCCGGCTTCTTCTTCCGTGCGGTATGCAACGAGTGGCTGCGTCTTCTCCGCGGGGTAATCCTTGCGAAGCGGATAGCCGACGAACTCCGGGTACATGAGAATGCGGCGCAGATCCGGGTGCGTTTGGAACGTGATGCCGAACATGTCGAACGCCTCGCGCTCGAGCCAGTTTGCGGTCTTCCAAAGGCCCACGAGCGACGCGACCTGCGCGCCTTCGCCGTCTTCGTCGCCGACGCGCGTCTTCAGGCGAATGCGGTGGCCCTTCGAGAGCGAGTTCAAGTGGATGACGACCTCGAAGCGCGGCGTGACGTCGAGACGATCGACGCCGCAAAGGTCGCTCATCATCTCGAAAGCACACGCGGGATCGTCACGCAGGAACGTGGCGATCGCGAGCCAATGAGAAGGCTCCACCACGGCCGTATCGTCGCCGAACTGCGAGTGCGTCTCGAGAATGGCCGCACCAAACGTTGCTTGAAGCTTCTGGAGAACGGCTTTGCTCACTTTGCGCCCCCGTCGATGACGCCCTTGGTGCGCAGCTGCACCAGCTGCTCTTGATGCCCCTGCGCCGGGTCGAATCGCGGTTTCACGATGCGCGGGGTTCGGTCGCCAGTGGCGATCTTGTCTTGGAGCAACATGAGGCCATCGATGACGGCCTCGGGTCGTGGGGGACAGCCCGGTACGTACACGTCGCAAGGGATAATCTTGTCGATGCCCGCAACCGTCGTATAGTTATCGTAAAACCCACCCGAGCTTGCACACGTACCGAATCCGAGAACCCACTTGGGCTCCATCATCTGTTCGTAGATGCGCTTGAGGACTGGAGCCTGGCGCTGGCTGATGGTTCCGACGACCCACAAGAGGTCCGACTGGCGCGGCGAAAATCGTGGCGCTTCCGCTCCGAAACGCGCGGTCCCGTCGAAACGAGGGCTCGTGAGCGCCATGAATTCCATGCCGCAGCACGCCGTGACGAACGGGTACTTGAAGAGCGACCACTTGCGCGCCCATCCGAGGAGCGCGTCGAGTTTGGTCGTGGCGAAACCATTTTGGTTGCCGTCGAGGGTGACGGACTTGAGCGGTGCGTTCATCAGCTCTCCCACTCGAGGGCGCCCTTCTTCCAGACGTAGACGAGGCCTGCGAGAATCACGACGAGGAAACCCATCATCGAGGCAAGCCCCATCCACCCGAGCGAGCGAAATTGCACCGCCCACGGGTAGACAAAAACCGCTTCGATATCGAAGACAACGAAGAGAATCGCAGTCAGATAGAACTTGACAGAGATTCGGACGTCCTTCGCGCCATCGCTATCGCTGCCGCATTCGAACGGCATCATCTTCTCGGGGGTCGGCGCCTTGGGGCCGAGCACCGATGCGAGCGTGAAGAACAAACACGCGATGGCGGTGGCCACCACGAACAACATGAACATTGGGGCGTAGGTCTGGACGTGCATCCGGCCTCAGGGCGACGCGAAAAGGCGCGCCGCCAGACGGGCCGCTTCTAGGCGCGGGCGTTGAAGCTGTCAACGCAAGGCCTGAGAATGTGCGTCCGAATCTCTGTGAAATGGCCGCGCAACATTCGCGCGTGAGTCGCGACGCGGGCGGTTGCCTCAGCCGAGGCCGCCCCGAACCCATCAACCGGGGTTGGTTTTGCCGCCGCTGCGAACGAAGATGCGCCAGGCACCCGCCACCGGGCCGATGGCCTTTTCAACCACGGCTTGAGTCGCTTGAAGTTCACTCGAGGGCAACCCGAGGGCCGCCGCGCGGTCGAGGCATGCAAGGGCCGCCACATGCCGGCCTCGTTCTGCGAACGCCTTCGCGAGTGTCGGAAGCACTGCCGCGGCAGGAGCTCCGTAACCTTGAGCGCGGCGAAGGAGAGCGATCGCTTCGCCGTGGCGTCCGTCATCGACGAGCGCCGAACCGAAGCGAAGAAAACAATCGGCCGAGGACGAACCTTCGGGCGCGTATTGAATGCCGACGCGAAAGACTTCGTCGGCGAGGTCGCGCTGGCCAAGACGCACATACGCGGTGCCAAGAATCGCGAGCGCACGCGCAAGGAGAGTGCGTGCCTCGACGGGCAACATTTGCCCTTCCGGCGTGCGAATGAAGACGGAAAGTGGACCCGCCCATGACCCAACGGTCGCCACAACGGTCGACCAGTCACCGCGACTCGCCGCCGCTTCAACGTCGTCAACGCGGGCGAGGTCGATGGCCCCTTGTTGGTTGTTCGACGCGTGCTCGAGCTCTTCACGCACATGTCCGCGAAGGCGCGTGCGGAAGGCGTCAAGAGGTACGGTCTCGAGGCCCGAGGGGCCCGTGAACCGGATCTTTGCAGGACCCTCGTCGAGGACGAGTTCGTCGAGGCGGTAACCGAAGAGCGGTGCGAGAAGCACGAAACGCACGCCGATGAAGTCTTGCGTGGCGTCCACGTCGGACTCGCCCGGTACAACCTTCGGAGTCTCGTCGTGCTGGGAAATCAGAGCGATCACGAGCCGCCTGCGAAAGTCCGGAAGCGTGAGACGCTGCGGTTCCGCATCGACTGCACCTTCAGTGCCGCCGAGAGCAAACTCGATGATGGTGTGATCCGCGTTTCGCCGATCCACGTCGAGGGACGTGATGCGTGCGCCGACGATGATCGAGAATGCGAAAAAGCTTTCGCCGATCACGTCGCAAATCTGGCGGTAGCTCGGCGTGCCTTCAGCAATTCGCTCGAGCCAACCGTCGGTGCGAATGCCTGCAAGCGAGACTCGTTTACCCATCGTCATGGCCGGCGGGCACCTTCGCACGAACACGCTGCGCCGTCGAGGATCGGCGGCCTGAGCCGTCACCATGGCGGCAAACGTTGCGGATCGCGCACGATTCGCACACCTCCCGAACGAAGCGCGACGAGCACGAACCCGCCATCCCGAGGTGACACAGCGCGAAGTCGTACTTCACGGGGTCTTCCGGATCGAACCGTCGAAACACGTCGGTGATGTCTTCCGCGACGCGCCACGACGGAGTGCGAGCCTGCGTGAGGCCGAGATTTGTGGCGAGCTTATGCACGTGCACGTCGACGGGAATGACGAGGCGCGCGGGGCTCACAGGCCAGAGGCCGAGGTCGATGCCGTCGGCGGGTCTCACCATCCACCGCAAGTAGAGAAGGAGCCTCTTCGATGCGGAGCCTCCGCGCGGATCCGGGAGCAAATGCGCAGGGCCCCGACGCTCGCCTGTCATCACGAGACCCGACGCGTCGCGCACTTCGTCGACGAACGCGATCAAGGCATCGTGGAGCGTGGAGCCGCCTGAAAGAAACGATGCGAACGCATCGCCGAGGGAGCCGAAGCGTCGCTGAACGATACGTGCACCATACACGAGAAGCGCGAGATCCTCGCCGACGTAGAGGCGGTGACGAAAGCCGCTCATGGCGTCGCACAACGCGTCGCGGTCCTCCGCGATGGCCGAGAGTTCGGAACCGAGTCGAACGCCAACGTCATCGAGCTTTGCCCGAATCGTCGTGACGTTTCCGAACGCGCACGATGACGCCAAAAGGCCAGCCAACTCCTGGTCGAGAGGCGCGCGATAGCGATGCACAAACGCCACGGGGTCGAGACGCCGACGCGCCCCCACGTCGCAGGATGCGCGAACGGCGTCGAGAGCTTGATGAAGTCGCACGAGGCGCCCCGATGCAAGTATCGGAAGCATGCGCCTCGCACCCACGGTCATTCGGGACGAAGCGGGTGCGACAGAATGATGGTCTGCTCGCGACCTGGGCCGATGCTCACGATCGAGAGCGGGCACTCGACCTCGCTCTCGATGAAGCGCACGAAATCGCGCGCCTCTTTCGGGAGTTCGTCGAGATGCTTCGCGTTGCTCACGTCCTGGGAAAACCCAGGAAAATCTTGATACACCGGCGTGCACGCTTCGAGGTCGTCCGCGGGGAAATCGCGCGTGCGGCCATTCGGGGTGTCGTAGGCGACGCACGCGCGAATGGTCTCAAGGCCCGCGAGCACATCGAGCTTCGTGAGCGCGATCGAGTCAAGGCCGTTCAGGCGCACGGCGTAGCGCAGCGCCGGAAGGTCGACCCAGCCAACACGCCGAGGACGCCCGGTCACCGATCCGAATTCGGCACCGATGGTTCGGATGCGATCGGCGACAGGTCCCTCAAGCTCCGTTGGGAACGGACCGCCGCCAACACGCGTGCAGTAGGCTTTCGCCAGGCCAACGACCGCGTCGATGCGCGAAGGTCCAATGCCCACGCCCGTGCATGCCCCACCCGCGATGGCGCTCGACGAGGTGACGTAGGGGTAGGTGCCGTGATCGATGTCGAGCAAGGTTCCTTGCGCGCCTTCGAAGAGAACGCGCTTTCGGGCCTTGAGGGCCGCCTCGGTCAACGCCGCGGTATCCGCGAGAAGCGGCAACAGGTTCTGCCCTGCGTCCCACGCGTCGTCGACGACGGCTTCGACGGTTGGAACCGTTCCGCCGAGCGCAACGATGGTCGGACCCCAGGCTTCGAGGGCCCGAGAAACACGGGCTTCGAGGTCGACTCGGCTGCGGAAGTCACGCAAGCGAATCCCGCGACGCGCTGCCTTGTCTTCGTAGCACGGACCCACTCCGCGCTTCGTCGTACCGATGGCTGCGCTTGTGGCCTCGCGAAGGCCGTCCACAAGGATGTGGTATGCAAGGATCACGTGAGCGCGCTCCGCGACCTTCATGCGATCGCGGGGAGAGAGGCCCCGGGCGTCGAGCGTGTCGAGTTCGCCGACGAGAACCTTCGGGTCGACGACGGTGCCCTGACCGAGGACGCAGATCGCGTCGCGGCGCAGGATTCCGCTCGGAACGAGCCGTACGACAACCTTTTCGCCGTTCACGACGAGCGTATGGCCCGCGTTGGGTCCTCCGGCGTAGCGAACAACGTAGTCCGCCTCGTCGGTGTAGATATCAACGACTTTGCCTTTGCCTTCGTCGCCCCACTGGGCGCCGACAATGATCACACCAGCCATGAGCGTGCTCCAGGGAACATGCGGACGCCTAGCAGCGTCTCGGGACGAAGGCGAACGCGTTCAACCCAGCGTGGCTTCGGAGGCCGCCGAGCGGAGATGCGCGAGGAGCGCCTCCACTGGTTTTTCAGACAGAAAACGAACGCCTGTTGCGCGACGCGAGAAGGACTCGGCGTCCACCACGAAGGCCGCTTCCGCGTCTTGCGATGAATCGCCGTGCACCGCGATGAGGCCCGCCGCACGGAGCGCGCGCGCGGCGGCGAAGGCCCCCTCACCTACCACCGCGACCCGAACGACCTCCGCAGCGAGTGGTGTCGCCGAGAGGCGCGACAGCCGCTCAAGGTCGATCGCGAAACCGGACGACGGAAGGTCGCGACCGTAGCGAGCGACGAGCGAATCGTAACGACCGCCTGACACGATCGCGTCATCAGCGCCCCTGGCAAAAAGCTGGAAAGTCGTCCCCGTGTAATACGAGAATCCGCGAAGCGTCGTGAGGTCTACACGCAGTCGTGCGACGAGCTTCGCGTCCCTCGCGAGACCCACGAGCGCCGCAAGCCGGTCGAGGGCATGCAACGCGGTCGGCCACGGCGCCAGAATGGGCCTTGCGCGGTCGATGCTTGCGGGATCGTCGTCGAGCTCCAAGAGGCTCGCAAGGGCACGCCCAATGCCGTCCGGGAGGTCCGGAGAGAGGTCGTCAATCGCTCGACGGTCGCGGCGATCGAGCGCGGCGTGCAAGTCCGTGCGTCGCGGCACAGGAATCTGACCGAGGATTTCATCGAGGATCATCGCGTCGCCGAGGTCGAGCGTCAGACCCGACAACCCCTCCGCCGCAAGGAGCTCGTCCGCGAGACCGAGGAGTTCGAGATCGCCAAGCGGACCCGAGGGGCCCGCAAGCTCGACGCCGAACTGGGCCACTTCGCGTCGTGCCGCCGATGCAGCGCTCGCGCGACGCACCACGTTCGCGACGTACATGAGACGAACGGGCGGGGCGACGTCCCGCATGCGCGTCGCGAGAATGCGCGCAATCTGGGGCGTTACGTCGGGGCGCAACGCAGCGACCTCACCGGACTCCGGCTCGACAAAACGCAAGACGTCCGCACCCTCGCCGCCGGGGAGCCCGCGCTCAAGCACGGACGCGAACTCGAAGCTCGGCGGCTCCACGAGCGCATAGCCCCAGCGGAAGGTACGCCCGAGAACGCGGTCAACCAAAGCTCGACGCGCGTGCGCCTCGTGTGGAAGCCGATCGCGCATCCCCGTCGGAAGAGGCGCTTCGAGAGAGCGCGGAGTGAGGCCCATGCGCGGTGAGCTAGCGCGCCTTCACCCACGCCGGAAAGAATGCACGACGCACGGCGTTCGATTCACCGAGATGCGTGCAGAAGCGAGCGGATTATCGAATTTCGTCAGGGAGTCGAAGGACCAAGCGAGCGCCGCGATGCCGCGCGAGGCGCGCTAACGAACACCGTGCGAACATCGATCACCGTCCCGTTCGCTTCGAGCGTCAACCGATGCTCGCCTTCGACGAGCGGAAGCGAAGCGGCCCTGCCCGGCGTAACCGCGATAACGACGAGTCCGTCACGAACCACGAGACCGCTCCCGCCCGCGCGATCCTCCACGAGCACGCGGACGCCTTGCGCGTCGTTGCCGCGAGCCGCATCGATCTCGAATTGCGCGCGATCGGCCGGGAACACAAAGTGAGGTTTTTCACTAGGTTGCAAGCCTATACGTGTGGTTTGCACGCGCTGATTTCTCGCCTCGCGTCGACGGTACGAAAGGCGTGTCCGACCGCACGCGGCGACCTTCGCGCCGGCCGTGGTCTCGAGGCATTCGGACGACTCGACCCATCGCGCGGGATTCGGCTCGGGGAACGGCTCAACGCCCGACTCGAGCGCATCGAGGACGTCACGAACGACAGGACCTGGCCCGCGGGCTCCGTTGACGTCGCGCGTGAAACCGCCGTCGGCGCGCCCCATCCAAACGGCTACAAGAAAGGCTCGACCGTAGCCAATGGCCCATGAATCCCTGTGCTCGCGCGAAGTGCCCGTCTTGGCCGCAAGCGCGTAGGGCGCCGAGAACACCCCATCGCGGTCGAACGTCGGACTGCGGTGACGGTCGTCGTCGAGCATGCGCGACACGATGCGGGCCACGTCGGGTTCGACAACCTGATGGGCCGTGCCGTCGCACCCGCCATGCTCGCTCCAGCAAAGCCTCCGACGAATGCCATCGCACGCAAGCGTCGCGTACGCCTCGGCGAGTTCCGTGAGCGTGACTTCCGCGTCGCCGAGGGCCAGATTTGCGCCATACGTCGACGGATCGCCGTCGAGCGAGAGGAATCCGAACGCGTGCAAATCATCGAGAAACCGAGCAACACCGAGGCGCGCAACAACCCGCAGCGTCGGAATGTTCAGCGAGCGCGCGAGCACGTCTTCGAGCGGAACTTCGCCATGGAAACGACCGTCGTAGTTGCGCGGCTCGAACACGTCGTCGTCACCCGCAAACGATAAGGGTGTATCCTGCACGCTCACGTTGCTCGAGCCAAACTCCTCCAGCGCAGCCGCGATCAGAAACGGCTTCAGCGTCGAGCCCGGCTGACGACGTGCAAGCGTTCCATCAAGCCATGTTGCGCCGACCTGCGCCTGCGACGAGACCGCTCGCACGCGGCGCGAGGGCAACTCGACAAGAATGGCCGCCCCGTGGGAAACGCCTCGACTTGCGACCTCAGAGAGCCCCGCTCGTAGGGCCGACGCAAGGACCTGCTGCATCCGCGGATCGAGCGTCGACTCCCCTGCCCGCTCAAGGGCCATGCGGCTCAAAAGCGGGGCGGCCACTTGCGGAGCTCGCTCCCCAACCAGCGAGGCCAA
>CAIQDA010000180.1 GCA_903870415.1 uncultured delta proteobacterium
ATGAGAGGCCCACCGCCAGCACCGAACCGTAACGCTTGAACATCATGATAGTCGCTTTCTGTGCAGCCCTGGGCGCAAGTGTAGACGAGCGAGAATGAGCAAAATATGTGCCGGATCGGTTATCGCGGCGATTTGCAGCTCTTGGACTTTGCGGTGCGCAAGGCAGCGTGTGCAATATTGTAAAGGTTCACAGTGCCGCTGCACGGTATTCGTTCCGATAGCGTCTCACTTAATCTGTCCTGAAGACGGCGTCAGCGAGATCGTTTTCGTGGCAATTACGAGCACCGCTGATGCTGGCGGCGCGTCGCATGGCCGGGCCGGCCTTTCGGTAGTTGGATATGCCCATTCACGAGACGCGAGCAAGACGACGACCGATGCGATCAAGATCATCGCGCGATGAACGGTCATTGAGTTTCGCCACGCGCGCTAAATCGTCGAAGAGCAGCGCTTCGCCTTCGCTGATATTTCCATCCCATTGGACAACAGCGCTAACAGCCTCAAGAAGACGCCGAATCGTGGGTCTCGCCATTTCTGCAATGACCTCCGCAAGCAATGGACGCATCGAGAGATGATATCCATTCGGCAATAACTCCTGAAGCCACGCGTTTGCGACGCCCCAGTCATCGTCGCTTATTTCATCCTGCTCACCGAGTGCCGCACATTTGGCACGAATGAACACCATCTGGGCGCGCCGCCGCTCGAGGACTGTCTCAAGTTCGCGCCCTGAGACCGGCGAAGCGCCTTCGTCAAGCGCCAGAAGGCATAAGACCAGACATGACTGTGAGGTCGTTAACATCTCAGCTTCTCCCCGGGCCGGCTGCGAGCCCCAAAAAGATTTCTGAAACCTTCTTATGAAACTTCATCCTGTCACTCCGTAGTCAACGTCCTACGCGGAGTGAGCAAGCCTCATGCCACATCGCCGCAACCGCATTCGCGAGAGTTATACGAATTCTTTCTTGCGGTGCGTGTTTACAGCTGTGCATTATTTCATGCACATGCTCACAAGATGCACAATCAGCCCGCCTCAACGACGGCACGCAGTACGGCGGACAGCGAGGTCCACGCTGGCTCCATAAACCCGAATGCAACGCCTTCGGCGGTACTTCGCACCACGCCAGCCGGAAGCTCAACCGACCCGGTTTCGACCGTGAACGCTATCGTTCCTTTCGCTCCAACAACGGGCAAGTCCCCTACCCACTTCACCAGCACACCTGTCGTCGAGATATTCACAAGGGGAACTTCGACCGAGTCGCTCCCAAGACTCACTCGAACGGTGCCGGTTGCCGGCATTCGCCTCCCAAGACGCCAGCCGCGCTCTACCTCGCTTAGGAATGGGGCTCGAATGTCTTCCCGAAGGACGATAGAGACCGCCACGAGCACCGCGAGGTCGACCAGCAGTATCGAGGCTTTGTACCCGAATGACCCGCTCGACAAACGGATAGCGCTGTCGACTAGCAACGCGAACGCGTGCATGAAAAACGCTACGAAGCCCCATCGCTTTCCCGAGTAGATGCCAATGCCTGCGATTGGACCCGCGAGGACCAACAACGCCCCGGCCGTTCCGAACCCGTAAAGGGCTTTCCCGAGCACGTCGGTATAGTGGTCACCGCTCATCAGCGAGGCCTGGAGCACGTTTCCGAGGGGGCTCAAAAGATACGCGAGAGCGATGGCTCTCACGGCCGGTGGTCGTGTGAAAATCATGTTCATTTGCTCCTCTATGGAATGATGGGTCGAACTCGTTCTTTACGTCGTGGATGACGGATCATACTTTTTCTTCGCGTCGCAACAGGCGCACGGACGCACGAGCGATGTCCCTCAAATTGCTCGACAGCCGCATTACGGACATTCGGCCGTGCCCACCAAGCGATGCAGCGACTGTCGGTAGACGAGCCCAGAGTCCTTCGCGACCGTGGCTCGACCTTTGAGATCGGTGTCGATGCACTGGATGGCGAGATCAGCAGGCATTTCGCCGCTCGCCGCGTCGAACGTAATGACGCCCGTAGCGCCGCGGATGCGAGCGGCTCGCCGACAGCGAGTGCGAGCACCTCTCCGTCGCCGCGCGCACCGACGCCTTCCACAACGGCAACGGCCTCCGCGTCAGCAGGCGCGTCCGCGTGCGCGTCGGCGAGTGCTTCGCCGCGCGGCTCGCCGAGCGCGAGCACTAGCCCAAGCACGACCAGCTCCTTCTCGGGCTCGCCCTCAGCGTCCGCGTCGCCGTCGCCACCTGCGCCGACGCGCTCCGTGACCGCGAGCCCCACGGCGCCCGCGACGGGCGCCGCAACGGCGAGCGCGAGCCCTAGCACCTCGGGCTCACCGAGCGGCCGTTCCTCGGCGTCGGGCTGCGCGTCG
>CAIQDA010000181.1 GCA_903870415.1 uncultured delta proteobacterium
CCAAGCCGAGATTCGTTACGCGTTTCATGCGCTTTTTCCTTATTGTTCCACTCACAGGAACGACAATGTGTCGATTGTGCAACACAATCGCGCGCAATGGTAACACCGTCTCTTTCAATCGTCGAAGGAAACAACGGTCGCGTCCACCAAGGTTGTTGCCCGACCGAGACGCGGGTACGCACGCACCCATGACGCCGCCCGTGAGCCGCCCATCCCCCGCCCCCGCCCACGCCAACGACGAGACGATCGACGTCTACGACCAGCAGGGGCGCGTCGTGAAAGTGCCGCGCGGCGAGTGGCGCGAAAAGGTGCTCCAGCCAAACCTTGAAGCGGCGAAACAAGACCTCGATCAGCTCTACGGACTCCTCGTCGCCTCGATCGTCGATGGCTTCGCAGCAGACGTCGTTGAACCCGCGATCTTTCTGGCGGAAAACGATCCGTCGCCCTCACGTGGTGCCGCGTTGCTGGGTGCCGTTTACCTCGCGTGCGATCGCCTCGACGACGCGGACCGCGCGCTTACGGAGTCGCTCGAAAAACACGGCCGGGAATCCCTTGTACTCTGCAACCTTGCCCGCGTGTACGAAGGCCGTGACGACGACGCGCGCGCAGGCGATCTTTTGTGGGAGGCGCTCACCGTCGACCCGAACCAAGACTTTGGCTTCGCGTGGTTCTTGGACCGCGCACGCCTCAAGGGCGGAGACGAAGGCACCCGCGACGCCTGCGAGCGTGTCGCCGAGCTGCCTGGAAGCTGGCGCGCGCGCGTGGTGCGAGCCGGCTATGCGCTCAAACACAAGCAATTCGACGAGGCTGCGCGCTTTCACGACGAGGCCATCGCGATGGCTCCGCGACCGGCACCTTCGGACTTGCTCCTTCAGATGAGCGGCGACTTGGGCAAAGCCGGACGTCTCCAAGAGCTCGCCGACCGCGTGGCTCCGCTCTTCGTTGCCGAGCACCACGACTTCTTCGCGGGCGCAAACCTCATGAAGGCTTACCTCGGTCTCGAGCGCCGCTCCGACGCGCAGGCGATCTTCGATGCACTCTGCAAGGAAGACCGTCCCGACTGGAGCGAGCGCATCGAAAATTGGCGAGCGATTTTGGGCGCCGTCACGCCAGGGGCCGTGCAGGCGTAACGCGAGGCCGTCACACTTTCGGGTAGCTCATCACGAGGTACATCCAGCACTCGTCGCGGCCGGTGTTCACGTAACTGTGGGCAACGTCTGCGGTGAAGACCACGGCGTCGCCGGCGTGGAGCGTGCGCACGTCACGGCCAATGTGCAGCTCAAGGGTGCCCGCGGTGACCACGAGGTTTTCGCGCGTGCCCGGTCGATGCGCGTCGGCGTCTTCGCGCGAGTGCGGTGCGAGCCAAAGCTCGTAAAATTCCGGGGCGTGCGGGTCGCCGAGCGGAAAGAGCGCACGCGAGAGAAAGCGACCATCTGCACTCTGCAAGCGATTGGCCGTCGCGCGATGGGTCACCGCCGTGCCGCCTCGCGCCTCCGTGGAGAGAAGAGCGGAAAAGGGCACGCCCAGCGTTTGGGCAATCTTCCAAATGATCCCGATGCTCGGTGCCGCGCGCCCGATTTCGATCTGCCCGAGAAGCGTGCGACTCACGCCCGCTTCGCGCGCAAGGTCATCGAGGCTCCATCCCTGTGCCGCACGAAATTGGCGCAAATTCACAGCTACAAGCGCATCGAGCGCCGGTTCGTCGCCCATGACCGGATGCTCGCCCGACACCCCCTGAACGCCTTCGCTCGACGCCGCACGCTCGGGCACCACGACCTCAAAGCCCGCGCTCACCCACCCGATGGTTCCGCCGTCGAGGCTGTAAACGCGCTCCTTGCCCACGCTCTCGGCGAGCTGGGCCGCAGTGGCGCTTCGACCGCCTTTCGCGCACACGAAGATCACGTCGTCGTTCGGAAGCGCGCCACGCACGTCGGCACGAAGCTGCGCAAGCGGCACGAAACGCGCACCGGGAACGTGACCGGTGAACCACTCTTCGAGCTCGCGCACGTCGACGACGTCAACGCCGCCTTTTTCCTGGAGTTCGCGCATCTCGCGCACGCTGATGATCTTCATGGGGTGCCTGCAAGCTTATCGATTTCCCGGGTGATTGCCTCGGTCGTCCTGCCTTCCCTCCGAAAAAAGGCAAAACGAAGACGAGGCGACCTCTCCGTTGCGGGAGCGATCGCCTCGCGAAGGGCTCATGCCAAGGAAGAAACTCCCCTCAGCGCGTTCCTTGCATTTTACACAGAGCGGCCACGAGCGCGACCAGGTCTTCGAAGGTGTTGTACGGCGCAAGCGACGCGCGCACCGTGCTCTCGAGACCAAAGCGGCGCAGGATGGGCTGTGCGCACTGGTGTC
>CAIQDA010000182.1 GCA_903870415.1 uncultured delta proteobacterium
GACGAAGTCCTTGTAGACCGCACGGTTCCGATTCCGTCGACCGATTCGATCGACCTCGAAAACGTCACCCCAACGCAGCCGCATGCCGCCGGCTCGCTCGTTCGCGTGCACCTGCACAACCACGGGCAAAATACCTGGCGACTCGTCTCGCTCGGGCGCCGGCCATAACTCGTTCGCGGCGTTAGCGCTTTGCGCCCGCGTTGATCCAGTCACGCACGAGGGAGACTTGCGCCGCGGTCAGCGCTCCGCCGCGCGACTCCATCGCCGACACGGACGCACTCGTGCACGCGCCATTGGCGTAGCCCTTTCGCGTGGCGTTCTCGATGGAGGCCATGAGCAGCGACTTCGACGCGTCACCCGCGACAACGAAGGCCTTGCCGTTGCACGCGGCGAAGTTGCCGGTGAGGCCCGTAGACTGTCCCTTCAGCGAGTTGTACGCGGCGTCCGCGCTCGTGAAGTCGAGGCTCGATTCCGTCTCGCCCGGGTTGTAGCCGGGCGCGCTCGTGCCGTGGCAGCCGTTGCAATTCTTGCCGATGACACCGGTGTAGACTGCATCGAATCCGCTCGAACTCGTTCCGCCTGTTACTGCGTCCTCAGCGGCGCTGCAGCCCGCGAGCTGCAGCGAGACAGTGGCAAGGGCGGCGGCGACGAGGATGCGCGAGGCGTTCATGGGGGCGAGCTTGCCACGCCCGACGGGGCGTCGCCAAGCAGCGCGAGGGTCGCCGCGAGCTCGTCACGAATACGGGCACGCTTTGGGTCCCGTGTTCGGGCAAGCACGGTGAACGCGCGGTCGAGGCGGCTCCGGGCCTCGCGCCGGACCTCGGGGGCCTCCGAAACGGCCATAAATCCATAGCGGCGAAGCACGTCGACCGCCGCGTCACCGTAAGCGGTCCCGGTGCGGCGGCCCCAATCGTCGAGAAGCTTCAACGCATGATCGTAGTGACCGAGCGCGTCGGCACGGCGCCCCGCAGCCACGAGCACGTCGCCAAGTCGCGCTTCCCCCATCGCGAGCGCCTCAAGGTCCTCGTCGAGCCCCGTGGCTTTAAAGCGCGCTTCGAGAGTCGCCATGCGAGACGCCACGAAAGGCTCCGCCGACTTCGGGTCGCCGCGCAGAACGTGGGCTTCACCCGTGAACCCGTCGAGAAGGATCGACGTATCGCGACGCCAGGTTTCTACCTCGGCAAGCGTGCCGCGCACGAGCGCACGACCGTGAGGACCGAGTGGGGCTTTGGCTCCGGTGGCCACGAGAGCGCGCGCTTGCACCACGGCGGCAAGGGCCTCCGCACCGTGGCCGCGACCCAGTTCGCTCGCCGCAAGACCGAGGGCGTTGGCGAGCCGTTGCGCGTCGTCATCGCCGAGCGTCGCGGAGCTCTTCGCAACCTCGTCAAAGAGCAGCGCGGCATCTTCAAAGCGTCCCGCGCCGAGCGCGTAGAGAGCACGTCGATGCGTGAGCAGCTTCTGAAACTGCGCAAGCGACGCGTCATCTGCGAGTAATTTTCCACAGTTTTCGACCGCTCCTCGCGCGCCATCGTCCTCGCCCAAGCGGTAGTGGGCGCGAGCCTTCAACAAACAGAGTGCGAGAGCTTCGCCCGCATCGGTGCTTGGCAGCAGTGCTCGCGCCGACAGCATCGAGACGACCTCACCGAAGTTTCCGAGCGCGGCCTCCACCGTCGCAAGAAGCGTTCGAACGGAGGCCAGGTAGCGCGGCTGGTCCGTGCACAGGTCCATCGCCAAACGCCCATGGCCCTTTGCCGCCGACGCGAGGTCCGACGAACCGCTTCGAAGAAAGCGCTGAGCTTCGACGACGGACCAAAGATGCTGCAATTCGCACGTCGCCCCAAAGCGGTCTGCAACCCTGTCAATTCTCTCAATAATCGCGCTTGCGAGCTGTTCGTGCGCTTCGCCTTCGAGCGCGCCGAGTCGCTGCGTCTCCAAGTAGGCCCGTGCAAACTGCATGCGTATGTCGTCGTCCGAACCAAAGCGCCCACGCAGGTCGTCGAGCCCGTCGCCCTTCCCTTCCGCACGGCGCATGTCGACGAAGCCTTCGATGGCTTCGAGCGAGTCGGTGACGAGGAGCACCGCAAAGTAGTCCGCACGCGCTCCAGCGAATTGCCGTTTGGCACGCGAGAGGTACGCGCGTTCGAGCATGACGCCGCGGTAAAGGGCCTCGGCGTAAGGCCGTTCGGCCGTTTCCTGATCGACAAAGCCAACCCAGGTCTTCGCGAAGTTGGCGAGCAAAAGTCCAGCATTTGCATCGGCCGCCGCCCGCATTGTGGCTTCGATGAGGGCGCGACGTCGCTCGAAACCTTCGTTCGCCACGTACATGGCGAAGAGTTCGGCTCGCGTGGACTCTTCAGTCTCCGGTGCCAGCCTCAAGAGCGCGCGCGCAACACCCACGCGAAACGCCGACGAGCCAGACCCCTCGCCGCCCGAGGGAAGCGTCGCGAGCGCCGTGTCCCGTGCCCCCTTCTTCACGCCGCGGACCGCATCGCGCACGAGCCGCGCGCCCCATCCAAGCTGGGCCCCTTCGGAGAGCGCGGGGTGAGCCGCGAGGCGGCGATCAAGGGCTGTCTGCGCGGCCCTGTCGTCCATTCGGCGTGTGAGTTCGACCTGACTTTTTCCGAGGAGCGCGATGATGTCCCCGTCCTTCAACTTCGACCACGGAACGCGCCGGGCGAGATCCATCGCCACGTCTTCTTCGCCGAGCGAATCGTTGATCTCCGATGCCACCGCGAGCGCAAGAGCCTCGGTGAGCGCATCGAATCCAGTCAGGAAAGGCGTCACCCGATCGAGGCGCAACTCGGCCTCCGCGACGAACGTAGCCGAGAGCTCCCCGCGACCGAGGGCGTACTCCGCAGACCGGTGCGCCGTGAGTTCGCCAAGGAGCGACGCCTCACGCTTCTCCGCCTCCGAGGCCGCGAGGACAGCGAAGCGTTCGAGGTAAAACTGAGCCGCGTCGAACTCCCGAAGTGACAGGTGAATACGGACGATCGATCGGAGGATGCTTCGCTCCGTTTCCCTGTCTTTTGACCGGGAAAGCTGCCGCGTACGCACGAGCAACTTGTCGAAGCGCGAGCGCGCACTCGCCGCTTCATCCGCAAGCTGAGCATCGCTCAAATTCCCGGCGAGGCGACCCTCGAGTGCGATGGCGTAGACGTCGAGAGACCCATCCTTCGCGCACGTGAGGAAGAGCTCCTTCGCTGCAGGGGTCGGGTATTGGCAGCCCATCTGCGCCGTCGTGAGCTGCTCGGCTTTGGCCCCATCGGTGACAGGTTCGCCCGACGGCGACCGGCGAAACGGCACGCGCAAAATGATCCCCGCGTCGCGACCGTCGAGCACCCCATCGGAGTTCGTATCGTTCGCGTATTGCGTGAGGTATACGTAATCTCCTGTCCGCGAAAATGCTGGGAACGCGCTAATTCCTGGAAAGGGCACCGCAACGTCGACAGGCGGTCCATCGACGTGCTGAAGGTCCACGATGCGAACGCGCGCGCGGCCACGAGGCGCGAGCCCCACGCCGACGGACTCGGAGGCTGCCTCGAGAGGAACGTACGCGACGTAACGCCCGTCCGGACTCCGGCTCGGCGAAGCAACTCCGCGAATGCCGAGGGAAGTTCCCGCGTCGTCGTTCGCTCCGGGCGGCTTGCTGTCGATGGAGACGCTTCGAAGTTCGGGCACCCCATCCACGCCTCGCCTCGCGACGAACACGAGGCTCTTGCCATCCGGTGCCCAGAGGGGGCTCGCGTCTCGGCTCGCGCTTCCGGTCAGGCATTTTCCGTCTGATGTGCGATCGACAGTGCGCACGCAGATGTCGCCCTTCGCGTCGTCCTTGAACGACACGTACGCCACGGCGCGCCCGTCAGGACTCAGAACCGGCGTCGCGACAGGAGCTCCCTCGTCGAACAGAACGCGCGCCTCAAGGCGTCGGCGCGTAGCGATAGAAACGAGCGGCGACACGGTCTCGGTGCTCACGAAGACGAAGCGGTCGCCCGCAGCATCGGGACTCTGAGCGAACTCGTCGCTACGGCCAGCTGTGAGGCGCACAAGCGGACGCAGTTCCGCCGCCGCAAGAGCGGGAACCATCATCACGCATGCGATGAGCCGCGATGAGCCGCGCATCATGGGCACGCCTTGACCTCGAATTGACCGGGAAATCGCTCGATGCGCGCCCCGCAGGGAATGTCGCGAAGGTGCACCGTTCGCCATGCGCGTGAGGCTTCGCCCTCCGTGAGACCCGCCTGCTTGCGAACCATGAGCTGCCAGAGCTGCCGACGGTGACGGTTCGTGCGCTCGACGAGAGCTCCAACGATCGCGACCTCCGCGGTGCTGTTGCACGTGGCCGGCGTTTCGACGAGGACGCCTTCAAAGCCCTCCGCGAGGCACGCTTTTTCGAGGAGCGAATCCGCGAGGTCTGCATCCGTCGAACCTTCGTCGTCGCGATCGAAACTCCGCGCCACGGCCGTTCCGACCTCGCGTGTTTCGAACGGCGTAGCGCCGGGCCGAATGGTCGCCTGTTCGAGCTTTTCTTCAAGCGGAACGTTCCGCCCACCGGCCTGCAGCTCGAGCGCCGTGCGCCTGTCGACGATGACGACTTCAGGCGCTTTGATGCAACCTGCAACCATCCAGGCCGCGAGGCCAAGTGCAGCGGGAACGATGAAACGATTCATAGCTGTGGCGGCTCCTTCGGGAGACTGGGCAAGAGCGACTTCTCAAGCATCGGCGCGATGGGGACACCGCGCGTTTCGTCGATGCGCACCGCAGACGTGAGTCCGCCGAGCTCGATGCCGAGCGACGCAAACCCTTCGAGGAAGCGCATGCGCACGGACTTGGGGTAACCGAGTGCGAGCGCTTGACGGGCACGGTTGGCGCTGACGTTCTCCTGGTATGGGTCGTAGAGATCCAAGACCAAACGCAGCTGATCGGGGCTCGTGCGCGCCACATCCACGCGGCCCTCGAGGGCACGCCTCCATGGCTTCAAACGAATCGCCAAGTGCGCGTCGAGGGGCTTCTTGTCCGCCGCGAGTTCGAGCCCGGAAACGTCGCCGCGAAAGTCGAGCCGCGTATCGGCCCCTCGCACATCGACGAAGAGACGCCCGCCAATCGAACCGTTGAGCGCGCGCAACTCCAGGCGGTCGATCGCAAGCGTGTTCCGGTCGATGCGAACGCTCGCACCAAGCGGGCCGAACTCGTGCTCCCCGACAACGATTCGCTTCACGCGAACGAACGCTGTCTCGGCGACGAGCGGCTGCTGGTCCTCGAAGCGCTCGCGCGAAAATGCGTTCGTCGACGACGGAACGAGGCGAATGGAATCCCCGTCGATTCGCAGGTCTTCCACGATCGGCACGCGACCTTCGACGCCCTCGATGGACCCGCCGAGCCAGTCCACGGAAACCCCCGTCAGCTCGACGGTTCCATCGATGCGCACGAGCGACCGATTGCCCGCCGCGACAACGAGCGGCGCACGAATGCGCCCACGCGCGCCAAGGCCAGGAATGGACGCGGCGAGAGGCGCAAGGTCTTGCGTCAGCGTGCCGCGCAAGTACGCGGACTCACGGCCCACCACGACAACTTCTCCGACACCGACGGCCGCGGTCCGCGGACGAAGGTCGAGGGAGCCCGTTGCAGAGAACGCGGTGCCAAGACCCGCGGACGAAAGCTCGAGACGGGTGATCGAAATCGCCTCGTTCATGCTCCCCTTCGCGTCGGCCACGACTGAGACTTTTCCGAGCGAAATGCGCTGCTTTCCGCGAACCGTCGCCTCGGCCGCGTCCACGCTCACGTGCGCCTCAAGCTTCTCGCCGTCCGCGGACGCAAGCGAGACGATGGCCCTTACGCCATCGAGTTTTCCGCCGCCCGCCGCGCTCTCCGCCTCAAGGCCATCGACGGCGAACGTTCCGTTCATCGTGACGCTGCGCGCGTTCTTGACGATCGCAGCCTCGAGAGACGTTGAACCAACCGACGCGTTCGCGTTCTTCGCGCCATGAATACGTGCATTTTGCAATGACGCCTTCACGTTCAGGTGACCCGAGGAAACGGTGAACGCTTGTGGCGCGAGGACCACGCCCGACGCGTCCCAGCGATCGAGCAAACCCTTGGCCGTTCCCTCGCCATTGACGCGTAGCGCCCCGAGCGCGTCGATCCCGTTCGGCCCCGAAGCGCGAAGCTGCGCGGGAAGAAGCTCAAGATGTTCGAGGTTCGCGTCGAGGCCAAACGTGACGCTCTTGTCTTTCGCGGCGTAGGCAACGCTTCCAGCGAGGTGCATCGCAGGCATCCGTTCGCCCTTCGCGTCGAGGACGAGCTCGCCACTGCTCACGCTTGCCCGTCTCGCTCGAAGGTCCACCTCAAGGCTGCGCGTTGCCGCCGCGTCATCGCCAATCGCGATTCGTTCGAGGCCCAGGCGCGCGTGCACCTCACCGGCTGCACGCACCGGGTCCCACGCCACGGTCACGAGCCCAGCTTTTGCTGCGATCGGAGCGCCACAGAGTTCGAGACCCGTGATGCGAGCGTGGCCCTTCGGAAGAACGCCCTCCGCTGCCCATCCGTCGAGCGCGAGCGCGAGTGTCGTGCGTCCGAGCGACTTCGGGCAGAGCGTGGGGCCCTTCGCGGGCAGGAGTGGCGCGATGCCCGCGAGCGAGGAAACGTCGACGGTCGCATGAACGTCAGCGCCCTTGCCGTGCGGCGTGGCCGCGAGCGATACCTTCGCCAGAAACGCATCAAGGTGCGCGTGCACGCGCGGGAGCGGGGCCGGCGCCGCGAAGAGATTCATCGGAGCGTCCGCCGCGAGGTCGAACGCAACGCGCGATTCAGCCTTTTTTCCCTGGCCATTGGCAATGCGAAGACTCCGGATGGTTCCCGTGACCATCGGTCGCGCGGCGCTCGACAGGCCCTCGATTGCGAGCGTCATGGCCACGTTCTCGACCGACACCAAGCCCCCGCTTGCGGACGCCGATGCGACCGACACGTGCGCACTCGTGGAAACATCGAACGGAGGCTTCGCGGATACGACGAGCGACGGAGGTCCGTCGATCTGCATCGCGACACCGGATACCTTCAACGAGGCAGCGTCGAGGTCAGCGATCGCAAGGGCAAGCGAGGGCTTGAGAAGCGTCTCGCCATCAAGTGTTCCCCGCGCATCGACGTTGAGTCCGTGAAGCGCCTCCGAGCCGATCGTGAGGTTTTTGACGCGCAAGTTCGCATGCAGAGCGGCCGCATCGCCTTTGGGGGCGGACGCAGTGCCCGTCGGTGATGCACCGGCCGCTCGCGCACCGGCACGCGGCACCAATGAGGCGTCGACGGAAGCTTCCACACCGTCCACTTGGATGCCCTGCGGAGCTTCAAGGTGCGCAAGAGAAACGTGCAGGTTCCCTCCAGGCACGCCTCCCTCGCCGAAGCTCATGCGACCGGTACACGCGAGTCCTCGCACCGCGAGCGCCTCGTCACGCAGACGCAGGCGCAGGTCGCGCACGGTGCCGTCGAGCGTCACGAACGCCTCAGGCCCCATGACGACGCCGGGGCCGAACGAGAGCGCTTGTGCCTCCAAATGCAGGGGCTCCGCGTCATGAAGTTCGACACGCGAAGCAAGACTCGTTGCGAGCAGATTGGGAATCCGTGCAGCTTGCACGTTCACCGATGCGCGACGCACGCTCACCACGCTCCCCTTTGGCGTGTCCCGATGCACGACGTCGACGCTTCCCGCCACGATGCCGTCGAGGACGTCGAACGTGACAGGCGAAAGGCGAACCTCTTGTGCAGCGACGTCGGTTGTCGCGTGGATCGACGCCGCGAGAAGCTTCGACTTGCGCGGCGCTCGGGCATCGAACGTCTGGTCGAGGAGGCTCACCGCGAGCGAGCCATCGAGGGTGCCGCCCGGAATGATTCCAAGAGAGGCGCTCACGGAAAGACTGGCTTTTTCCTCGGATTCCGCCGCACCGCTGCGCGTGACGGCCAGAACGATCGGGACCTCAACAGCGCCGAGTGCGACCGCGAGCGAGCCCCGATCAAACGACGCATGGGCCTCGAGACCTGCGACCGCGAGGCGAACGACTTTTCCTGTTGTCAGGCTGCGACGCTCCGTCACGAACGTCATCGGGCGAAGGTCGAGCGATCCGAGCGCCACGCCGGCTTGCCCGAGGCCTGCGAGGGTCTTGGCAAGTTCAAGGGGCGTTGACTCATCGTCCTCGTCGTCGTCCTTGCCCTTCTCGGGGTCGTCCTCATCGCGCTCGTAACGCATCGCCTCCACCGAAAGGCCTTCGACGCGCACGCGCTCGATGCGTTTCGTGCGGGCAAAAGCAAGGTTCCAGAGCGACGCGTCCACGCGAAGGAGCGGAACGACGATGGTGGTGACCGGCGCGTTCTTGC
>CAIQDA010000183.1 GCA_903870415.1 uncultured delta proteobacterium
ACCTGCGCCGCGAGGACATGAAGTCGCGCGCGCTGCGACCGACCGGCCTCGGCCAGCAGCTCACCTTCGACGACGCCGCCGACGAGCTCGGCCACAAGACGCCCGCGAACGACGACTTCATCGAAGTGAAGGTCCTTGGGCGCGTGGCTGCCGGCGTTCCCATCCTTGCGGACGAACACGTGCTCGACACGTTGCGCGTCGACCGCTCGATGATTCGCGGGCAAGGCGACGTCTTCGGCCTTCGCGTCTCCGGCGACTCGATGATCGAGGCGGGCATTCACACGGGCGACATTTTGTTCGTGCGTCGCCAGCAAACGGCTCGCCGCGGCGAAATCGTGGTCGCGCTCATCGGCGACGAGGCGACGTGCAAGTATTACTACCCGGAGCCCGACTACATTCGGTTCCAGCCGGCGAACAAGGACATGGCCCCTATCTTGGTGCGGGCCGTGGACTTTCGACCCACGATGCTCCTCGGAATCGTCGTCGGCCTCTACCGCCGCATCTGACCGCATGCTCGGTGCTTGCGCCGCAAGTTGCCCGCTGATACCCGAGTAACCATATGCGGCTGACTGTCGTTGCGTTGATGGCTTGTGGACTCGTCGCCGGCTGCGGAGGCGTGCTTCACATCTCGAAGGGCCTGAGTGCCCATCGGGCGGTTGAACGCGCGCGCGCGGCGAACGCCTCGGAGAAGGCCCCGTACCACTTGGCCCTCGCCGAGCAGTACTTGGCGCAGGCGGAGGTCGAGGCCATGGCGGCCCACGGTCAAGAGGCGCTCGCGTACGACGACCTCGCCACGGTGCACGCCACGACGGCCGAGGCTCTTGCTCGCGGCGAGAAGCCCGCCACGGAAAACGCGAAGGGGCCCGCGCCGAAAGCGCCTGTGAAGCCCGTCAAGAAGTCGACCACGGACGAGGACGACCTGTGAGCCGACGCACTTCTTCGTACGTGGTTGTCGCATGCATTGCCCTCGCGGGCTGTGCGGCCGGGTGCACACGAGCCGACGCGCTTCACGTGCAAACCGGCGGCCTCGAGGAGTCCGTTCGAAGCGCGCGTCTACGCGGGGCCGAGCGATGCGCGCCCGTCGAGCTCGCGAAAGCGGAGACGCGTTTGCGTTTCGCAGTGGACGCCCTCGACCGCGGCGACATGGAAGACGCGGAAGAGCACATCGCGATCGCCCAGGAAAACGCCAGGTCAGCGTCGTTGCGAAGCGAACCGGCGCACTGCCTCGAGAAGCCACCTAGCCCCGGTGACCGCGACGGCGATGGAATCCCCGACGACCGCGACGCCTGCCCTGACGTGCGCGAAGTCTGGAACGGCTTCATCGACGACGACGGCTGCCCGGACGACCCTGACAGCGACGCGGACGGCATCCCCGACAGCGCCGACCTGTGTATTCTACAGCCAGAAGATCGCGACGGCTATCAAGACGACGACGGCTGTCCGGACGTGGACGACGACGCGGACGGGGTGCCTGACAGCGCGGACCGTTGCCGAATGGAGCGTGAAGATCGCGACGGATTCCAGGACGACGACGGTTGTCCGGAGCCTGACAACGATGGCGACCAGGTGCTCGACGTCGACGACTTCTGCCCCAATATTCCAGGGCCAGCGGGCGGCGACCGATCGGGTTGCCCGGTCAAGGCGCAGGGGCCGGTCATTGTTACGTCGAGCGAGATTCGCATCACGCAACAGATCAACTTCGACTTCCGCAAGGCAACGATCAAGAAGGACAGCTTCTTCATCCTGGACGCCGTGCGCGACGTGCTCGTGGCGAATCCGCAGTTCCGCATCGAGGTGCAGGGCCACACGGACAACGTCGGAGGCGACAAGTTCAACATGAAGCTGTCGCAAGCGCGTTCCGAGTCGGTGCGGCTCTACCTGTTCAAGCACGGAGTGGCGAAGGACCGACTTGTGGCGAAGGGCTACGGAATGTCGCGTCCGATCGTACCCAACAGCAGCGAGTCAAACCGAGCCATGAACCGCCGCGTGCAGTTCATCCGAGTAGAAGCAAAAGACTAAACCCGTTTACGGTCGGGGCGAGCGCCTGCTGCCGCGCCCCCGACGACGCCCACCAGCTTTTATGCTGACTCGCACGCCGCGATACGGGGTCGATGCGACTGAAAAGCGCGAGAACGCCTGTCGCGAGCTCTCCCGCCCGCCCTCTCTCCAACTCTCCAACTCTCCAACTCTCTCTCTCTCTCTCTCCCTCTCCGCTCCTCCCTCCAATTCCCCAAAAAATCTTCGCCACAAGAAGCGGGGATGAGAGGAGGCGAACGGACGTGGCGCTGCGGAGTCTGAGGAAGCCGAGGCAAGGATCGACCACGGGAGTGAAGCGATTCAAGGGTGGACGTGGTTGGAGTCACGTCCGAGGCAACGAAGCGAAGCAACGCCCGTCCGATCGCCACCGATCGGCACCAAGCGCCGCCACGCCCCCGCCAACCACCGTCCCGCTCAGCCTCACACCGTCCTCCACGCCCGTCCGATCGCTAGGGCCGTCTTCGCCCTTTTCAGAGGACCAGCGAAGCCCAAAAATCGCTCACATCGCGAGGAAACGGCGCTTCAAGGAGCAAGGTCTCGCCGGTCATCGGGTGAGGCAATTCAAGCTGCCAAGCGTGCAGCGCATGGCGAGGCAATTCGAGGAGTTCGAAGTCCTCCGCGGTGAGGTGACCGTCGGCGCCCTTCGCGAACAGCGAGTCGTCTGGGCCGTAAAGTTTGTCGCCGACGATGGGGAACCCGATGCTTGCAAGGTGCAAGCGTATTTGATGCTGCCTCCCGGTTTCGAGATCGCAGCGAACGAGCGCGTAAGGGTTGCCTTGGAGTGAGCGTCGTTCGTCGAGGACTTCGAAGCGCGTTGCGGCCCAGAGGCCTTGGCCGTCGGGGACCACGTGCATGCGGACGCCGGTGTTGTGCCGAGCGTCGAGTTCGACGTTGCGCACGAGGCGAAATGCCTTCTTTCCCTCGTGTTCGGGAACGCCCCAGGTGATGGCTCGGTAGCGCTTCTCGATGCCTTCACGCGCTTCGAGGGTGCGCTTGACGCGCCTGTCGGCCTCGGGGTGTTTGGCGAGGATGAGGACGCCGCTCGTTTCGCGATCGATGCGATGCGCGAGCGAGAGCCACTGGCCGGGGCGTTCGGTCTTCAGGAGGCGAATGACCGTGTTGTGGTGGTAGCGGGCCGTGGGGTGAACGGGGACGCCTGCGGGCTTGTTGACGACGAGCAAATGGTCGTCTTCGAAGACGGTCGGGATGTCCGTCGGCACCGGGTCTTCGTCCCACGGCGCGCGCCAAAGGACGACGAGCTCCTCGGGGTGGAGGCGATGATTCGAGCGTAGGGGCTTGCCCGTGTGGTCGAACGCGGAAAGCGAGATGATTCGCTGGGTTCGCGTGCGGCTCGTGCGGCGAAACTCGTGATGCAAAAAGACGTCGAGACGCTGGCGCGCGCGCTCGGCGGGCACACGAAAAATGGACCTGACCGCGGCTTCGTCGACGCCCTCGGGACGAACAACGCTCCCGTCGTCGATCTTCACGCGCGTCATCGCCTAGCCTCGGCTCGACCGGCAACGAAGCGACTCAAACGCCCTCACACGGGCGGCACGTGGACACGAGCAAGCACGAACGCATGCGACGACGGCTAGCCCATGTGCAGCCGCTGTGCAGCCGCGATGACGGCATCGGCAGGTTCACAACAATTCACACGGGTTCACAATGCGTCCGAATCGCATGCGGCATCCGACCTGTTTCGCACGGTTTCCGTGGAACGCGAGCGGTACGGGACGCGGGTTCTGCGAGCGGCGGAAGCTGTGGTCGACGCCGCAAACGTGGTACGCGCAAAGGCGATGGATATTCTGTTCGCGACGACCGACGTCGCACCGTTCACCGGATCGAGCGCGCTCGCCGAGGTGGCTGCGGCCCTGCCCAAGCACTTGAAGCTCCTCGGTGCTTCGGTGACGATTGTGGCCCCGCGCCTCCGCGAGTTTGAAGCCGCCGGCCTCTTCGTGGCGCGACGCTTGACGCCACTCTCGTTTGACCTCGCGGGCGAGCGCATCGACGTCACCGTGTACGACGGTCGCCTGCCATCGCAAGTGGAGCTCATTCTCCTCGACTGCGAAAATGCGTTCGGCGAACGCGACGCGCTTCTCGCTGCGGGCGAGAGCACGGCGGAGCAAGCAAGGCGCGCTTCGATCTACGGACGCGCGATCGCGGAGCTCGCCATCGTGCGTTCGCGCCAAGGGCAGCCGGTCGACATCCTTCACCTCAACGACTCATCGTCGGGGCTCGCCGCAGGGCATCTCGCTCTGCTGCGTGACAGCGAACCGGCGCTGCGCACCACGCGCGCGGTGGTGTCCGTTCACGACCCGCGAAGCCAAGGGGCGATTCCGCGTGAGGCGACGTCCGCGCTTGGTTTCCCTCCTGCGCTCACGGGTTCAGCGACGACGTCGACCGAAGGTTTTCGCGCGCTCGCGATGGCCGTCACCCTTGCCGACGCGGTGTTTTTTCCGGGCGAAACCGTCCTCCGCGACGCGCGAGACGGCGTGTTTGGTCGCACGCTCGCCGACGCGCTTCACGTGCGTACGGGCACGACGCGCGCCATCGAACCTGGCATCGACAGCGCGCGATGGTCGCCCGCCACGGACGTTCACATTCCCGCGCACTTCGATCCCGAGGACGCGTCCGGCAAGGCTCGCTGCAAAGGTGCGCTGCTTGCCGAACTGGGCTTCGCGCTCGAAGGCGATGCGCCTCTTGCGGTCGCCCTGACCGCGCTCGACGAGGCGTCCGGAGCCGACACGCTGCTTGCCGCTATCCCTGCGATCGTGGCCAGCACCGAGGCCCGCGTGGCCATTTTCGTGACGAATCGCAAGGCCGACGTCTCGCGCTTCGTGGCCCTCGCCGAAACCCTCGGCGACTCGTTGCGCATTCTCAAAGCTCCAACCGAAGCCCTGCAGCATCGCGCGATCGCGGGCGCGGACTGGCTGTTGGCCCCCCACCGCGAAGAGCCCACGGCCACCCTCGCACGCCTCGCGCAACGCTACGGCACAGCTCCCATTGTTCGCGCCATTGGCGGCTTTGCCGACACGGTCGTCGACGCGGACGCCTCATGCGAAACGGGCACCGGATTCACGTTCCTCGACGCGTCGCCGGAGGCTCTCACGGCTGCGTGTCAGCGTGCTCGTCAAGGTTACGGCACCATCGCGGCGGCCCGACTTCGCCGTCGCATGGTCCGCCTCGATCGCGGATGGGACCGCGCCGCCCGGCTCCACGACCGTATCTTCCGCGCGTTCAACACGCCGGCGTGAGCTCGCGGCGTGCGGCCTCTCGCGCGCGCCCGATGCACTCTACACGGACTTTGTGAGCGCCTCACGTGAGGCGCGAGCGAAGGCTCGTGCACGCAGGTACGCGGCGAAAAAGAGCAACGTCTGTGACGCCACGAGGCCAGCGCCATAACCGACGCGTGCCACGAGCGCTGCGAGAACCCCGAATGCGAACGTCGCGACGACCGCAAGGACGCTTGCTCCGAACGCGTGCGAATCGCCGGCGAGTATCGTCCTGGTCGCGCGCATCCACGCCGAGATGAACCCTTCGTCCACGCTCGACACGAAGCCGCGTGCGACACGCTCGACCCCCATCGCCAGCACCGCGAGAACGAGCGAGGGAACGGCGAGACCAAGCGCAAGCACGAGGTTCCCGCGCGTGGTGAGCGACGCGATGGGCACGTCGCGAATGGCGTAAAGCGGAGAGCACGCCGCGGCGAGGAATAGGCCCGTCGGGACTCCGCCAGCGACGCGCACGCCCAACTGGTGAAACGCGAGCGAAAAGCCGCGTCGCGTAGCGCCCAGCGTTTGCGCGTGCCACACGTCGAGCCCAAGCGAGAAGCCCCATCGCAGGAGCGCGAGAAGAATAAACGTGAGCAGCGCCGCCGAGAATACGGGCCCCCGATCGCGCATCGTCTCGAAGAGCTCAAGCCCTCCCGACGCGAGCAGCGCATCGGCACCGAGATGTGGCCACTGCGCGCGCAAGGCGGCGACGACGGGAGCGGAGACGGCGAGCGCGAGGAGCGCGTCGAGGCCCCAGGACGCAGCCGCGAAGAACGAAGGCGTGGAACGAGTGTCAACGGTCATGCGCTCACCCACGCGAAGAGCGTCTCGACCGCGGTCAGCAGAACGCGCGCGATGCCTGAGAAAAATGGCGCTTTGCCGGCTTCTGTCGCCCGCGTGTCATTGGAGCGCCGCGCGTCCACGAGCACCTTGCGGTCCGGGTCCACGGTGGCCTGACGCACGCAGGTGGCCGCCTCAAACTCGCGCTCGAAAGCGAGGGCATCGCTCGCCCAAGGGAATCGCTCCTTGCGCCCGTCGCCGAACGTCACCTCGACCTCCGAGGGAAGCGCCAAGGTGCCGCGGCGCTCTGCGCGAACGAGACTGACTTTCACCAATGGCTTGAGCTCGTCGCCCTTCGACTCTTTGCGGTCGCTGCCGTCGCCGACGTACCCATGAGCCTCGTGCTTGGTGTCGCACGCAAGCCGCACGAGCTCGAAGTCAACCCAGCCTTGATCGAAGATCGCGCTGTGAAAAACCTGGGCCGCGTCTCGCCCAAGCGTCTCTCGGAAGACGCCTTCGATGTCCGCCGGAACCGGGTGCTCGAACGCGAATCGCCCTCCGTAGGTGCGCATGGCCGCGTCGAACTTGTCTGCACCATACACGCGTCGCAAGGTCGTAAGAATCGCGCTCGTGCGACCGTACACAAGCGCGCCGTAGTCGCTTCCAGACGCGAACCGATCGGCTCGCGTGGCGACAGGTCGATGAGAAACGCTGTCGGCGCTGGACGCCGCTTGCAGAAGTTCGTCCGCCACACGGAGCGGACCAAACCCGAGCGCCGACGCATCGCCCGCGTGATCGCTCATCCAGCGCGCCTCCGCGAAGCTGTTGAAGCCCTCGTCGAGAAAAGGCGATTCGAACTCATTGGACGCGAGAAGACCGTAAAACCACTGGTGCCCAAGCTCGTGCACCGTCACAAGCTCGATGGAGCGAAGGCCCTTCGGCGTGAGCCAGTCGCCGCCCGTCGTGATGAGCGTCGGGTACTCCATCCCGCCGGCCTCTTCGACGCCGCTCGGTGGATGGACAACAGACAATACCTTGTATGGGTACGGGCTGTACCAAGTCGAAAATTCGTCAAGAGCCACGGCCGCGGTGTCGAGCTCGCGCGTGGCGACAGCGTCGAAACCAGGCGGGTACGCGACAACGATTCGCCGTCCGCTCACGGTGCGTTCGAGGAACCGGAACTTGTCCCACGCCGCAAACGCAAAGTCGTGCACGTCGGCCTGCACGTGGCGAATCACACGCCTTCCGTCTTCAACGCGTTCGTCGGCTCGCTCACCGGTCGCCACGATCGCGAACGACTCGGGCACGCGCATCGTGACGTCGTAGCGACCGAAGTTTGCGTAGAACTCGCTGTAGTGGTGAAACGGACAGTGCGCGAAGGACCCGTCTCCGTTGAGCTTCGCGAGCTTCGGAAACCACTGGGCGACCATGTGAAAACTTCCGCCGTAGCCCGTGCGCTCCACGACCTCGGGCAGCTGCGCGTGAAAGTCGACGAGCAACGTGGCGCGCGCGCCGGGCACGATCGGCGAAGGCAAAGCGATGCGCACGTCGGTGCGATCTTCGCTGGAAGCAGCCTTGTCAAATTGCGCCGGCCACAGCTCCACTGGCGCCTCGTCACCGATCACAAGGCGAACGCTCTTGAGCTCCGTGTAGCCCCAGTGTTCGCGCGTCTCCGACCCTCGGCCTCCCGTGGAACCACGAAAGAACGTGGTGCGATCGTTGGCGAACGCGTTCAGGTAAAGGTGCCACCAGAGCTCCCCAAGCGGCTTCGAACTTTGGTTGACCAGCTCGATGCGCTCGTGACCCGTGAGCTCGTGCGAGCCCGTGTCGAGGTTCACGTCGATCGTGTAGTCGATGCGTTGCGGGTCACGGGCACCTGCGGGCGAAGCGAGGAAAAACGCTGTCAGAGCGACTGCAGCCGCACGCTTCATACGAGACCCGAACGGCGAAGCAGCGCGTCAGGGTCTGCGTCGCGTCCGAGCATCGTTCGAACGATCTCGTTGGCGTCGACCGAGTTCCCCACCGCGTAAACGTTGTCGCGAATGACCCGGCCGAAAGTTCCGTTGAAGATGCCCTCGTGGCGCACGCGCTCGAACAGATCGGCCTCGATGACCTCGGCCCATTTGTAAACGTAATACCCGGCCGCGTAACCGACGGGGCTCCCGAAAAGGTGGTGGAACGACGCGAGCATCGCGTGTTCGGGAACGAGCTTCGTGGGCGAATGCGCTTCGAGAATTTCCCGGGCGTGCGCCACCGGAGACGCGGTGCCGTGCACGTCAAACTCGCGATGCAACGTCATGTCGACCTCGCCAAAGCCGAGCTGACGCATGGCCGCCGTTGCCCCGCGAAAGGTCCGCGTGCGCAAGAGTGCCGCAATCAGCTCGTCGGGAATCGCGGCGCCGGTCTTCCAGTGTTTGCCGAGGCGCTGAAGGAAGACAGGATCCCAGCCCCAGTTTTCTAGAAACTGCGAGGGCACCTCGACGAAGTCTTCCGCGACGCGCGTGCCGCCGAGCGACGCGAACGGCACCGTGGACGCGACGTGGTGAAGCAAGTGCCCGAACTCGTGAAGGATGGTCTCCATGTCACGGTGCTGAAGCCGTGCCACGCCGCCCTCTTCCTTTGGCGACATGTTTCCGCAGACAATCGCAAGGTGCGGCGACCCTGGCAGCGCGAGACGCATGCCGTCCATCCACGCGCCATCGCGTTTGCCCGTCCGCGGAAACAGATCGACCCACACGATGCCGCGCTCGTTGTCCGCCTCGTCGAAGATCCGAAAAACCTCGACGCCCTCATGCCACTTTGGAGCGTCGGTCCACGCTTCGAAGCGAAGGCCGAAGAGCTCATCGATGAGCCCAAATATTGTCGTCAATACGTGGTCTGACGGAAAATAGTCGCGCAGTTTCTCTTCGTCGAACGAGTAGCGTTCTGCACGGAGCTTCTCCGCAACGAAGCCCACGTCCCAAGCCTCGAGGTCCCCGGAGAAACCAAGCTTTTCGTGCGCATAGGCGACAAGCTCTTGATGCTCGCGCTTGGCGGCCGCTTCGGTTTTTGCGCGCAGTCCACGCACGAACTCATGGGCACGCGCGCCGCTCTTGGCCATGCGCTCCACGGTCACGAGGTCCGAGAAATCATCGAAGCCAAGAAGCTTCGCCTTCTCAAGGCGCAGCGCGAGCATCTCGCGGACGATGGGGCCGTTGTCGCGATCGCCGTGCGAGGCCCGTGCGTTCCATGCGCGATGGATGGCCTCGCGAACAGACCGGTGGTCGGCATACGTAAGCGTTGCGGTCACAAGCGGTGCCGAAAGCGTGAAGCGGTGCCCCAACTCGCCTGCCGCTTCCGCCGCTTGCCTCGTCGTGTTGACGTATGTTTCCGGGAGTCCGCGAACTTCTTCCGCGGTTTCGAGCGTGAGCGACCAGCCATCGGCGTCGTCGACGACATGCTGCGAGAACGTCAGCCCGAGCTCGCCGAGGCGCACGTCAATGGCTTGCAGGCGCTCGCGGGCACTCTCCGAGAGCGCGGCACCGGATCGACGAAGGCCATCGATGGTCTTGTCCACGAGGCGAGCAGCGGCGCCACCAAGGGCAGCCCCATACGGCGACGCTCGAAACGACACGAGACGGTCGTGAAGGGCTTGGTCGGTCGCAAGCGAGGCCCATACGGCAGACGCTTTTGGCTGGGCTTTTCCCAAGGCTTCACGGAGCCCCGGGTCCGGGAGAACCGACTCCAAATGCGCGACGATGCCGTAGGCCCACTCAAGCCCGTCGGTCATCCGGTCGAGCGCCTGCACGAAGGCTTCGTCGTTCTCGGTCGAGGCGAGAAGTGCGGCACGTTTGTCGCTCACATCGGCGATCGCGGCGTCGATGGCGGGGTCGACGAGGGCCGGGTCGATATGCGCAAAGGCGCTCGTGGCGCCGGGACTCAAAAGAGGGTTGCTCATGGCGTCACCGAGAGGGGTTCGTAGCGAAACGTAAGGGCGCCCTCGCTCACGTCTACCTGCACGTGACCGCCATGTTCGAGAGCGCCGAAGAGAATTTCATCGGTGAGCGGCGCTTTGATTTTCTCTTGGAAAATGCGGGCGAGGGGGCGCGCTCCGAAGTCTTTGTCGAAGCCGATCGTGGCGAGGTGTTCGCGCGCGGCAGGCGTCAGTTCGATGGTGATGCGCTTCTCTGCAAGCTGACCGACAAGTTCGCCAAGCGCCCGGTCGACGATGTTGCCCATGACGCTCGGCGAGAGCGTGTTGAAGGCGATTCGCGCGTCGAGGCGGTTTCGAAACTCGGGGCTGAAGAGGTTTTGAAAATCTTTGTCCACGTCGGCAGGACGGCGATCGTCGCCAAAGCCAAGCGCGCGTCGCGTGAGATCTCGGGCCCCCACGTTGCTCGTCATGAGCAGGATGACGTGGCGGAAATCCGTGGCTTTTCCGTTGTTGTCCGTGAGTTTGCCGTGGTCCATGACCTGGAGCAGCACGTTGAACACGTCCGGATGGGCCTTCTCAATTTCGTCGAGAAGAAGCACCGCATGCGGGCTCTTCGCGATGGCATCGGTGAGGAGACCGCCCTTGCCATAACCCACGTAGCCCGGTGGTGCGCCGATGAGCCTCGATACCGTATGACGCTCCATATACTCACTCATATCGAAGCGAACGAACGCCACGCCAAGCACCCGCGCCAAAACTTTTGCGACCTCTGTTTTTCCGACGCCCGTCGGACCGGTCAGCAGGAATGAACCCACGGGTTTTTCAGGGCTTCGGAGCCCCGCGCGCGACATCTTGATCGACCTTGCGAGGGCGTCGACCGCGTCGTCTTGACCAAACACGGAGCGCTTGATCTCCGCGTCCAGCACCTTGAGCGAGGCACGCTCGTCGACGGTGTTCTCGACCGGAACATGGGCCATGCGACCGACCACGCGCTCGACGTCGCTTTTGACGACCAACGCGCCGTCGCCAAGGCCACGAAGTTTGGTCTCGGCGCCCACTTCGTCGAGGAGATCAATGGCGCCATCGGGATGCTTGCGATCGTGCAAATAACGGCGTGAAAGCTTCACGACGTCGTCGACAACGCCCTCGCCGAACTTCACTTTGTGGAAGCTCTCATAGTCCGGAGCGATTCCCTGAAGGATGGCGATCGTGTCCGCTTCGCTCGGCTCGCCCACGTCCACGCGCTGAAAGCGTCGCGCGAACGCACGGTCTTTTTCGATCGACGATCGGTACTCTTGGAACGTCGTCGATCCAATGCACCGAATGCGGCCACTCGCGAGCGCGGGCTTGAGCAAGTTCGACGCGTCCATCGTGCCGCCGCTCGTGGCACCGGCTCCGACGATCATGTGCAATTCATCGATGAAAAGCACTGCGCCGGGCGTGTCTTGCAACGCCTCGAGCACGCCCTTGAAGCGCTCTTCGAAGTCGCCGCGGTAGCGTGTGCCCGCGAGCAGCGAACCGATGTCGAGCGACCAAATCGTGACGTCTTTGAGCGTTGGCGGAACCTTGCCCTCCACGATGCGGCGCGCGAGACCTTCGATGATCGCGGTCTTGCCCACCCCCGCATCTCCGACGAGGAGCGGGTTGTTCTTCTTGCGGCGCGCGAGCACCTGCACGAGGCGATCGCATTCGTTCGTGCGTCCGATGAGCGGGTCGATCTTTCCGTCGCTCGCCCGTTCGTTCAGGTTCACCGCGTACGCGCGGAGCGCTTCTTCGCCCACTTTTTTCGGTGCTGCGTCGCCGCCGTCGGCCCCGACCGGAGCCACGTCGCCGGGTTCCGCCGCATCCGGAGACTTCGTGTTCGATGGGCCCGTGCGAGAGCGGTCCGGCCCATGGCTGATGTACGCCACGACCGCGAGACGATCGAGTCCTGCACCTTCGAGCATCGCGACCGCGTGCGAGTCGGGTTCGGCAAACGTCGCCACGAGCACATTGAGCGGCTGCACCTCGCCCTTGCCTGCGCTCTCCACGTGGCGCGCGGCCCTGCGAATCACGCGCTCAAGACCGAGACTCATCGACGGCTCGACGTCGACGCCCACGGGCAACGCTTCGATGTCATTCTCGAGGAAAGCCTGGAGCTGCGCGCTGAGAGCCTTCTTCTTGATGCGAAGGTGGCGGCACATGCGGTCGACCTCGTCCGCCATCAAAACGGCGAGGACCATGTGCTCGACGGTGAAATATTCTTGGCGCAAACGACCCGCCTCCGTTGCTGCAACGGAAAGGGCCACTTCAAGCTCCGGGCTCAGTCGAATCATTTCAGTCGGGCTCCGTCGTAAGCAGCAGAGGCATGCCGCGTTTGCGTGCATCCTGCATGACCCGCGCAACTTTGGTTTCGGCCACATCGCGTGGGTAGACGCCCGCCACTGCGGCGCCTTTCTTGTGCACGGTGAGCATGACGTGAACCGCCTCTGCTTCCGTCTTATGGAACTGTCCGCGCAACACCTCGACGACGAAGTCCATCGTCGTGAAGTCGTCGTTGTGGAAGATCACGCGAAAGAGTCGCGGGACTTTGACGCGCTCTTTGGTCGCGAGCTCGCCTTCTTCGCGTGGTTTCGACGGGTCAGGCACCCCGAGAGCTTTACCAAGGGTCGCGCTGTTTTTCATCGCCATCGCACCCCGTCGCGCACGATGGACCCCAACGGGCACCGGGTTCGGGCCCTTCCGCAAGGTGGTTCGACCCGCGGAACGCCTGACGAACAACGGAAACGGTAGTGGCCGTTTCGGATCGTGTCAGAAGGGAGCGCGCCGCGGCGAATTCCAATGCCTGAGGCTCGCGACGAATGGTTTCACGTGTTACGCTCATGCCGCTGGAAGTTGCGAGGATCACCATGGCGCTCGAATCAGGTCAGCTTGTCGCTGGTCGTTTTCAATTGGACAAGATGGTCGGCCGCGGCGGCATGGGTTCCGTGTGGCGTGCCCGCGACGGGCGTCTCGACATGCCGTGCGCCGTCAAGTTCATCGAGGGCGAGATCGCGCAGAACCCGGAAGCGACGATGCGCTTCGAGCGCGAGGCAAAGGCCGCCGCTCAACTTCGAAGCCCGCACGTCGTTCAGATCCTCGACCACGGCGTCTGGGACGGCATGCCCTACATCGCCATGGAGCTCCTCGAAGGCGAGGACCTCGGCAAGCGACTCTCGACGCGCGGACGCCTTTCCGCCCCGGAAATCTCCAGCGTCATCACGCAGGTGTGCCGAGCGCTCGCCCGCGCGCACACGGCCGGAATCGTCCACCGCGACCTGAAGCCCGACAACATTTTCTTGTGCCGCGACGACGATCGCGAGATCGCGAAAGTGGTCGACTTCGGCATCGCCAAGTCTGCGAACAGCGGCCTCGGCATGGACTCGAAAACGCGCACGGGTTCGCTCCTCGGCACGCCGTATTACATGAGCCCCGAGCAGGCCTCCGGCGCGCGCGACAAGCCCGTCGATTCGCGCAGCGACCTCTGGTCTCTCGCGGTCATCGTGTACCAGTGCTTCACGGGCACACTGCCCTTCGACGGCGACGCGCTCGGCGATCTCCTCGTGAAGATCATCGTCGGAGTCATTCCACGCCCGAGCGACGCGTGCAGCGATCTGCCACTCGGATTCGACGCGTGGTGGGCAAAGGCCGCAAGCCGCGACCCCTCGCAGCGGTTCCAATCGGCGAAAGAATTCGCCGAGGCGCTCTCGCTCGTCTGCGGAACTTCGCAGATGACCGACGTCATGGATCGAAGCGCCGTGCATGCAGCCCTCGCGGCATCGGCGGCCGAACGCAGCGGCGCGCATCCAGCCATCACGACGCCCACCGGCGACTCGATGTCACGAACCATCGGGGCCGACCACGAGGACCTTCACGGCCTCGCGCCCAAGAAAAAGGCGTCGAGCGCCATCGCTGTCGGCGCGCTCCTCGGCGTGCTCGCACTCGTGGGCGGGGTCGTCGCGTTCAAGGGCAGGAGCGATGCGCCCTCAGGCATCGCAGCGAGCGCATCAGCCGCCGTGGTGATGCCCGCCGTGGTGATCCCCGCAGTAGCGCCCGCGCCCGCCGAACCGAGTGCCGTCGTTCCCGACGCTGGCACGCTACACAACGCTGAGCCCGTGCAGAATACACAGGTCCAGGCACCGGCCCCAAGCCTCGCCAAGGCACCGCGTGGACGAAGCTCGTCCGCCGCGGCCCCACCTGCGGCTCTCCCATCGACGCCGGCACCGGCTCCGGCAGCTCCCGTGGCAAAGCCCGCATCCAAGCCCGCAAGCTCCGGCGACGACCTCGGGTTCTGACCGGCTTGGGCGTCCTCCGACGCGGGTTCCAGTGACGGCAAACAACGCGCTGCGTCGGCTTTTTTCAGGTTTTCGGCACACGCTTGCTCATCCGCTGTGGTTAGGGTCCGACGGATTCACCAACGGAGGATACGCACATGGTTCATCGCATGAAGCGGTTCGCAACATTCGTCGGAGCGACGATGCTTGCAGCCTGCAGCCAAGGACAAAACAGCCCCACGGCCGCACCGGAGTCGCCGGTCTACGGGACCACGACCGGCGCGCTCGCGTGTGACGAGTACCTGTCCCTCGCGAAGAGTTGCATCGACAAGGGGCGCTTCGGGGCTGTGGCTCAACGCCGCGCCGAGTTCGACGTCGTCGAGCGCACGTTGCGCGAGAGCGTGAGCGGTGCGCCTGTTTCGATCGACCGCGATGCGGTTTGGGCGAGCGCTGTTCGCACGACGACGCTTGAACAGCCACGGGCGCAAAGGGTCCACGGGGCCTTCGAAAAGCGAGACGTGTTGAACTCCGCAGTCGCGGCCGTTGACGTGTGCAAGCGCGCCATCGATCAACTTCCATCAGATTGTCAGTGAGG
>CAIQDA010000184.1 GCA_903870415.1 uncultured delta proteobacterium
CGCCACGCGCGGGTCGATGATGAACGCCGCGGTGCTCTTTCCGCAGGTCGATGTTCGTCCGGCCGACGGCTGGCTCCTCCGCGGTGGCGTGCTCTTCGCTTGGGCGCCCGCAACGGTCAACGACCCGGTGGCGAGCGTGCAGCGTCATGACGAGTTCGCCGTTCCAGGCACCCTCATGAACTTCGCGGGCGGTCTTGGGGGCCGGTATTACGGCACCGAGATCGACGGACGCGTGCAGTACCGCTGGGAAGAACACGCCATCGTCGACGTCGAGGGGGCAGTGCTTTTCCCAGGCAGCGCGCTGCGCGATCGCAACGGCGATGCGGCCAACTCGTTTCTCCTGCAGGCCAGGACCACGTTCCTCTTCTGACTCGGTACCGAAGTCCAAGCCCATGCGACACCTTCCCTCAAGCTCCTCGCCCTCGCCCCTTTCCCGCACGCGGCTCTGGCGCCTCGCGGCGACCTTCGCCTTCGTTGCGGCGGCTCTAGGCGCATGCACGCCCTACGAAGCCCCCGCGTCCGCGACGCTCGACGGCATGGTGGACGGGCTTCTCGACAGCCGGCAAGCGGGCCTCACGGTGCGCTTCGACCGCCCCGTGCAGTGGGACACGTTGCGCCTCGAAATCGTGCCTTTTCAGGTCGATGCGAACGGCGACATGGCCGACGAGACTCCGGGCGCGACGGAAGAAAACGCGCTCACGCCCATCCTTTATTACGACGGACCAACCGACACGCGCGGAGGCACCTTCACCGCGTCCGACGATGGCCTCTCGCTCACCATCGTGCCGAAGGCGCACCTGCCCGTTGGACCGAAGCTCGCGATGCTTCTATACGCAGGCTTGACGACGAAAGACGGCGTACAGCTTACGTATAGGCGCCGTGTTCCCTTCGCGTACAAGTTCGAATGCACCGGAACGCGCGGAGCTGGAGCGCTGCCTTCAGGCGCGTATTTCTTCTTGCTCAACGTGGAAAAACCCACGGCAACGCAAGTCAAACTCTTCGGCCGTATTCGCATCGACGAGACGACGGGACGCTTCTCGGGCGTCTTCACCAATGCCGCACGCAAGCGTGACCCGAACCGGTGTCCAACGCCGTGCGCGAGCACCGAGTCTTGCCAGCTTCATCCGGCGCCGCTCTGTGTCCCTCCATCGCTTCGCGCCGGAAGCGCCGAAGAGTGGGAAGACTTTCTTCCGAACGCCCTGCCGCCGTCAGGCTTTACGTTGAACATTCAGGGATGCGCCGAGGCCCTCGACGACGGGTCCGTGGCCTTTGCAACCGTTCCGACTGAACTGGCCATCGAGCAGCCCCCGGTGCGGGTGCAAGGGCTTGTGGTTTCGTCTGCGTTTCGCCAGGCCGGCGACGTATGGGCAGCGACGGGCGGCATCACCGGCGACAACGTCATCTTCGGCAACACGAGCCTCGGAGCAGGCCAAGGCACCGTGCTCGCGACGACGGTGGCCGCAACGGTCGACCTTCCCGGATTGCCCGCTCTTGAAACGTTGCCGAAGCCATGAGCGACGTTGACGTCACGCGCTTTCGTGACCTCGCCGATCTCGCGCGCTTGCCATGGTTTTCGCTCGAAGACGGCCGCCTCCTTCTCGCGGACCGCAGCGTGCCGCGCGCCATCGACATGCACGCGCATGTGGCGCTCGCCTACTTGCTTCCTCTTCAAGTGGACCTGCTGAAGGAGCACGAGCGAACGCAGCACTACCTGCCCGCGTGCTGCCCGCTCGACCTTGACGTTTACGTAAACAAGAACTTCCGGAGCGACGACCTCGCGGCGATGAAGCGAGACCTCACGCTCGGCAGCCTCACGCGCGGCGGCATGCGCGAAACCCACACGCTCGCCAACTTGCGCCTTGAGATGGCGGAGCTTCGCATCGAGCGAAGCGTGCTCTTGCCCATCGACTTGCCGATGCTCTCGCAGAACGCCGAGGTCGTGCTCGCGTTGGCAAAGAAGAACGCGGCAGTGGTGCCCTTCGGCAGCGTTCACCCGCTCACGATCGACCTTGAAGCGCGCCTCGACGCGCAACTCGCCGCCGGCGCGCGCGGCATCAAGGTTCACCCGAACGTGCAAGTGATTCGGCCCGACCATCCTCGGGCGATGAAGCTCTACGGCCTCTGCGGCGAACGCAACATGATCGTCCTCTGGCACTGCGGCCCCGTCGGCATCGAACCCGCGCTCGGTCGCTACCTCTCGCAAGTACGCTGGTACGAAGAGCCCATCGCGAAGACGCCACAAACGACGTTCGTCCTCGGCCACGCTGGCGCGCTCCAAATGGACGAAGCGCTGCGCTTGCAGAAAACGTATCCGAACGTGTGGCTCGAAACGTCGAGCCAAAGTCTATCGAACGTGCGGCGCATCGTTCGCGAGGGCGACCCGGAACGCGTCGTGTTTGGCAGCGACTGGCCGTTCTATCATCAAGCCATTTCGCTCGCCAAAGTGCTCATCGCGACCGAGGGAAACGCCCTGCTTCGCGAACAAGTGCTGCGGGGAAATGCGCTTCGACTGCTCTCGCTCCCGGACTGAATTCCGTCGTTGACATCGCGCGCGCCGCACGAGGCCACGCGCAGCAGAAACCCAGCGATTCGGCTCCGCGAAGTTGGCCAGTGCAACGGCACCATGACTACCTCGCGCCATGGTGACTGCGCTCGCGCTCGCTCAGTTTCGCAACAGCCAGCCACGGGTGCCGTGCGTACTCATTCTCGACACGTCGGGCACGATGGAGGGGGCGCGACTCACGGCGCTGAACGAGGGACTGACGATCCTTTGGCAGGACCTCCTCGACGACCCGATCGCGCGCGAGCGAATCGAAATCGCGATCGTGGAGTTCTCGAGTGACGTGCGCATCACGCGTCGCTTCGACTTGCCAAACGAAGTCATTCCGCAAATCGCGAAAGCCGACGGGCTCACGGCGATGGGAAAGGGCATTCGCGAAGGCTTTCGCCTCGTCGAAGAGCGCACGGAGCTTTACCGAAAAGTAGGCATTCCCCACTACAAACCTTGGGTTTTTCTCATCACGGACGGCGTACCGACGGACGACATCGATGGTCCCGCGAAGATCATCGCCAAGGCCGAGGCGGAGCGCTCCGTCGCCTTCTTCGCGGTTGGTGTTGCCGACGCGAAAATGGAAAAACTCGCGAAGCTGTCAACGCGTGGGGCGATGCGTCTCGATGGTCTGCGGTTCCGCGATCTGTTTCGGTGGCTCTCGACGAGCCTCATCGGCGTGTCGATGAGTCGCATCGGGGAACGCGTGCCGCTTCCACAACTGGACTGGACGTCGGTCTAGCGATGACGAGCATGCCCCACACCGAGAACGGCGCTGCTGTCGATCAAGAGGGCGCCATTCTTCTTGGCCGCGGCGGAGAAGCGCGGGTTTGGGGACTCCCGGCGTCCGGGAAAGCCCTGAAATTGCTGGAACCGCACGCGCGCACGCCCGAACGAACGCGGGCGCTTAAGCGACTCGTCTCCATCGAGTCTCCGCGCATGATCGCGGCCCGTGACGAGAGGCCTTGGGGCTGGCCCGAAGAGCTCGTTTACGAAAACGATGTATGTGTAGGTTACACCATGCGCTGGTTTCGCAAGCGCAAGACCCTCTTCTCGCTGCTGTGTCCGACAGAGCGCATGCGCGTGTTTCCGGCCTTCGACCATCGCTACTTGCACCGCCTTGGAGCGAACCTCGCGAGCGCGATCGACTGCCTGCATTATGCACGAATTACCGTCGGCGACCTCAGTGAGGCGAACGTTCTCGTCGCCAGCGATGCGACCGTCGCGCTCATCGATGTCGACTCGTTCCAGATCATCGACGCCGATGGAACGCTGTTGCCGTGCCCTGTCGGAAAGCCCGAATTGCTGCCGCCCGAGCACCATGGAGAACACTTCGCGGCGACGCCAAAGACTCCCGCGTCGGATGCATTTTCCCTGGCCATTCTGCTCTTTCAGCTCCTCTTCGACGGGCCGCACCCCTTCTCCGGTGTGCTGCGAGGCGCGGGCAATCCGCCCACCATCGGCGAAGCGATTCTCGCAGGCGACTACGTCTTTGCGGAGAAGAGCCGGCTCTCGCCTCGCCTCGGAATGCCCTCGATCGCGCTCTTGCATCCGGCACTTCGAGCGGCCTTCGAGCGAACGTTCGTCCATGGGCTTCATCGCCCCGAGCTGCGCACCACGGTTCGAGAATGGGCCGCGCTCCTGACGATGGCCGAGGGCGA
>CAIQDA010000185.1 GCA_903870415.1 uncultured delta proteobacterium
CTTCGGCGGCGGCGGCGGACGCAGCTTCGGCGGCGGCGGCGGCGGCGGTGGTGATCGTGGTGGTCGTGGCGGAAGCCGCGGCGGCCGCGGCGACTACTGAGCCCACCCGGGTTAATCCGGATTCCCGAACGAGGGCCTGCTTTGCAGGCTCTCGTTTTGTTGTTTGGGGCACTCGAACCGATGCGACGTGGAGCGCTCTCCGCTGCAGGTCGCCCGCACGCGTCTTTCTCGGACGACCCCAACACCTCTCCGCCGCGCGCCGACGATGGCTGCTGAGGTGCTCCTAGCGCCGCGGGTCGGGCTCGCAGATGATGGGTCGCGGTTACATGCCGTCGGTCGGGACGATCGCCATCGGCAGGAAGCACGCACGACAGCGGGGCTCGTACTCGGCCGCCCCACCAACGAAGAGCTGGCCTTCGCGAGCAACGAGTCGCTGGGAGCGCGTTGCCGGTGACCCGCAGTGGCTGCACACCGCTTGAAGCTTCGTGACCTGCTCGGCAATCGCCAGCAGCGCCGGCATGGACCCAAAGGGCAAGCCTCGGTAGTCGAGATCGAGACCCGCGCAGATGACGCGCACGCCACGGTCCGCAAGGCGATCGACGGCGGCGACGATGCTCTCGTCAAAAAACTGGACCTCGTCGATCCCCACAACCCGCGTGTTCTCGTCGAGAAGGGCCTCAAGCTCTTCGGCGTTCGCCACCGGGAGCGCCTCGGCCTGTGCTCCCGCGTGCGAGACCACCTTCACCGCGTCGTAGCGCGAGTCCACTTTCGGCTTGAAGAGCTGGAGCGGCAGGCGGGCCAATCGCGCGCGCTTCACGCGGCGCAAGAGTTCTTCGGTCTTGCCGCTGAACATCGAGCCACAGACCACCTCGACGCAGCCGCGCGGGCCCGCCGTGTCGAACGGCCCTCGGATTTCGCCCCATAACGCTGCCATAGGGGAGACGGGGTACAAGGAATCGACCGGTCGCGCAACGTGCCCGTTGTAGACGGCAAGGACCCGGGTGCTACGATTGCCGGCGTGAACGTTGTACTCCACAAACTCGGGTCGAACGCGCGTGCGGTCGTTGGCCGTCTTGTGCGTGCGCCGCGTAAGGGTTCTGTCGTCGTGATCGAATTCCCTGACGGTTTGCATGAGTTCGTCACCACACCGGTTCGCCGCGTGTTGCGTATGGCCGGGAGCGACGTCTTCTATTTGGAGACGACCAACAGCCGCTACCGACTCGAGATTCAAGGTCGCAACTCGATCAGCGCCGAGTCAAAGCCCAACGCGCGCTCCTGACCCCGGTCGGTCGTCGCGACCACCTGGAGCCCAATCCGTCGAGCGACCTTGCCGCGTTCCGGCGGCGTCGTTGCGCATTTCGTCGCGCGGTCGCGTGGAAAAAAGCAAGGTTGCGCGGCGTGATGTGCGGGCGATTGCAACGCATGCCTTGACACCACGTTGGCGATGTGGTCTTTCTCCGCGCCCTCTGAGGTACCTATGGGTTTCTGTGATCGTCGCAATTCGCTCAAGATGAGGCGCCGCAAGGCGCAGGCCAAGAAGAAGGCCCGCCTGGCTCGCCGTTCCGCTGCCAACATGGCGGCTGGGGCTGCTCCGGCCGAGAAAAAGGCCACCAAGAAGGCGGCTGCGAAGGCCTCGTGAGGTCGAGCGACCGTCCAGCCCTCGGGCATCGACGGCGTGGAGCTCTCGGGCTTCGCGCCTTCGTTCTTTTTATGGGTCTGATCTCGGCTGCATGCATGCCGAGCGCTGGAGCTCGCCTGGGCGAGACCGCGAACGACTACCTGGTGCACTTGCGGTTCGGGCGAGTCGGGGTGCTGGCGGGCTACGAGAAGCCCGAGGCGCGGGCGAAGCTCGCGGACCTGCACGCGGCCCTGGGGCACGAGCGGCAGATCACCGACGTCGACATCGTCTCGCTTCAGGCGAAGGAAGACACGGGAATCATCGTCGCGCAGGTCGCCTGGTACGCGCCTGGTGAGTCGCTGTTGCACATGAGCACCGTCGAACAGCGCTGGACGAAGAGTCCGAGCGGGGCGTGGCTCGTGGAAGACGAGACGCTCGTTGGCGGCGACCCTGGTTTTTTTCTGAAGAACGTCGTCGAAGGCGGCGCGGACCGGGGAGCCAGCGAGAAGGCCGTGCCGTCGAAAGAGCTTGGCAAGGGCGCGCACTTCCCGACGGTTCGCATCGGTCAGTAGCCTGTGCGGGGTGTGCCGCGTACGTGTTCCGTGTGCGGCCCAGGTGCGCGCGATAGGTGGACCGTCTGACCGTCGCTAGCCAGAATCAATACACGGTGGTTGCGACGCCGTAGAGCTGCCAAACGCCTCCATCGTTCCATCCGCGTGCAACGCCGACACGAAAGAGAAGGTCGACGAAGTAGCCGCTCGTCGTGTCGAACCAGAGCTCCGCTCCGGAGCCGCTTCGCACGGATGCCTGCGAAAAGACGTTGAATGCGGTTCCTGCGTCCGTGAAGAGCGCTCCAGAGATGCGACGAACGAACACGGGGTAGGCGCCGATGCCGCGGTCAATGTTCGCGAGGGGAAACCGGAGCTCGGCGTTTGCGAGCACGAAGCTTCGACCGGAAATCGCGAACGGGTCGTACCCGCGCAGCGCCACACCGCCCTGAACGATGACGTTTTGGAGCGTGGTGGCGAGCGGGGTCGCGGTGAAGCCTCCGAGCGTGAAAGCGCCCGGACCGGGGTAGTCGCCGTCGCTCATGCCTGCGCCGAGGTGAAGCGCGAGGACGTGATGCCTCAGCGCATCGGCCAGAGGGGAGAGCGGCAGGTAGATCGACGCGTTTCCGGCGAGGGAAACGCCTCCTAGCGACGAGCCGATGAGGTCGTGCGCGACGGTGCCGCTGAGGCCAAAGGTTTCCCCGCGCTCCGCGCCCACCGAGTGCAGGAACTGCTGCGTGCGACGGTAGGCCCAGGAGCCGCGCAACGTGGCGAGCTGCCCTCGATACGGCGTGAGCGGGTGATTGAACGGATCGAAGTTCGAGGCTCCTGGGGCGGGCTCGCCGGCGATGCGAACGAGGCCCATCGCCAACGAGACGCTCTGCGACGAGAACGTGCTCGGGAGCGGAACGGCTGCGGTCGTCTCGACGCCCACGGACTCCTGCACCCACGGAAGCACGTAGAGCGCGCGTGACGTTCCTCCGCCGCGCGCCGAAAGGCTTCGAAACCCGTGAATCCCCAGGTCTGCGCGCAATCGACCATAGGTGTAAAGTGCATCGAACTGAAGCTCGGGCCGATCGGTTTCAACGCGCCCCATGAGCGAGAACGCGTGGTTGCCTGTGGCGTCGGCGCCGGTGGTCGTCGCGATGATGGCGGTTCCAAACGACCCCGTTCCCACTTGCAGCGCGTAGGAACGCGGACGCAGCGTTGGCATTGGCGCGTAGTCGCTCTCGACGCTTTCCACCACCGGGGGCTCCGGGTGAGGGGCGTCGCGCTCGACGGTTGGGCCTGCCACCGGATCGAACGATTCCGGCGCGAGAGCCATGCGACGAAGGTTCCAGCCGTCTCCCGCGTACGACGAAAATACGAGGAAATCTCCTGACGGAGACACTGCAGGTTCGACGGCGGCAAACTCGCTTCGCGTGACCCGGTACCGCTTGCCATTGCGAAGGTCGAGGGCGTGAATCTCAAAGCGCGCGTCGACGAGGTCGCTGTGAAAGTAGAGCCAGTGGCCGTCGGGGGAGAAACACGCGCCGCCGTCCATCGCGGCATCGTGCGTGAGCTCGCGGCTTGTTCGGGTCGTCGTGTCGTAGAGAAAAAGGTCGCGTGCTCCGCCTTCACGACGGCCAGCGACAGGTTCGCGCGTCGCGGTGCTCGTCCATGCGCCGTACGCGATGGTGCGGCCATCGGGCGCGTAGCGCGGGCCGTAAAGCTGGTCGAAACCTTCGCCGCGCACCAGGATTTGCCCTGGGCCGAGAGCGTCGCCGTCGAAGGCCGCTTCCACGAGCGCCGACTGACCGCGATGGCGCGTGATGTACGCGACATGCGTTCCGTCGGGACTCACGTCGAGGCCGTCCGATCGCACTCCTCGCGTCAATCGCACGCGCGCGTTGCTGTCGCCCCATCGGTCACGGGTGGTCGAAGGCAGCCGCGTAATATCCCCAAACGAATACACCTGGTTCGAGACCTCCGGCGCATCGAACACGAGAGCCCCGTTCGGCAACGCCGCCGTGTGCGCCTCGCCTGCGGTGCGGGTCACAAGCTCTGCGGGGCCGAGCGGGTTCCCCGCGCGCATCGGAATCGAAGCAATTCCAGGCGTATCGTGACCGTCTGACTGAAAATAGACGACGTACTCGGGAGCGCTGCCGACGGCCGGAAGCCAACGCGGATGAGCGGCGCTGTACCCGTGCACCGTGAGCGGCGCGCCCTCCCTCGGCCCCGCGGCAACGTGCGCGTCGTGGAGCGCGAGAGCGCGAGCGTCTTCCTCGCGTAGAAACGCGTCCCAGAGTTCGGTGAGTGTGCGGCCCGTGGCGCGCCGGTAGCTTCGCTCGATGCCGTAGGGGACGGGCTCGCTGCCGTAGCTTCCGATGAGCGTGCGCAACGCGTCGTGACCGAAGGTGCGATCGAGCCACTGGTAGAAATACGAGCCGTACAAATACCAGAGGTTTCCCTGGGGCCACGTGCGCGGGTTGCCGCTGACACGATCGAGCGTCGCGGGGCTTGCGCCTCGCCTGTCCGCGCGAAAGAACGCGTCCCAAAGGCTCGAACGCAAGCGGCCCCCGGACGTGTGCTGCGTCTCTTCGAGCACCGCGAGGCCCTCGAGGGTCCAACGTGGCGCCCACTGGTTCGGCACGACCGTGCGGCCCACCACGCGGTTGATGAACGCGGGCAGGCCGTCCATGCGGTTCATGTGGAGGATATGCGTGTACTCGTGCGTGACGAGCGCGCGGTACCAGTCGTCCACATCGCCAAGGGGTGAAAGCTCGTCGGGCGCGACCGCGTACAGGCGAATCACATCGTAGGGAAATACCGAGGCAGAACCGTTTGCGGCGTCGCTGTCATCGCTGATGACGATGTCCACCGGATGTCCAGGACAGCTCGCGAGCACCGGCACGAGCTCCGCGTGCACCTGCTCGGCAACGCGCATCACACGCTCGGCGATGGCCTCTTCACCCGAGTAAAAGTGAACGCGAAAGTGAGCGCTCTCTTTCGTTCGCCACGCCAAACTCGGGTCGCCGGCGGCACGGGCCCAGGTCGATGCGCACGCGGCCGCGACGAGCGCACGTGTGCAAAATACACGAAGCCCGCGAAAGAGCGTGGCACCTCCGCGGGCTTGGGTCGCGTTCACGGGATTGATTAGAGATCGTCGTGAAAAAGCGGCTCGCGGTTCTTCACGTAACGGCGAATCAGGTCGCGACCTTCGACGGTGCCATGGGAGATGCGAGCGCCGAAGCCAGGGTGCGCGTCGGGGTTGCCTGCCACCGGATCGCGGATCCACGTGACGACGCCGCCGAGTTCGAATTCGTATCCGCCAGGCATCGCGACCTTCAGGCGCACGGTCGTGCCACTCTTCGGAATCTTGTAGGTTGCAACGAAAATGCCGCCGTGTTGGATGATGTCGTTGCCCGCAAGGCCCTTGTAAAAGTTCGAAGGCGAGTGCGTGCCGAGAGCGACGTCGATGGTCGGTGCGTCGGCGCCGATCTTCTCCGGTCCTGGAATTCCCAAGGGTTGAGCCGATGCGGCGGCCGGTGCGGGGGCTGCGGCGACGGGCATCGGAGGAGGCGGCACGGAGACGGGGGCCGCGGCACCGGTGGGGGCGGCCGGTGGCGGAATGCTCGCGGGGCCTGAAGCAAGAACCGTCGCATCAAGACCGCCGGCGAGGCCGCCTGCCTGCACGGCGCGCTGCGCTTGCACGAGGGGGCCAAGGCCGCCTGCGACAGCTTCGATCGCGGGCATCAACGCCGGGAATGCGGCGACCGCGCCTTGAAGTCCGCCAAGCGCTCCACGCACGTGGCCAAGCGCTTCGTCGAGCTGCGCGACCGTAGGGGCTTTCCCGGCTTTTTCCATCTGGTGGCAAGCGCTCATGGCCTTCGCCACGACCCCCGCAAGATCGAGAAGCTGCTGCGGGATGGCCGGCGTTGACTGGATGGCGCCGAGGGCACGGGCGAGGGATTCGCGGGCCTGACGAACGAGGGCGAGGGAATCGGACACGGGAGACTCCGAGAAAAAGGGCGGCCCGAATGATACACCGAAATTCCGCGCGCGAACATCGGCGCAATCGCGCCACCACGCACGGGCTTATGACCTCGGCGAGGAACCGTCGAGGAAGGCGGCTCTCTCGTGATCGAGCAGCGCTTTTTTTGTCGCGGACCCGTCGCCACCGGTGAATCCGCCGAGAGTTCCGTCGGCGCGCGTAACGCGGTGACACGGAACAACGATGGGCCAGCGGTTTTTGGAAAGCGCGTGACCCACCGCGCGACTCGCTCCGGGGTGCCCCGCAAGCGCAGCCAGTTCGCCGTACGCGAGGACGTCGCCAGGAGATGTGCCACGAAGGGCGCTGAGGGCGTGCGCGGCGAAGGGCGTCAGGTCTTCAAGAGGCAGTGAGACTTCGTGGAAGGCTGGATTCAACCCGCTCGCGTAACGCCCAAGACGCGCCACGAGATCGACGACGTGAGGCGGGACTCGCTGTGCCGTGGCCGCGGGAGCTGCGCGTTCGCCGAGGAGCACGATGCTTCGAATGACGGTCTCGTCGAAGTCCACGCGGACAAGACCCATGCATGCAAAATGCACATAGTGAGAGGCGACGGGATCTCTCACGCGAAGCCGCGCGAACGGTCGAGGCGGTCGAGCAGTTCGTCGGTCACGAGCGCGAGCGTGTCGAGGGTGGCGTCGGCGATGACGTACCGCGGGTCGCCCTTTTGGTGCGCGTCGGGGACGGCGATGCAGGCCATCCGTGCGGCCCTCGCCGCGACGACGCCGAACATCGAATCTTCGAAGACGATGCAGCTCGTTGGGTCGACGCCGAGTGTCGCTGCGGCCTTGAGAAACACCGCGGGATGCGGCTTTCCATGCTCAAGACCGTGCGCGGAAATGCGCGCGTGAAAGCGATGGCCGATGCCGATCGTGTCGATGGCGGCGTCGATGATTCGGGTGGCCGACGACGACGCAAGGGCGACCTTCCAGCCGCGTGCATGAACGCGATCGAGAACCTCGGCGACACCCGGTTTCGCAACGACTTTTTCCCTTAGGAGCGCCACGACGGCTTCGACGATCTGTTCGACGAGAACGGCGTCCGAAACCGCGTCGAAGGCGAAGTGCCTCTTCCAATGCGCGACGACTTCATCGAGGCGAAGGCCCGAGGTGGTCTCGCAGTCCGCCTCCCGCAACGGCACGCCGTAAGCCGAAAAGACCTGCACCTCGGCCTCGCGCCAAAGCGGTTCCGAGTCCACGAGGAGACCGTCCATGTCGAAGAGCGCCGCGGAAAGCATGGGCGCATTTTTAGGGTCAAATGACGGAGCGTTGCGAGCGTTATCGGGCGCCGCAGCGGCGTGCTTCGTGGGGCCCGGAGCGTGCAGCTTCCCTTTCAAGAGGCGAACGTGCTACGCCCCAGCGCGTCGCGAAAGCGGTTCGGAGACGTGACCGAGTGGTCGAAGGTGCATGATTGGAAATCATGTGTACCTGCAAGGGTACCGAGGGTTCGAATCCCTCCGTCTCCGCCGAGTTTGTTACCGCGCCAGTGCCCTGGGGTTTCTCAGGGCACCGGCGATGCTTGATCGAACGCACACCGCGCGCCGTTGCGGTCGCTTGCCTCGGAGGCGGTAGCCTTGCGCCTTGAGAACACGCGAAGTTCCGATGCGTCGATGCTCGTGTAGTCGCCGCCCTTGAGCACCGGGGCGCCTGCGGTGCTCACCCATTCGGCGACGTTGCCCGCGAGGTCCACAAAGCCATCGGGGCTCTTGCCGCCGGGGCGTGCGTTCGTCGTGTCTGGTCCGTCTGCCGCATGGGCGCACGGGCCACGGGTCATGCCCCAAACCGCGGCGCGGCACGTCGCTCCGGTTTCGCCCCAAGGGTAGCGCGTTCCGCCCGCACCTGCGGCACGTTGCCATTCAGCCTCGCTTGGAACCCGACCGCCCATCGATGTGCAGATGCGCTCTGCGTCGGAAAAACGCAGCCCGCCCGCAGCTCGTTCGGCGTCGTCTCGGCACAGGTTCCTCGTTTCGAGCGAGGCGTCCGACCCGAGTACGGCGAGCGCGTCGGCGCAGCGAACCTCCGTACGCATCAAGGCGAAAGGTGCAAGCTGCACAGAGTCGGTCGAAGCATGCGGACGCTCGAAGCTCTGGCCTCGAAGCGTTGTCTCCCGAGGCGAAAGGTGGATGCGATCGTGCGCTTGGTTCGGGCTCACGCCGGAGGTGCAGGCGCCGTTTGGGGCGACGACGACGCAGCAACGAGGACCGCTTCGACGAAGTCCGTCGCGGCACGTGAGGTGCGCATCGCGACGGACGACCACCGCTGCGAGCGTCACGGTCAGCCCGAGGAGCGCGGCGAGAACGCGCGTCGAGGCGGACCAATCGGTCATGAGCGCAGAAAGCGATTGGTGAGGGAAAACACAGGCGTTCCGTCGGCGTCCTCCATGAGAACGGTGCACGACGCTCCGTGGTCGAGCGGGGCCACGCCTTCGGGCGTTCCGGTCAGAATCACGTCGCCGGGCTCGAGGGTGAAAATCGAACTCACGTAGACGAGCACCGCTGCGACGTCGAAAATCATGTCCGCGGTGCGCCCGTGTTGACGCTCGACGCCGTCAACGGAGCAGCGCACGTGAAGGCCACCGAGAAACGATGCATCGACGCGCGTATCGACCCACGGACCGAGGGGACAGAACGTATCGAAGCCCTTGGCGCGCGCCCATTGGCCGTCCTTCTTTTGAAGGTCTCTCGCCGTCACATCGTTCGCCGCCGTGGTGCCCGCGAGGTGCGCGAGTGCGTTCTCGAGTGTGAGGTTTTTTGCGCGCGTTCCAATCACGAGCGTCAGTTCCGCTTCGTGATCGACGCGCGCTGAAACGCTTGGCATCTGCACGCTTGCGCCGGGCCCAACGATGGCGCTTGGCGGCTTAAAAAAGAGAAGAGGCTCCGCGGGAAGGTCGTGCCCAAGCTCCTTTGCGTGGGCCGCATAGTTGCGCCCTACACAGATGATTTTCGAAGGCTCCACCGGCGCGAGAAGCATCGCTTCGCTCCACGCGACGACCTCGCCCGTGGGGGTTCCGCCGAGCCATGGGGCGCGATCGAAAAGCGCAGCCGTCTCGCCGTCGAGGGTGGCGTAGGCGGGAGACCGAGCGGGGAGGGCGAGGCGAGCGACGCGCATGCGCTTCGCAATACCGTGGAAACGCCCAGAGGAAAATGCGTCCGTGTGGCCGCTAGGCTTCGGGCTCGGTCGGGCCACGCAAGCGTTCGAGACGCGCGCGGGTGATGCGACGACGATGCACGGTGCCGACGGCGAGTTGGTACTCATCGCTCAGCGGAACGGCGTCTCCCGGGCGAGGGAATCGTTCGAGGTGACTTGCGAGCCATGCGCCCACCGGCTGCGTCGCTTCTTCTTCGGGGACGACAATGCCGATGCTTCGCAATTCTTCGAGGGTGGCGCGCGCGTCGACGTCCCATAGCCCGGGCCGAATCTCTTGCAGGTGCGGCGGCTCTTCGTCGTGTTCGTCGCGGATTTCCCCGACGATTTCCTCGAGCAAGTCCTCCATGGAGACGAGGCCGCTCGTCCCGCCGTATTCGTCGACGACGATGGCGATGTGGAGCTGGTGGCCCTGCATCTCGCGAAGCACTTCGAGCAGTCCGCGCGTTTCAGGCACGAACAAGATGTCTCGACGTAGCGACTTGAGGGACTTCAGATCTTCGGCGTCCGATCGCGTGAGGAGGTCCTTCGCGTAGAAGTAGCCAACGACCTCGTCGAAGCTGCGACCGCGCGTGAGCACGAAGCGCGAATAGCCTTGGCGCCGAATGGTCGCGAGGGCTTCGGGGCCCGTCGCGTCGACGGGAAGGGCGGCGATGTCGACGCGCGGAATCATCGCGTCTTTCGCGGTGCGAATGCCGAAGCGATACACCCGCTCGAAGAGCATGCGCCGGTCTTGGTTGTGTTCGCCCGCGGAGGTGTTCGCCACGAGGAGACCGAGGATATCTTCTTCGGAAAGCGCGCCTTCGTGCGCCAAGTTCGAGGCGAGCCCGAGCGGCCTGAGGATCATGCGGCTGCCGATCTCGAGCACGTAAAGCAGGGGCCAGAAGCAGAAGCGGAGAAAGCGAAGCGGGAGGGCGGAGGCGAGCGCGGTGGCCTCCGAGCGCTGGATCGCCACGAGCTTCGGGACGAGTTCGCCGAGGAGCACGTGGGCAAGCGTGAGCACCGTGAAGCCGATCGCCGTCGCCGCCACGTGAAGTACGGGGCTTTCCGGCGTCGCTCCGCTGAAAGCGGCCACCGACAAGACCGCGCGCTCCGTGAGGGGCTCGCCGACCCAGCCAAGGCCGAGGCTTGCGAGCGTGATGCCGACTTGCGTCACGGAGAGGTAGCGATCGAGTCGCTTGAGGACGTCTCCGGCGGCGATGGCGCGCGCGTCACCACGGCGCGCACGCGCTTGCACACGGGTCGCACGGACCTTCACGAAGGCAAACTCGGCCGCAACGAAAAAGCCGTTGAGGGCAATCAGCGCTACTGCGAGCGCAAGGTCGAACACGGGACGAGCCTAGCGGAAAATGACGCCGAGCGCGAACGTGCGTCACGCGCAAAGATGCTGAAATCCGTTGGGCGCGGGATTCCATGGGCATCTGACCTTGGGAATCTTGCGGATGCGAAATTCGTGTGCAAGCTGCTCCGGGGTGAGGTGCGACTTGTCGCGCCTCCTTTTGCTTTTTTTTCGTTTTTCCAAGGCTTCGCGATGTTCCGCGCCTCTTCCCTTTCCTCTGTCGCCCTTCGCGTTCTCCTTCCCTTGCTCGCCGCGTGCACGGGGGGCTCGTTGCGCCCGTCCGGCGACCTTGAGGTCACGACGCAAGGCGATCTCTCGGTCGAAGACGGCATCGCGGCAACGGACTTCGCGGACGGCTGGGCGGTGCGCTTCGATCGCTTCGTCGTGAACGTTGGCGGTATTGCGCTCGGGGTTGACGCGGCCTCGGTCGTTCCCCTTGGCGAGGAGCCGTACGTCCTTGTCGACCACGCGGTGCCGGGCCCGAAAACCGTGCTCATCGCGCAAGGAGTCATCGCCGGCGATTGGCCTGCATTCACGTACGAGCTGCGGCCCATTCGCGCGACGACGACGCTCGGCGGCGGCACCACGGACGAGGATCTGATGCGCATGCGCATGGTCGCCGCGTCGACGTTCGTGAAGGGCGTTGCCACGAAGGGGAACACGACGAAGACCTTCGAGTGGCTCTTCAGTTTGGCAACCGCTTACGAAGGTTGCCGGGTCATGCAGGGCACCACCATCACGCGCGGCGTCCATGTGAACGCCGACACAACGACGGGCGTCGACTTGCCCGTGTCGGCTCGACCGCTCTTCGAGGAAGACCTTTCGGCCCTCAAGCCGGCGTTGCGTTTCGAAGCGCTCGCGAACGCCGATGTGAACGGCGATGGGGCGATTTCCCTCGCCGAGCTCGATGCGGTCGCGGTTGCCGACGTGCGCGCGTCCATCGGTCACTACGGTGCCGGCACGTACATCAACATCAACACGATGCGGGACTACATCTCTGCGCAGGCTCGGCGCATCGGAGGATTCCGCGGCATCGGCTCGTGCCAGCTCAAGCGACTTTAGCGAACGAGCGCTTCGAGGTAAGCGCACGGGCATGCCTTCGTTTCCGCGGACCCGCATGCGCCGAAACCGCCAGTTGCCCTGGCTTCGCAGTCTTGTCACCGAGCACCGGTTGACGACGGACGACCTCGTCTGGCCAATCTTCGTTCACGACGGAACGGAGGCCGACGTGCCCGTTGCGAGCATGCCCGGGGTTTCGCGGTTCTCGATCGACCGCGCGGTCGAGGCGGTCAAAGAGGCGGGCGGCCTTGGGATTCGCGCCGTCGCCCTCTTTCCGGTCACGGACCCGTCGAAGAAGACGCCGGACGGCGACGAAGCGTTGAACCCGCAGAACCTCGTGTGCCGCACGCTCGAACGCCTCTCCCGCGCGTGCCCGGACATGGGCTTTATCGCGGACGTGGCGCTCGATCCGTATACGACGCACGGGCAGGACGGCCTTCTTCGAGAAGGACGCGTCGTCAATGACGAAACGCTCGCCATCTTGCGCAAGCAGGCCGTGCTCCAGGCCCAGGCCGGGTCGACGATGGTGGCTCCGAGCGACATGATGGACGGCCGCATCGGTGCGGTGCGCGATGCCCTCGACGAAGCGCAGCTTTCGGACGTTGCCGTGCTCGCGTATGCCGCGAAATATGCGTCGGCATACTACGGTCCGTTTCGGGATGCGGTCGGGTCCAAGGGCAACCTCGGCAAGGGCGACAAACGCACCTACCAGATGGATCCGGCCAACAGCGACGAAGCCCTTCGCGAGGTTGCGCTCGACCTTGAAGAGGGGGCGGACGCGGTCATGGTCAAGCCTGGGCAGCCGTACTTGGACATCGTGCGGCGCGTGAAGGACACCTTCCACGTGCCCACGTTCGTTTATCAAGTGAGCGGCGAATACGCGATGATCCAGGCGGCGGCCGCACAAGGTTGGATTGACGGCGATGCGGTGCTTCTCGAGGCGCTCCTCGCGTTCAAGAGGGCCGGAGCCGATGCAGTCCTCACCTATGGCGCGGTGCGCGCGGCGAAACTCCTCGCGAAGAGCCGTTGACGACGCTCCCCGGGTGCGGCCTCGTCTGCTAGCTGCGCGCCATGGTCTCGCGAAGCCTCCACGCATTCACAGCGATCGCCCTCGGTCTCGGGCTCTCGGCATGCACCCCGAGCGCGTCTTCCCCGCTGCGTGCTCCTGAGCGCGCGGCGCCGGGCGACGAGTGGTTCCATCGTGCGGAGCAGTCGTATGCGGTCGGCGATTTTGCCGATGCGGACGAAGCGGTGAAGCAAGCGGTCGCGGCAGGCGGACACGGAGAAGCGCTCGCGAATCTTCGAGCCAAGCTTGCGCTCTTGCGCCTTGATTGGGCCGACGCCATCGCGGCCACCGAAGGCCTCACCGGAGCGGATTCCCGGGGCTACCGCGCACGGGCCCTCTGGTACGCCGGTCGCGTGGAGGACGCGTCGGTCGAGATTGACGGCCTACTGCGAGACGCGAAGGTGCGCGATAGCTGGGCGAAGGACGTTGCTCCGTTGGCGCGAGGCGGAGCGGGTCGAAAGCCGTACGCGATCGATTCGACGTGGGCGACGGTGGGCCTCGAGTTGCCCTCGAGCGGAAGTGCCTTCGTGGTGCCTGTGGAGCTCGACGGAAAACAAGTGCTCGCGGTGGTCGCAACCTCCACGTCCGAGGTCGTGCTCGACGCGGCGACGCACAAGGAGCCCGAGTGGGTGAACCTGCGTTTCGGCGGACGCTTCGAGGTGCGCGACGTTCCGGCGCTCGTCAAAGATTTGTCCACGTACTCGCGGCTCTTCGACGCGCCGATCGAGATGCTCATCGGCACGCGAGCGCTCCGCGAACTGCACTGCACGCTTGATCGACGAGGCGGCCAGCTCGTCCTGCGACGCGAAGAAGCGACCGCCCCTCCGCAGTCGACCGTGCTTCCGGCGCGTTACCTTCGAGGCGGCGGACTCCTCGTGCCCGTGGGCTTCGAGCACGGAAACCCCGGCACCCGTTTCAACGAACTCGTCGACTCGATGCTCTTTCTCGCGATGACCATCGACGGCGATCGCTGGAAGAGTGTCGGCGTCGATCCGGCAACGCTCGGGACCGATCCGGCGCTGAAAAAACCGACAGGTATCGTGCCGCTCATCACCATCGGCTCCTTCGAGTTTCCGCGCATTCCAGCGGTCGAGGGCTTCGGCGCGTTCGACGTAAAAAGCGCGGTCGACTTCCGTCTCGACGGCGTCTTCGGTGCGAACCTGCTTCAACTCTTTCGGGTGACGTTCGCGGGGCAAGGCGAGCGACTGTGGCTCGAAACCGACGTGCAGCCGTACACCGTGCGCGCGTCCGAAGACGAGTCCGCAGCCCCCGCACCCGCCGTCGTGACGCCGCCTGCGCCAGGCCCAAAGCCTTGAGCCCGCAGCCGAAGCGCATCGCTCTATTTCCAGGGAGCTTCGACCCGATCACGAACGGTCATGCGGACCTCATCGCGCGCGCCTGCTTGCTCTTCGACGAGGTGGTTGTGGCCATCGGTCGACACCCGACGCGTCAGCCGCTCTTCACGGTCGATGAACGCCTTGAGCTCCTCCGCGCCGTCTCGGCAGGTGAGTCGCGTGTCCGTGTCGAGACGTACGAAGGCTTGCTCATCGAGTTCGCCGCGAGCATCGGC
>CAIQDA010000186.1 GCA_903870415.1 uncultured delta proteobacterium
AAACCCGAGCAAATCGAGGAGGATCGTGAGGAAGATGGGCCCGAGGGAAGCGCGCCGCATGGCGGGGCAGCCGATAGCACGTGTGGCGCGGACCCTGAGCGTTGATGCGAATGCGGCGAAGGGACGCCCGCGAGACGATGGTCTCGTGCGTCAAAGCCGCTACGCTGGCGCGACGATGGTGACGATTCGCGCGCGCCTGCTCTTGACCTTGGGTTTCCTCGTGGCGTGTGGCCTTCCGACGCAGGGCACGCGTGACGACGTCGCGGAAACCGATGGCGGTCTCGTGGCCGACGCGGAGCTTTTCCCCGATGCCGCCGATGCCGCCGATCGCGATGCCGCAGCGGTCGATGCGCGTGCCGCCGACAGCAACGCGGACGACAGCAGTGTTGACGCGGGAAATGCAGGCTCAGATGCCGCTCCCGTCGCCGACGCGCAAGCGGACTCCTCAAGCGATTCGTCGGCACCTGTCGACGCTGCGGCAGACGCGCACGCGGACGGCGCAACGGGTGATGCGTGTAGTCCGCAAGGAAGTGAAGACTGCACGAACGGCCGCGACGACGACTGCGATGGTCTCGTCGACTGCGCGGACCCGGCGTGCGCGCCTCAATACGAATGCGTTCCCGAAGTTCCGTCGGGCTGGACGAAGGCGGCGCTGTCGGTGGGCTCGAGGCCCGCGTGTCCCGGTGGTTATGCGTCTGCGCGCGACGTGGTGATGGACCCCACGGGAGCCGCCGCGGCGTGCGTTTGCACGTGCAATTCTTCAGGATCTGCGTCGTGCGTGAAGGGCAACGTCACGTTCTACGGGCCGAACATCATCGGAAGCGACTGCTCGACATTCGGCTCCTCCTCCACGAGTACGGGCGACGGCGCGTGCCAGTCGAATTTGCCTTTCGGGCTCTTCGGCTTTGGCATCGGCGCGAATGCGAACGTGCGCGTATCGAACGTGGCGCTCACTCCCAACACCTGCAGCGGGAGCGTCCAGAAGACCGTGCCTCCGGCCGTCACCACCGAAGGCGCGCGCTGTCTTGCGTCGTCGTCGTCGACAGGCGGCGGCTGCACCTCGGGGCAGGTTTGTGCGCGGCGCACGAGCGGCGCTTATCAGTCGTGTGTCGCGAAAACCGGCGTGAGCAGCTGCCCGGCGACGTGGCCGACGAAGCACGACACGGGCACGGGGCTCAGCGACACGCGCAACTGCGGCTCGTGCACGTGCGGCACCACGGCGGTGTGCGGACCGGCGACGCTCACCTTCTCGGAAGACAACAGCTGCGGCGGCGCGTCGGTGTCCGTGGCCGCGGACAACGCCTGCCACGCGATGAGCACTCCAGGCCAAAACGTGAGCTCATGGCGCTACGCTTCGCAGGTGCAAAACGAGGGCTGCCAAAAGACCGCAGACGCGCAGCCCACAGGGGCCGTGAGCCTCACCTCGAGCGAGCTTGTTTGCTGTCGTTAAGCTGGGAAAACGCAGCCGTTCCCGTCGCTACGCCGTAACGCCGAGTTCTTCGCGCAGCACCCGCATGGCTTCGGCCGCCGCGACGCGTTCCGCCATGCGCTTCGACTCACCTTCGCCAACCGCCATGGCGCGCTCGCCGAGGAGCACCTCCACGCGAAAGACGACCTTCTTCGCGTTGCTTGTATCTTCCACGGATCGGTAATTGGGCGTGCCGAGCTTGTGCGCCTGGGCGAGCTCTTGAAACGCGCTCTTCGGGTCGCGTGCATCAAGGAGCTGATCGTCGTCGATGCTGTCGCCCACGAGCGCCTGCACGAAAGCCTTCGCGGCGTCGAAGCCGAGCCCCAGGTAAATTGCTCCGAGAACCGCTTCGGTGACGTCGCATAGAACGCTTGTGGACTCGCCTTCACCGGCACCTTCCGCGCCTTTGCCGAGCCTGAGCACCGCACCGAGATTCACGTTTCGTGCCCACGCCGCGAGAGCGTTCGCGTTCACGAGAGCTGCGCGCATGCGGGTGAGTTGCCCTTCGCTCGCTTGCGGAAATCGCGCGAACAGAAGCTCGGACACCGCGAGGCTCAGGATGGCGTCACCGAGAAACTCAAGTCGCTCGTAGTGCGGCCCTGCGTCCTTCGACTCGTTCGGAAGACTCGGATGCGTGAGCGCTTCTTCGAGGCGGGGTATCGGTCCCGGTCCCAGGATCGATTCAAGATGTGCGGAAAAGGCATCAAGCGGCGTGGCAATCATCGGGAAAACAGCGAATCCGTAGCAGTGGCAAGGGTGAGGTCGAGGGTCGAGAGGCCGCCGGTGTCGTGCGTCGACCAGAAGACGCGAAGCTTCCCCCATCGCACGTCAAGGTCCGGGTGATGGTCGTGCTTCTCCGCAAGGCAGCCAATGCGAACGGCCAGCGCGAGGCTCTCAGAGAAGTCCGTGGTCGACAGGGTGCAGGCGAGGCCCGCTCCGTCCCGCGACCAGCGCGGATGTGCGGCGAGAAACGCCTCGATGGCTTCAGGCGCAGGGGCGACGTAGCGGCTCATGGCGCGCACCGTGCCAAGGGGACCGCGCGATGGCAAGCCGTGTGCGATTTCGTTCGGGCCGCGCCCCCAGCGATGGCCCAAAGCGCAAGGCGCGGATGTTCTGCAATTTGCTCGAAAAATGTCGTTTGAGTCACCCTCTGGCGACACGCCCTAACGCTTCGCCGGGTACTTCGACAGTTTGCGCTGAAGCGAGCGTCGGTGGATGCCAAGGAGCCGTGCAGCCGCAGAGATGTTTCCGTCACACGACGTCAATACGCGTTGAATATGCTCCCACTCGACGCGAGCGAGGGATGGCACCGGCGGCAGGTCGCCTTCGTCCGGAATGTCACCGGGTGGTCGGTCGAACGCGGCAAGGAGCTCGTCGGCGTCAACGGGCTTCGTGAGGTAGTGCAAAACGCCTAGCTTCATCGCTTCGATGGCGGTGGCGATGCTTCCGAAGCCGGTGAGCACGATGACGTCGATGTCCGTGTCGTGTGCAAGCAGATCGGCGACGACGGTGAGTCCGTTCGTTTCGCCGAGCCGCAAGTCCACCACCGCGCGCTCGAACGTGGTGACGGCGCATGCGGCGCGCGCTTCATCGCGGGAGCCGCACGAGGTGACCGCATGGCCGCGTTCGCGAAGAGCCCGAGCCAGACGCTCGCGAAAGGTGCAGTCGTCGTCGACAAGAAGGAGCTTCATGGCGTGTCCGTGGGGGCCGCCGAGGGTGCGTGCGGCCAAGAGAGTGTGGCGCGCATTCCGGCGGGCATGCGGCGTTCAAAGGTGAGGGAACCGTCGAGCCCTTCGGCCAGTTCGCGCGCGAGGAAGACCCCGAGACCGAGGCCTTTTCCTTCACTTTTCGTCGTGAAGAAGGGCTCGCCCGCTTGCGCGAGGACGTCGTCGCTCATGCCCGATCCGGCGTCGTCGACCGTAATGGAGACCCCAACCGACGTGCATTCGACCGTGACCACCGGCGACGCGGCGCCCGGCTCCGAGGCATCGATCGCGTTCTTCACGAGGTTCGTGACCGTGCGCACGAGTGCAACCTTTGGAGCTCGAAAAGAGGCTCGCTCGGCCCGCACATGAACCGATGCCGAAAGGCTGCGTTCTGCAAGTATCTCGCGAAGAGCTTGCCCGAACCCCTCGGCGTCGATGCGTATCGGAGCTTCACCCTGAGCGGACCCCGCGCGTTGCCCGAGCTCACTGAGAAGGCCGCGGCATCGTTCGACCTCCGCACGAATGAGCCGGGCGTCGTCGAGGAGCGAGGAATTCCCCAGCGTTTCGGCTGCACGTTCAAGCTCCTTGGCCACGACGCGAATCGTGCCGAGGGGCGTCCCGAGTTCGTGCGCAGCGGTCGCCGCGAGCGATGAAAGGGAGGCGAGTTTTTCGTGGCGGGCCTTCCTTCTCTCCGCGTCCGCGAGGCTCGCTTCGACGCGCTCAAGGCTTGCGCGAAGGCGATGGACGACGGCGACGAGAAACACCGACGCGAAGGCATCGACGACGAACATTCCGCGCAGGTGCTCCGCATACGCGCTCGCGTCCACGTGGCACGACGCGGAGCCGAAGGGAGGCGGCCCGAAGAGCAAGAGCGCGTAACCGGCAACCGTGGCGCCGAGGACCGTTGCGGCGGCCGTGACCGGAAGCAGAAGAGCCGCAAACGCGCATTCGACGAGGAAAAAAGCGCTCGCGGGATTCGTCGGGCCGCCGTGAATCGCAAGGGCGAACGTGAGCAGGACGGCGTCGAGGACCAGCAGAAGGGCGAGGACTTGCGGACGGCCTGTGACGCGCCGCGCGGCGAAAAATCCCGTGCAGACTGCATCAATGAGCCACGTGCCGGTGAGCAGCACGCGCAAGACGGACGGCGTCTCCACGGGGGCAAACAAGGCGAGCGCGGCGATGGCCAAGAGCTCCACCACGCGGATGCGGGCCAGCCAGGCGGCCCCCGCGGTGTTGCGAAGTGCGCGTGCGTCGATGGGGTCGCTCACGGTGAGCGCCGCAGCGCGATCGCTGAGATTTGCCAGGACGTGATCATGGACTGTGCCGCTAGCACTTCGTGAAAGGGGCCAAGCCCACCTGCGACGACTTGCCGCACGGGCACGGAATGTTCTGACCGGCGCCTCCTTCTGCTATCCACCAAGCCCCATGGGTGCCCTCGTCGCGGACCTCGACCCGGCGCACGCGCGCCTCCTTGCCCACGCCTCGGTGGTCGGGGCCCTCGCCATTGTGCCGCTTCCGTGGCTTCCGGAATTGGGGCAGGTGGTGGCTCGTCGTCGCCTCGTCGAGGCGGTGGCGAAGGCTCAAGGCGTGGTGCTCGGCGCTCCCGCGCGACGGGCGCTTGCGGAGGCTCTCGCTCCGTCCGAGTCCGCGATGACGGGCTCGCTCTCGAAGCGATTTCTCGCGGCGCGCGTGGCACGGAGATTCAAACTTCTCGCCGTGCTTCCTGCTCTCGAGGCGGCCGTGGCGCTTGCGGCGGGGGCATTTCTGCTCGACCGCGCCTTCGACCGTTGCAGCGCCCAAGGGGTTGCCATGAGCGAGACCGAAGCGAAGCGAACCCAAAAGGTCGTTCACGCGGCGCTTGAGTCGTTCACGCGCCCCGCCTCCATGGAAGAGGTGCTTCGGCAAACGGGCGCTCTCGACGACGGCCTCTCGTTTGTCGAACGCGTGCGCCGAGCGCTTCGTGGCGTCCCAGCCGAGTCGCTGCGGGTGCTTGAAGCGCGCTTCGACGACGGATGGGATTCCCTATGATGAACGCGGAACATCAGGAAGCGCGCGCGCGGGTTGCAGCGGCGCGACGTGTGGTCATCAAGATCGGATCGAAGACGCTCGCGAGCGATTCGTCGGTGTACGCGCGCATTGCAAACGTTGTGGCAGACCTGCGTTCGAACGGTCGCGAGGTCGTGATCGTTTCGTCCGGTGCCATTGCGCTTGGCGTGCAAAAGCTTGCATACCGCACGCGTCCAAAAGAGATGGCCAAACTCCAAGCGGCGGCCGCGGCGGGCCAATCTGTTCTCATGCGCCTCTACGAAGAGGCCTTCGAAGCGCATCGCATCCCGGTCGCGCAGGTGCTCCTCACGCACGCGGACTTGGCCGATCGAAATCGCGACAACAACGCGCGCGCGGCCCTCGGTGCCCTCCTCGAAGCGGGCGCCGTGCCGGTGCTCAACGAGAACGATTCGGTCTCCGTCGAAGAGATCAAGTTTGGCGACAACGACCAACTCGCGTCGATGGTGGTCCCGCTCATTGATGCGGACGTCCTCGTGCTGCTTTCCGACGTTCCTGGTCTCCTCAGCCGCGACGGCGAGCGCATTCCCATGGTGGTCGACGTGGCGCGTGATGCGCTTCCGCACGTGCATGCGGGCACCTCGGGTGTCGGCACGGGCGGCATGGCGAGCAAGGTCGAGGCGGCGCGACGAGCCACACTCGCGGGCGCAAGCGTCGTCGTGGCAGACGCGCGCGACCCCGACGCACTCGCAGGCGTTCTTCGGGGCGACGACGTGGGAACGCTCTTCGTTCGCAGCGCCGAGCCGCTCGGAGCCCGTCGTCATTGGATCGCCTTCACGCTGCGTCCCAAAGGGGCGCTCATCGTCGACGCGGGGGCGTGCGCGGCGCTCCTCGAGCGAAGCAAGAGTCTCCTCGCGGTGGGCGTGCTTGGCGTTCGCGGCGCGTTTGGCCCGGGCGAAGCGGTGACCATCGTTGACCCACAAGGCGAAGAAATCGCGCGTGGGCTCGCGAGGCATGGTGCGCCGGAGCTCGCTCGAATCGCCGGGAAGCGAACCGATGACGACGGCGTTGCGGTCCATCGTGACGATCTCGTCGTTTGGCCGCGCCGATAGGCTTGACCGCTCATCGACTTGGGGTCGACACTCAGTCCCATCATGACCGACTCGACCCCTCGCCTTGTCGCCGTGGTTGCTGACGACGAACCCGCCATGCTGGAAGTCCTCACGCAACATCTCAAGGCGATGCATTCTCCACGTTTCGAAGTGCATCCTGCGGAAGACGGCGAGCAGGCTTGGGAGGCTATTCGAAAAGTCCTTCCGGACCTCGTCGTGCTCGACGTCATGATGCCGGGCATGAGCGGTTGGGAAGTGTGCCGCAAGATTCGTGAGAGCCCCGCGCTCGCGCACACGTCGGTGGTGATTCTCACGGGCATCGGCGAGCGCACGAACGAGATGACGAGCCCGCTTTTCGGTGCCGACTCGCACATCGACAAGCCGTTCGAATTCGACGATCTCGACGAGCGCATCGCGGAAGCGCTTGCGGCCCGTGCACGTCAGCGCAGCCTTCCGAGCTCGCCCGCGTCGGGTGCGAAAGCCGTCCGATCGCGTCGCCCCTCGAAGGCCCCGACGGGCGCACGAGCGGGTGCCACGTCGCATCCGGGCGCCAATGTTCCCGAGCGCGCAAAGCTGCAAAAAGGCAAGCTGCCGATGAGCGCAGGCTCCCAGTCCGTGGGCTCGAAGGTGAGTTCTTCGTCGTTGCCCAAGCCCGCGAAAAAGGTTGCTGCGAAGCCCGCGAAAAAGGTTGCTGCGAAGCCTGCGAAGAAGGTTGCTGCGAAGCCTGCGAAGCCCGCGAAGAAGGTTGCTGCGAAGCCTGCGAAGAAGGTTGCTGCGAAGCCTGCGAAGAAGGTTGCTGCGAAGCCTGCGAAGCCTGCGAAGAAGTCGAAGCGCTAAGCGCGCTTACGGCGTTCCGTGGACACGGTCGCGGACGACGGCGACGAGTTCGAAGGACCGCATGGCGGCGGTCTCCGACGTGGCGTCGAGGGTCACGATCACGCGCTCGGGGCTGCCCCCGTCATTGGCATCGAACAACACGCGCGCGCGCAAGTCCTCCCCAGAGGCTTTCGCGAGCATCGCTCCCGCTTCGCTGAGCTCAAACGTTTCGACGTCCGCGGCGCCTGTCGCTGAAAGGCGCACCCGGAGCCTCATGCGTACGCGTCCGCGGGCCACGTCGATCACGACGCGACGAACGGCTCCTCGCTCGAGCACCACGGCACCGGCGCGCGCGAGATCGTCGAACGAGCGATCCCCATCGGTGCGATGCAACGTCGCGTGCACCCCGGCGACAGGCGCCCCAGCGATCTCGCGCGCCAAACCACGCCATCGCTCGACTTGTAGAATGCACGTACGTCGGCGCGCGGCCGTGGGACTTTGGTTGCAGAGTGCACGAGAGCCCTTGAGTGCGGCGCGGCAAAGCACCGCGTCGCTTGCTTCGAGGGCCTCGCAAGGTTCGCTTCGGTGAGACGCAAGCGCGAGACACAGCGGATCGCGACCGCGCGCCGGATCAAACGCCGCGACTTGCGGACAAGCTGAAGGCTCTTCGCGGGCCACCGCCACCGCGACGAGGCACGGGTGTTCGAGCGCCCGAAGTCCGAGCGTGCGGCAGGGCTCGACACGCTTGTCGTGGACCGCCTCGAGAAGATGGCAGGCATCCTCGCGCAACGTTTCGATGCCGAGGGAAAGGAGCGCGTCGGACACGAGTGCCGCGGGAGGAGGGTTGCGGGCGAGGCACGCGCCCATTGTGGAAAATGCCTCGGCTTCGGCCGCCAACGAGAACGCGCCCGGCGCCATTGGTCCCGCATCGAGGAGCGCGTCGTCGAGAAGAAGTGCCTCCGGCAAACCCGCGTCCAACGGCGCGGGCGTGTTCAGGTGGTCTTGTGTAGGCAACTCACGTGAAGGCAGCGGCGGAGCGTCTTCGCACCCTAAAACGTAGACCCCGAGCACCAAGAGCGCGCCAGTTTTGACACCTGAACACATAACCAGTAGGTTCTCTTTCCATCGACGACCCGCAGCGCCGCCCGAAGTCTCAGGCTAGGCGCGTCGAGGTCTCAACGCATCGAGGTTTTTTCATGGAAGACAAGAGCCGTCTCAAGGCCGTCGAACTCGCCGTCGCAGCCATCGAAAAAGAATATGGCAAGGGCGCGATCATGCGTCTCACGGACGAAGCCATCTCGGCAGAGATAGGCGTCGTGTCGTCGGGCAGCATGTCCCTCGATCTCGCGCTCGGCATCGGCGGCTACCCGCGAGGCCGCATCATCGAGGTCTTCGGACCTGAGTCTTCGGGCAAGACCACGCTGGCCCTCCACGCCATCGCCTCGGCGCAAAAGGCCGGCGGCGTCGCCGCGTTCATCGACGCCGAGCACGCGCTCGACCCAAGCTACGCCCGCAAACTCGGTGTCAAGGTGGACGAGCTTCTCATCTCGCAGCCGGACCACGGTGAGCAGGCCCTCGAAATCGCCGACCTCCTCGTGCGCTCAAACGCCGTCGACGTCATCGTGATCGACTCGGTCGCGGCCCTCGTGCCGAAGGCCGAAATCGAAGGCGAAATGGGCGACAGCCACGTGGGTCTTCAGGCGCGCCTCATGAGCCAAGCGCTGCGTAAGCTCACGGCAACGGTCGCGCGTTCGAACACGCTTCTCATCTTCATCAACCAAATCCGCATGAAGATCGGCGTCATGTTCGGTTCGCCGGAAACGACGACGGGCGGCAACGCGCTCAAGTTCTACTCGTCGATGCGCCTCGACATTCGCCGCATCGGCGCGATCAAAGAGACCGCCGCGGCCGCCGACAAAAAAGAACCCGCCGTCGTGGGCAACCGCACGCGCGTCAAGGTCGTGAAGAACAAGCTCGCGCCGCCGTTTCGCGAAGTCGAGTTCGACATCCTCTACGGCTACGGCATCAGTCGTTCCGGTGACGTGGTCGACCTCGCGACGGACCTCGGGCTCGTCGAGAAAGCGGGCGCTTGGTATTCGTACCGCGGCGAGCGCATCGGACAGGGTCGCGAGAACGCAAAGGCGTACCTGGACGCGCACGTCGAGATGATGACGCGCATCGAAGGTGAAATCCTCGCGAAGCACGGTCTCAAGCAGCCTGGCGTAGCCGCCGACGACGCCGGCAAAGGCAAGAAAGCCGACAAGGCCGACAAGGCTGAGAAGGCCGAAAAGACTGAGAAACTCGATAAGGCGGAGAAAGCCGACAAGGCGGTCGCTCCCGCAAAGGGCGCCAACTGACGTGTCCGCCGCGGTGCCTACGCTCCTCGTGATGCGCCACGGGCCCGCGGCCGATCAATCGGTCACGGGTCTCGACGACGATCGCATTCTCACCGCAGCGGGTCGCGCGCGCGTCGAGCGTATGGCCGAGGCGCTCGTGAAGAACGGTGCCATCCCCGCGGTCGTGGTCACCAGTCCGCTGGCCCGCGCCGCAGAAACCGCGACCATTCTTTTGCGTGTACTCCGCAAGCATGGGCATCAACCGTCCCTTGAAATCGGAAAGGAGCTCGCGCCCGGACGCTTCACTGTCGCGTCTGCGCCCGGGCTCCTTGCCCGTCATCCGGGTCTCGTTTGCGTCGTGGGTCACGAGCCGTGCTTGTCGGCGTTCGTCGAGCGCGCTTGCTCCACCTCGCTGCCGCGCGGCATGGACAAAGCCATGATCGTCGCCCTCGCCAACGCGCTGCCGCGTGCGTCGCTTGCTTGGGTTCTCGACCCCATGGACCACGGTGGCTGAAGGTCGGCGGTTGTTCGTGGTGGGGCGCGAGGAGCCCATCGTCGTCGAGGAAAAAGAAGATTTTCTCGACGCTCTTCAGCGCGCCGGCGTGCCGATTCGGACGTCGTGCGGAGGCGTTGCCACGTGCGGCCTATGCCGGTTGACCGTCGTCGAGGGAAGCAAGAACCTGACCGCGTTCAAGGCCCAAGAGGAGCTTCATCTCGGAAACGTCGCGCCCATCGTGGGCCTGCGGCTCGCGTGCCAAACGCGGTTTGCGTGCGAGGCCGACGTGCGCGTGAGCGTGCCTCCCGTCGACGACGTTCACGCGCGCAAACGGCGCAAGATCGAGCGATTCCGCGAGGCTGCGGGAAAGAGCTCGAAGAGCGTTAGCAGCGCAAGCAGCGCAGACACCACGACTGTGCCGCCGCCGCGCACGGAGCGCTTGCCACGGGTCGAGTGGCGTCCGCGAATACTCGAGGCGGGAGCCGCAGACCCGGTGCGCCCGGTTGGCTCGGTCTCGACAGCGCCGCCACGCGCTTCGCAGGCTCCGCGTGCGCCAACCAAGAAGCCGCCTGCTCGCTGACACGCGAGGGTGAGGGCTCGGCGCGTAAGCGATTGAAGGGTTCCTGGGCGCGGCGCCAGGGGTTACAGCGCACCTATGGGAAAACGCGTTGACGTGCGGGGATTGCGGCCGGTGCCTGCGAAGGACGTCACGCGATCGGGAATCGTGGCACGTCTCGGGGCGCTTTCGCTCGCCGCTCTCATCGCCGCGTGCGCAGCGCCAAAGCCAGCGGAATCGCCCGCAGCAGCGGTCGTGGAAGCAGGGGCCGACCTTGAGTCCGCGCATGCTTCGTCCGCATTCTTGGGGCCCGTGTTGCGCATGGGGCCTATCGTCGACGGGGCCATCGGTCCGTGCGTCGTCGACGACGGTGAGCGCACGGCGATGCTTCTTGCGCAGCCAAAAGGCAACGGCGCGTACCGAATGGAGCTTGCGGTCGAAGCGGTCGGTGCGCCCCAAGTCCGAACGATTGCCGAGACGCTCCAGCCGCCGCGAGGATTCGCGCTCGCGCTCACGGCGCAAGGTGGCGTCGCGGTGTGGATCGAGGGAGACAAGCGCGCCACGGTGGTTGCGGTCGCGTTGGCTGCGGACGGCGCGGCGCTTGGGGCACCACGCATTTTGCCGCAAGGGCGCGTCGAGCCTTACTGGGTTTCCGCGCGCATGGTCGACGGCCGTCGCGTGGTCATTATTGCCGAACAGGACGCCGCCGGAGCGACGATTCGCGCGCGATCGTTGTCCGACGACGGAACTCCCGTCAGTGCCCCGGTCACGCTTGCGAAACGTGCGGTCGCATGGACAAGCACACGCGACATACCCCTCGTACTGATTCGGGAAGACGGCGGCTATGCGAAGCTCGAGGTCCTCGACGTCGATGGGCGCGGCGTCGGCAAATCCGTCGCGAGCGCTCGACTTGAAGGCGTCTCTCCTCGCTCCGTTTCGCGCGTCGATGCCAGTGGCGTTGGCGCGGACTTGTCCATCGCCGTGACCGTCTCAGAGCCAGCGACCAGCGTCGTCGTTTACCGAGCGACGTCACCGAACGCGTCGAAGGTAGGAACGCTCGACGGGCGCGTTCTTGCCGCGGCGCGCGATGGCTCGGCGGGTGCATTTCTTCTCGCCAAAACGTTTCCATCCGTGGACGGCCAAGACGACTTGAGTCTTGCGGTCGTCGACGGGAACGCGGTGAACGAACGCATCCTTCCGGAGCACCTTGCGAGCTCGGATGCGCGAGGCGAGAGCGTTCCGTCGTCCGTGGTCCGTCGTTCGGACGGCGGCGTGGTGCTGGCACTCGCGAACGAAACCGAGCGACCGACGGTGTTCTTCATCGAGGGCTCGGGCGCGGTTTCGCGTGCGTCGTCTCCTTCGGGCGTTGGCCAAGGGTGGAACGTGCGGACACGCGGCGACGTGCTTCGGTTGACGCGGTTTGAGAATCACGGCGCAGGCGTCGATCTCGTCGACGGACCTTTTGCTCTCGGCGAGCGTGAAGCGCAGGAGCCGACGCGGGACGCGGCAACCGACGCGCGAACGCATTTTCAGACGCTTTCATCGCGAATCGCTTCGGCATCCGTTGGCAATACGTCGTATGCGCTGCGGCTAGAGTCTGCGGGCGACACGGCGAAAGACGGGGACATGAATGCCCAAAGTCTTCGCCTCGTTGCCGTGCGTGATCGGGTCGTGACGAAGGATGATCGCCTGACCGATCGCGCGCAGCCCACGGGCTCCATTCACGTGGCGGCGTCGAAGGGGGCAGGGCCAGCAATCGTGGCCTCATGGCTTGCGCGGGAGTTAGGCGTGCAACAAGGTCATGCGCTTGTTCTCGACGCCGGCGCGAAGCCCTCGCCGAATGAAGCGCGCGCCGACGCGTGGCCTCTCGCACGCAAGCGGCATCGGCAAATGACGAAGGCCGTCGGCGACGTCACGGAGTTCGCGCTCGTTCCAACCGCAGATGGTTTCGTGGGCGCGTGGATCGAACAGTCGGGCCGGGACGCGGCGGTGGTTGCGGCAAGCTTTGACAAAAACCTCGAGCGCACGTCGCGCTTTGAGCGCGTGAGCGTTGCCGGATCGCAGGCGAGCGATCTTGTGGCGACGTCCC
>CAIQDA010000187.1 GCA_903870415.1 uncultured delta proteobacterium
ACTTCCAAGAGGGAGAGCCCCCGCTCGCTCCAACGCATGAGCGCACACCTAGCATGAGGCGAAATCCACGTCGTGGACTCGTCGTGGCCACGCTCGCGTCATGGCCGTTTTCGTGTCGGCGCGGGAAGAACTGGCGCCGTGTGCTCGCTCCGAGGTACCGAGCCCGTGTGTCGAAGCGCGCGTTTTTTAGGAGCCTCGTGGTCGTCGTGGCCCTTGCCGTGGGCTTCGGGTTCCTGGTGCGCGCGGTCCCGTGGCTTGACCGATGCAGGGGCGGGGGCGCGCTCGAGACGTGCGATGCGGCGCAACTTGAACCGGGGCTGCGCACGGTCGTCGCGACGATGGATCAGAAGCTCCTCGCCGCCGGGGTGCTCGTGTACGCGCTCGGTGCTTTTTTGTGGGCAAAACGCTGGCAGACGGTCCTTGCGGTCACGCCCAAAGCGCCGCCCTATTCGGCGCTGCTCCGGGCGTCGGTCGAGGCCTACGCGGCGATGGCGCTCTTCGTCGGCGGTATCGGAGGCGATGCGGTGCGGCTCGGGGCCCTTGTGTCGTACGGCATTCCTGCGTCCTGGGCGGCCGCGTCGCTCGCGATCGACCGAGTCATTGGACTTGCCGCGCTCGTGGCCACGGCCCTGCTGGTGGCGGCACCGGAGCTCGTGGCGATGCATCCGCTGGCGCTCGTGGCGTTACCTGCGCTTCTTTTGCTTCTCGCCGGCGGCCTTGCGGTCGGGCTTTTGGCTCCGATTCCTGCGTTCGTTCCGGCCCCGGTGCGACGCATTCTCGACATGCTGCGGGGCCCGTACCGCGACGTGCCCACGGCGCTCGCGCTTCGAGCCCTGGCGACTTCGTTCGTCGTGAGTCTCTCGGTGGCCGCGACCCAGCTCGGGGCGTTCGGACTTTTTCTCGCGGCAGCCCACGCCCGTCCGCCGTCCATTGCAAAGCTCGTCGCGGGCATCGTCGAGGCGTTCGTGGTCAATGCCATCCCGACGGTTCCTGGCGGATGGGGCACCGGCGAAGCGGCGTTCGTCTTCTTTCTTCGGCCTGCGGGAATCCTGGAATCCGAAGCGTTGGCAGCGAGCGTCGCGTTTCGTTTGAGCGTGCTCCCGGTGGCGCTCATCGGCGTGGTGCTGCTCGCGCTTCGAGCGCGGCGCATGGGACCAAAGGCGTAGGCGAGTGAATGCAGTCTGCACGTAGAAGAAGCGTGCTTCTGACGATGCACTCGCCCTCAAACGGTCTTAAGGTGCTGGCCCATGGCACTGGACCTCTCGATTCTCGGCATCGCTGGCGCGCCCTTCTCGTTTGACTACCGCTGGCAAGACGCGGCGCTCTACGCGCTGGGGGTCGGCGCGAAGCGAAATGAGCTGGAGTTTCTCTACGAAGGTCTCGGTCCAAAGGTGCTCCCTTCGTTTGTGTCGGCGGCGAACTACCCGGCGCTCGGCGAAGCCATCGATCGGCTCGGCGCGAACAAAGCCATGCTCGTGCACGGCGGCCAAAAGATGGTCTTCCACAAGCTCCCCAAGCCGAGCGGTCGTCTCGTGTCTGCGTCGACGGTCCGCGTTGTGTACGACCTCAAACGGCTCGCTCAAATGATCGTCGACATCGAGACCCGAGACGAAGAGGGCGCGCTCGTGGCCGCCTGCACCTCGTCGATCATCTTGCGAGGTGAAGGCGGTTTCGGCGGCGATCCGCCAGCAAAAGAGCCCGCGCCAGCGTCGGTGCCGAAAGACCGCGCCCCGGACTTTTCCATCGAAGAAGCCACGAGTCTTGAGCAAGCGCTGCTGTTTCGCTTGAGCGGCGACCTGAACCCGCTCCATGCGGACCCGGCCTTTGCCGCCGAGGTGGGCTTCACGCAGGGGCCCATTCTTCACGGTCTTGCGACGTACGGCTTCCTCGTGCGTCACGCGATTCAAGGCGCCTGCGGCGGCGACCCGGCGGCGCTCCACGTCATCGACGGTCAGTTTCGAAAGCCCGTTTGGCCAGGCGATACGCTGATCACGAGCGGGTGGCAGCTTCAGCCAGGCCTTTGGGCGCTGCAGGTGAAAGTGAAGGAGCGCGACGAAGCGGTCATCACCGGAGCGTGGGCACAGACGCGATAAGGCGCATGAAGCGCGAGGGCTCCATCAGCGAAAAATAGCCCGCACGCGCTGGAACCACGGAGAGGTGTCGTTCGGGCGCATGCCAAACACGATGCCGGCCGCCACGAGCGCTTCGAGGTACGCTTGGCGCGCGACCCCATACGCGATCTCTTTCGCGTTCGATGCGGACGCTACCGCGCGAAAACGCTGGCGACGGCGCGCCCAAGCCCCCGCCGGGTCGAGGTGGTCCAAGTAGGCCTCGCCCACTTCAAACTGGTACGGGTCTTCCGCGTGCCAGGTGCGCAGGAGCAGCGAGGGCGCATCGCGGTCGAGCGTATCGTTCGTGAGAGACTCGGCGAGCGCACGCGTGGCCTCGAGGACCGCAACGCCGAGCGCGTCCTTGAGCACCGGGTCGGCCTCGCCTTTGCCAAGCGGACGCACCGCGCAGTCGACGAGCAGCATGAGCCGCGACCAGCCGTGCTTCGCATGATGTTCCGCGTTCGCCGACCAGGCGCGGGGCCACGGAAGCACCGGGACCCCATCGGCCTCATCCAGCGTTTCCCCGAGCCAAACGTCAACGTCGGGCGTCCCCGGGCGCATCATCGGAGGGAGCGTCATCCAGTGCAGTTCCAGGTGCGCATCGCCAAATGCGCTCGAACGAAACGCACTGAGATGGTGCATGTTCGTGAGGGTCCAGGCGCGCAGCTGCACGTCGTCCCATTCCGGAAGCGTGTATCCTTCACGTTTCGCCCACGCCACGACGCGCTCAAGATCCGTTCGTGGCACGAGCACATCGAGGTCGCCGAACGTGCGCACGCCAACGGAGCCATACGCCTGGAGCGCAAGCGCCGGACCCTTGTACGCCGCGTGACCTAGACCCGCGCGCGAGAGGCTTGCGCTGAGGGTTTTTAGGCGCTGGAACGAACCCTCCGCAAAGAAGAGAAGTCGTCGCGCCTCGTCCTTCAAGGCGGCGCGAACGGACGCCGGGGCAAGGTCGGTGCCGTGATCGCGGACGACCTCGTAGGCAAACGGGATCACCCGATGGCGCTTCGCGAACGCCACGAACGCGTCCCAGTCGAAGGTGTGCGCTGCGGACGCATCACGCCAGCGCGTGCGGAAAGGTTCCACGTCGAGGCCGCGGCGAGCGCGAACCGCAACAGCGAGGGCGGAGAGCAGGGCACGCTGCTCAAGGCTCCAAATCGGGGCTGGAAAGAGCGCCATCGGAGCCGCGGCGTTAGCACACGCGCCTTGCCTCTTAGAGTCCTTGAGCAACCGTCACACACGGCGTAGCCCATGGACCTTCCCGCGCTTTCCGCCATGAGCCCCGTTCTTCCCGCACCCGCACCTCCGTCGCGCATGGTCGCCGCAGCGCGCCGTCGCCTGCCTCCGACCGTGATTGCCCTCGGCGTCACGAGCCTTTGCACGGACGTCGCCTCGGAGATGATCTTCCCGCTCTTGCCGGTCTTCGTGGCGTCGCTCGGAGCGGCCCCGGTGTTTCTCGGTCTCGTCGAGGGCCTCGCGGACGCGGTGTCGAGTTTGCTGAAGCTTGCGTCGGGCTACGTCGCCGACAGCTCGCGGTCGAAGAAGCCGCTCGTGCTCTTCGGGTACGGCATCGCGGCGCTCGTGCGACCCCTCGTGGCCCTCGCAACCGCTCCGTGGCACGTGCTCGCCGTTCGCGTCAGCGATCGTATCGGCAAGGGAATTCGCTCGACTCCGCGCGACGTGCTCATCGCGAGTTCCGTGTCGAACGAGGAGTCCGGGCGCGCGTTTGGTTTTCACCGCGCGATGGATCATGCGGGTGCTGTTCTCGGTCCGCTCGTGGCGACGCTGCTCATGGCCATGGGTTTCTCCATGAGGCAGGTCTTCGTGGCCGCGCTCGTCCCCGGGGTGTTGTCGGTTCTGGCGGTGCTCTCGGTGCGCGAGGTGCCGCCCTTGGATGAGCCGCCCGCAGCGGCGCGCGATGCGGTGCGCGACGCGGTGCACGAGGCCAAAACTCTCCCCGTTCCGCTTCGTCGCTACCTGGCGATCCTCGCACTATTTTCCCTGGGAAACTCCTCGGACGCGTTCTTGCTGCTTCGCGCGCGCGAGGTCGGTATTTCCATCGGCTCACTGCCGCTTCTCTGGTCGCTCTTCCACGTCGTCAAGGTCATCAGCTCATCGCTCGGCGGCACGTGGGCCGACCGGCTTCCGCGGCGCAGGCTCATCGTTGCGGGGTGGCTCGTCTATGCGGCGACGTACCTTGCGTTCGGTCTGGCGACACAGCCCATGCATATGTGGGGGCTGTTTGTCGTCTATGGCGCGTACTACGGACTGACCGAGCCCGCGGAGAAGGCTCTCGTGAAAGACTTGGCTCCGCCGTCGATGCGTGGGCGCGCGTACGGGGCCTACAACTTCATCCTCGGAGCGAGCGCGGTGCCTGCAGGTTTGCTGACGGGCGTCCTTTGGCAATCGTTTGGTCCGCTCGTGGCCCTCGCCACGGGAGCGGCCCTCGCGGCGGTCGCGTCGCTGGCGATTCTCGTAAGCGTTCGCGAAGCGCGCACGGCGTAAGAGCAGCGGCAGTTACTCGATGTGGCCGCCAGCGTGACCGAAGCGCGCGAGCACTTTTCGAATGTCGTAAGGGTTGTTCGAGCGCGGGTAAAAGAGCGGCACCGTGCGGCGGTAGTCGTGCGCTTGCGTGCGGTACGACTGCGTGCTGGTGACGACCGGAATCGTGTACGCGGGCCGCGGAACGATTTCGTAGCGAATTCCCGGGTCATTCGCTGCGTCATCGACCGCCGCGAAGGGCTGAATGCCCGGAGCCTTGAACGCGCCGCCGGTGGTTGTCATCCACACGGGGTTCGTGATGGCGAAGGGGAACACGGCGAAGGTCTTTGGCGGCGCGAGGCTTCCCCCGGACGCGCTCGTGAGGCCGAGAGGGCCCGCCAAACTTGCGACCGCCTCCGTGAGGAGCACCGGCGGCACCTCCGCGGGGACGATGACGGGAAAGAGGCTCTTGTCACCAATGGCCTCGACCGCGAACCAGCTGTCGATGGCCGTGCCGTCTGACGCCTTCGCAAGATCGAGGGTGAGCGTTTCTTCGAAGGGAAATTGCACGAGATTGCGATTCGGATCGACCGTGCGCGAGGTCACAAGGAGCCCGTTGCGCCACACGTTGACGCGCGCCACATTTTGCCAAGCTGCAGTCTGCACACGAATCTTCAGAGAGATTGAGGAGCCCTGAGCCTTGAGCGTGCTGCCGATGCTCGTGCCCGTGGCACCGTCGACGAAGAAGTCGATCATCGGGCCGTTCGTGACGACAGCCTTGTGTGCCTGAAGTCCCGCAACGATGTCTTCGTCACGGATTTCACGTGGAGACGTGGTGCCGAGGTGCACCATCGTGCGAAATTGCCCGGCCTCTTCTTCGGGGTCGTGGCTGTCGCCCGTGCCCATGCCGAGCGGCATTTTTCCTTGGTTTAGGAGCTGAAACCAGTCTTCGATGGCACCGGGAAACGAGACCTCGCCGCTTGCGTCGAGGAGCACGTGACCTGCAGCCGGCGTGTTCGCGGGGGCGTCGGCAGGAAGGACGGCGGGCACGCGATGGTGGTGCATCTCCCAGTAGAGCTTGCCGTTCGCCAGCTCCATCGCGTCGAACTTGTCGCTGAACGTGCTCGCGCCCGACGTGGTGCGGAATGCGGGTCCGGCGGGGAGCGTGAATTGGCCGAACGCCGACGGAGCGACCTCGGACATATCCCGCGTACTTCGATTGTATTGCGCGAAATAGCCGAGAATACCGTCGCGCGGGTGGTTCGCCTGGACGATGGTCTTGTCCGGGCCGAGGCTGCCCATGGAACGGAGGCGATCGAAGACGAAATCCGGGGTTTGGCGCGCCCACTCGAAGGCGCCGTGCGTGACCGGGCCGACCGCGTAGCGAAGCGGGAAGCCGTTGAAGTGACCCGACTCAAGGGTCGTGAGCTCGAGTCCGACGACCGGGTGAAGCCATTCGCCGAGGCGCGCGCGTTCCACGTAGGGGCGGTAATCGGTGACGTAATTGTGGTCGGTCGCAACAGCCCAATCGACGCCCTCGCCGGCGAGAGCACGCACGCGATCGTCGAGGTCGAACTTGGAGTCGATGCTGTTGCGCGAATGGATGTGGGTGTCGCCCGAGTACCAACCGGGGGCTGAAACCACGCGCGAGAGCATGAACGAAACGGTTTCCGTAGCCCCGGGTTTTACGGAAACTTCGCGATGATCAATGCTGTAAAAAGGCCCGCGCGAGGCGAACACGTCGTAGGTGCCTGGGCGCACCGAGAGCGTCGCGACACCGTCGCCGGTGAACCCCGTGTCTTCGATGAAGCGTCGCGTGCTCGGGTCGTTCGGGTCGTCGGCGACGAAGTCCGTGGGCCGAAAACTTTCGCCCGCTTGCAGGTCGAAAAGAAACGTTCGCGGCAGCTCGCCCGAGAACTCCTTCGGGTACGAGCCCACGGCGGACGCCTTCGCGGGAAGCGGCAGTCCGCGATCGTCCACGATGCGCACGATGAGGCGCCCCGGGCCGAGGAGCGAGAGGTTCACGCCCGTCGTCTCGTTCGCTTTTACGGTGAAGTCGGTAAAACCACCGGGCCATCGACCGCTCGAAACCGGGCGCATCGCGTAGGAGCCGGGCGGAAGCGTTCCCTGGAAATTACCGCGTTCGCGCGTGTCGGCCTGCGAGTAGACGCGGCGAGTTCCGTCCGGAAGATTTTGGTAGATGAGGATGCGGGCGCCTTCGATGGGCGCGGAGGTGCCCGTGTCGAAAAGCTGCCCACCAAAGCGTCCCACGGCGGTCTTGCGGAGCTCGTGAATGCCGTCGAGAACGCTTTGCACGTCGCCGTCGCCGAGGACGAACTGGCGCGCGAAGCTGGCCTTCTCACCGGGCGCGAGCTTGGACGGCGCCTGGTTTTCGAAGATGCCGACGAAGCCGCTCGCCACGAACGGAAAGAGCAGCGTGGACTTGTCGATGGGGGTGCCGGCGCCCTCGTACTGGGCGCGCTTGTTCCAAACGAAGTTCGCGTCGCTCGGCTCGGCGACGAAACCGTAGCTCGTTCCTTGGGCGCGGCTCGCGATGAATTCCCCAAGAATTCCAGGGAATGCGGGAAAGTCGACCTTGCGTTTGTACGCGTCTTCGAGACCGAAGCGCAGGTCGAATCCGACGCCGGGAATGAACACTTTGTTCGTGGCGCCAAAGAGCGCGACGTCGGCCACAGGCACCGTGAAGTTGTCCGTGGGCAGGCCAAGGACGCCGAGGAGCGCCTTCGCATCGTCGCTTGGGAAGCTCATCACCTCGTCGGCGATGTTCTCGACGGTGAAGCGAATGGTGACCCAGCGCGCTCCGGGAGCGAGCTCGTAGACCGTGGAGTAGCGCAGGCGCGGCGTGGAGGTTCCGCTTCGCCAGTCGGCGTTTGAGCCGTTGACCGCGCGGTTCAAGAGCGCCGCTAGCTCGAGGAAATCGCCTGCTGTTCCGGACGCTTCAACGCGTGCCGTGCCGCCGCTCGAACCGTCGTCGAGGATGCGCACGGCGTCGACGGCGCACGCTTGGACGAAGAACGCAGGGAAGAGCTCGCCGAACTGATCGGACCCGACGCCGCCCGCGCTCGAGCCTTGCTCCGAGGGTCGTCGCCAGTCGGCGTCGATGAGGCTGCCGCCGTAAACACCGAAGCCGCGCGAGAACCCGGGAGCCTGAATGATAAGCCGGATGCGATCGTTTTCGAGGCGCACGTCACCGACTTCACCGAGCGCGCGGGCGCCGCCGATGAGCTGGCTACGCGACGTGATGGGAAACGCGGACGAACGCTCCGGGGCAGGCGTTCCGCAGGCGGCGGAGAGCGCGAGGCCGAGGGTCGCGAGGGCCGTGAGGGCAGTGGTGGAACGCATGGCGTGTCGCTCAGAACGTCAACTGCGCCAGCAGCGTGACGCGATCGTTTGTGAGGGTGCGAGCTGCAGGCTCCAGCGTGAGCGTGTAGTTTGCATAGAGTGACATCGGCAGCGTCGGGTGAAAGAGCCGAAGGCCGAGCGTGTGGTGATCGAGGTCGTAGTCGCTCAGTCGCGCGCCCCCGGGCAGCGTGGCGGCACCCTGCGCGAAGGGGGAGAAATGCGCGATTCGGTAGCCGACCGCGAAGGGCATCGGCGCCCATTCCACGCGGTAGCTCGCTTGCGCGTGCCAGGCGATTTGCTTGCGATCGGGCGCAGCCGTCGTCGGGTACTTGGTCGAAACCTGCGCGTAGCTTGCGAAGAGTTCGAGGTTTTGAATCTTGCTGAGCGCGTCGACCACGAGGCCCACGTCGCTCTCGTCGTAGAGGTTCGGGAGCGTGCCGATGCGACGGTCGTTCATGTAAGCCCCTGCGCCTACGATGAAATACGACAAATAGCCGGCTTCAATACGCCCGACGAGCATGGGCTTTCCGTTGTCGTCGAGGAGCTGGTTGCGGCCGTTTCCGTTCGCGATCATCGCGGCGTAGTCGAAGCGGAGATTGCCGATTTCGAAGGGTTTTACCGTGGTGACGAGGAGCCCGAGCTGCCGGTCGATGGCGATGGACGGTTGGTCGTAACCGCGGCCCGCGCTCACGCCTTCGAAGCCGACCGCGTTGTTCGCGAACGGACGGTCCTGCACGCCGCGCAGTTCCTCGCGTGCCCATGGCGCCTTCGCTTGACCGAGCTGAAAGGACATTTGGGGCAGCACGTCCCAGCGCACGAAGGCGTCGCGCATGCTCACGCGGAGAGCGCCCTCGGGGGTGTTGGGGGAAAGCTGAGCGGCGCTCGCGCCTTCGAACGAGAGCCGGGTCGTGAGAGCGCCCGAAGTTCCCTCGAAACCGATGCGCGCGGTGTCGAGGAAAAACCCGTTGTTCTGGCCCACGAAGTCCACGTTCGGGTCCGTCTGAACGAAGTCGTAGGCGCCGCGGAAGATGCCGAACGTCGTGACGCGCACCGTGCCCGTGTCGACCGCGACGGGCTTCGTGTTGCCTGTGCGGGCGATGTCCGACGCAGACTCACCGTCGGCGGCCGCGAAGGCGAGAACGGGTGAAACGAGGGACGCGGCGAAGAAGGCGGCGACGAAGAGCCGTGAGCGCATGGGAGGAATCTACCGCGAAGCGGCTCGTGCCGCGTGTCGCTTTATCGGATGCGCGACGCGAACAGCGCGATCCCGTAGGCCCCGCCGACGATGCGGACGAGAAATCTCCCCGCGTCGTCGCCCGAAGCGCAACGTCGCAGGCCCGCGAATGCGCCCGCAATCACAAGCGCAACGGCGAGCTGAACGGCCTCGATGCCTACGTGAAAGGCGGCGAGGGCCGCGAGCGGAGACGGGGTTGTGGCGAGCAGAGGCGCGACGCCTTCGAGAAACGCAACGCCGTGGACGAGCCCGAAGACAAACGCCGTTGTTGTGCGCGGCACCATGCGTTCGTCCCGTCGCAAGAAAGCCGCGAACACGAGACTTGCCGCGACGAGAACTTCCGCGAGTCGCGTGGGCATCGCAGGGTGTCCGTACGCGGCGAAACCCAGGGTGGTGGCGTGCGCGAGGGTGAACCCCAACATGGGCACGAGCGCGTCTCGGAGCCGCGTGGCGGCCGCCATGAGGAGCGCGACCAACGCCAGGTGATCGAGGCCCGTGGCGACGTGATGTGCCCCGGCCGAGGCC
>CAIQDA010000188.1 GCA_903870415.1 uncultured delta proteobacterium
GCGGCGGTCTATGGCGAGCGACCCCGGACATGCGCCTCGTGCGCGTGTTCAAAGAGCCCGGCGGCAATGGTCTCACGCGTGCCGAGCAGATGCTCGCGGAGCTGGCGACCCTCGGCGTGTGACCCGGTAGAAGACGAAGTTCCTCGGCCCGCCGGGCGATGCGGCGATTCGCCTTCCGCATCGTATGCCGCAAACCATATAGCGGATAGGCGGCGTGAGCACGCCATGTGGCCACGGTCGACCGCGGCCGGCCAAACGGCGTCTCCTAGCGGAGCGGAAGCATGGGAAACACAGGGTATAGGCGCGCCGCGCGATTGGCCCGCGCCGTGCACGACGGCGGACGAAGAAGCTCGTGCAAGCGGTTCGGGCAGCTGAATTCCGCGCGGCATCGCCGTTCGTGGCGGAGGTTGGGGGCGTGAATATCCACGCTGGAGTGGCCGTGCATGGGCATGATCGCCAGGCTTTGGAGCGACTTTGCCGCTATGTGACGCGTCCACCGATTGCGCTTGAGAGGCTCACGCAGCAAGACGACGGCTGTGTAGAGTATGCGTTTCGTAAGCCGTGGCGAGACGGGACTCGTGCAGCGCGTGCTGACGGCCGAAGACCTGGTCGCGCGTTTGTGCGCGCCATGGGACAAAGCCGCCGCCGCGATTTCATCTGACGAGGTACGCGGGGGTGCTGGCCTCGAACGCGGCGCTGCGTGCGGAGGTGGTGCCGGGGCACGCGAAGAAGGTTGAGCGGAAGGGCGTGACGAACGACGACGCACAGCACGAGCTCTTCGGCGAGGAGATGGCGCACCGGTTCGAGGAAAAATATGAAAAAAAGCCGACGCGGCATCCGTGGGCATGGCTCTTGAAGCAAGTTTTCGCAGTGGAGGTTCTCGTGTGCGTGCACTGTGCAGGCAAATTGTGCCTCGTGGAGATTGCGACGGAGGCAGCGGCCATCAAGCGGAACATCCGCGACGAACGACGCCGGCGAGGGGAGCCCGTGAGCGAAATGGAAGCGCGAGGTCCGCCGCGAGGACCGCCGGGTCAGTTGATGTTCGCGTTTCGGTGAGAGCCACCGAAGAGATGCTGCGGGACTTCGCGAGAGCGAAGCGGCCGGCGGTGTGGAGGCGTGCGGCCTGAGTTTGGGAAAGCGGTGTTGAGGCTGAGAAAACGCTCGCGGAAACGATGCCGAGAGCGGCCGGAGCTTTAATCAACGAGCGCGATGGCCGCAAATCGACCGAATGCCGGCAGCGTTAAGACGCCCGCTTGAAGACGTGTGGCGCGGATTCGTGGTTTGAATGTCTTATGCGCCGTTTTGCAAGGTAACGTCGCCTTGACGGCATCGGGGCGGCGGGCCAGCGTACGGCCATGGCCAGCTCGGACAACGTCGATCGCATCTTGGCGGAAGCCCTCGCGCTCGAGCCGGAGGAGCGTGCCGCGCTGGCGGACCGGCTGCTCGCGAGCGTCGAAGTCGAGCACGAGTCGCCGCTCTCTTTCGAATGGCAAAGCGAAGTCCGGCGCCGCCAAGAAGAGATCGAGCGCGGCGAGGTCGAGACGGTCCCCGTCGAAGTCGTCCTCGCTCGCATGCGCGCGATTCGTCCGTGACGCTTCTCGAATTCCACCCGGAGGCGGAGGCCGAACTCCTCGACGCCGCGCGATGGTACGGCGCGTTGCGAGGCGGAGCGCTTCGAGGCCACGGTCATCTCGGACGCTGTCAACCTCACAGCCCGGCTCGAATCCCTCACCAAGCAGCTCGGCTGCGCGATGCTCATCAGCGAACACGTCTTCGCAACCCTCGACGGCGACCTGCGCCAATACACGCGCGGGGTCGGCACGTTCGTCGTCAAAGGCAGGGCCCAGCCCGTCGCGCTTTACGAGGTTTTTGCCTCGGATTCTGACGCAAGTCGCGATGGCAAACTCCGCACCCGCGACGCCTTCGACGCGATGCTCGCGGCCTTCGCCGACGACCGCGTCGACGAGGCCCTCGCCCTCGCCAACGACCTTCGCGACGCGTGCCCCGACGACGGCCCCGCGAACTGGTGGTTCCTGCGCCTCGTGAAGGAGTCCGCGACGACCGATGAAGGCGTGCCCTCGAGCCGCGGCATCGTTCGGCTCGAGGAGAAGTAGCTCGCGGCGCGTTCGAGCACTTCGCGCTACCGCGGCGGATCGCCCCGCCCTGCGTCTGCGAGCCAGCGACGCAGCTCCTCGATCTCTTGCTCGTGGCAGCGGGGCGACATGGCGGCCCGCTCATGCTCGCTGCGGTTTCAGACGGGACCTAGCTCGAGGCCTCGGGAGCCGCTGCTCGATCCGGCGTCTCCACTCACTGCGCATCGAACTCTCTCGGTGCAGAGTACAAGGAAGCAACCGTTGCCGTGGGCCACGAAGCCGCACGCCGCGTCGCGAAGCCTTGGCCTCGAGCGTTTCGGGGGTGAACGTCGTCGTCGCGAGCGCGTGCTCACGCCGATGCTCCGCTCGCTCGCTCGTCGGGTTTCGAGGGCGCCATCGCGCACGAGGAGAAACGCGAAACGCCTGAAAAAAGCCGAGCACAGAGGACGGCCATGGCGCACGTCGCCCGCAGGCAGCTCCTTCGAGTACCTTTGGGCGATGAGCGCCGACGCGATGGTCCTCCCGATCGTTCTCCTCGTCCTGGCGACGATGATCGCGCTGTGGCTCGCGGCGCGACGCGGGGGAAAACGGAGCGGCTTGACGCTCACGCGCGTGACGCATTTGGCGTGCGACGCGAAGCCTGGCTGGCTTCACGTGCTTGGCGCGAGGCGCACGTCGCCGCAGTACGGCGACCCGGTGGACCACTGGGCACATGCGATGCTCGAGCCGCGCACGGGCCGCTGGCTCGTCGGCGATCGCAGCGTGGGCGGGGATCTCGACTTGAGCGCGCCGATGGTGAAGGCGTCCCTCGAGCGCCTCGAACCTGCCTTCGGTCAGCGACCGACGCTCAAGCGCGCGGGCGGGCTTCGGGTGCACGTGAGGCATGCGGGCGACGCGGCCGAAGCGAGTCCGTCGACGGGGCTCGTCGTCGACGTCACGCCACGGGTCAAGGAGACGGCGGCGCAGCCCTGCAAGGCCACGCTCTACGTCGACCGGCAAGCACGCGGCACCCACGCCTTCAACGCGATCGTGGATGCACGCATTCTTGGCTGCGCGCTCGAGGACGCGGGAGTGGTGGTCTTCACCTACGTGGGCATCGCATGGGGCGAGCCGCAGGCCCACGTCGTGGCCTTCGACCGAGACTCCGGCGAGGTGCTCTTCGACCAGGTCTGCACCCAGCCCGAGGAGTAGAGCGCGATTGGCCCGCGCCGTGCACGACGCGCGGCAATGGCGGTGCATGCAGCTTGTTCAACCAAACGACACGAGCCCTCGAACGAGGTCGCGCGGACGAGACTCCACGCGCATGTGCATTCTACAACGAAGCGTGCGGACGGTTACGCGCGCCTTCGCTTTTGTATGGCTGGAGAGCGCGGAGCGTCCACCGATTGCGCTCGAGAGGCGGCGCCGCAGAAGCGTGATGTTTCCCGAGCCGTTTGCGCCCACGAGGCCGTCGCGCGAGCCCGGCGTGAGCTGAAACGACACCTCGTCGAAGAGCGTGCGACCACCGAAGGCTTTGGAGAGACCGGAGACGGCGAGCATCGCGGCGAGGGGCTATCACCGCGTCCAGCGGGGAAATGAAAAGAGGCTCATCGCCCCAAGTCGTCGGGGACCCATCCCGCCGAAAGGCACGCCGTCGGCGTAGGATGAGCGGTGAGTTGTCCTCGAAATACTCCGAGCATTGCTGCGTCTTCGTCCCATGGCTTTGGGTCGTTCGCTCTTTCTTCCGCAGCCTGTGAAGCCGCCGCACGCGAAAGGCCACGGAGCGTGAACTCCGTGGCCTCGCGGGCATGTGTCGGCGTGCTTGCTTACTTGCCGCTCGACGCCACGACCGTCGTCGTCGTGTCCTTGCATTCTACAGGCGATGCCGCGACGAAGCTGACCGCGGTGCAGTTTCGCGACCGCTCCATGCCGCGCGCGTCCGTCGACACGGCGCAGACGCGGTAGCTCTGGCGCTTGCCGTTCGTCTCGAGGCCGCGGTCCACGATGCGCGTCGTGGCGGAGCGGCCTTCGGAGGCCACGGTCGCGACGCTGCGCGCGCCTTGCTCGACGATGAAACGGTCCGCGTCGGCGGCGCATTGAAGAACCGCCGTGCCGTTGCAACCTACACGCACCTCGCAGGACGGCGTGCTCGCGAGGCCGGTGCGCACGGCGTCGTAGCGAAACGCGCCGCCCGCAAAGCGCAGCGAGCCGAAGTTCACGGCCCAGGGCGACGGATTCGTGCCCGCGTTGAGCGTGTTCTCCACGCGGCCGAGGAGGTTGTAGACGTAGCCGTAGGTCTCGGACTTCCAGAGGAAGGCGTTGAGCTTGTTCTGGACCTTCACCTCGAGGCTCTCGCGCTGGGCGCTGATGGCGTCGCTCACGTAGCCCGCGCACCAATCGGCGGCGCCGCAGTTGACGTTCCAGGGACCGAGGTCCACGCGCACTTGGTCGGCGGCGAGGTAGCCGCGGTTCGTGACGATGCGCGCGTCGATCGCGACGTTCGACAGCTGGGCCGTCGGGTCGACGAGCCACGAGTAGGCGTTGATGTTGATCGCCACGTTCGCACGCAGGTGCATGCCGTCCGCCTCGATGGTCGCGCTCGTGCCGAGCACGCGCAGGCCCGTGACGCGCACGGTGAAATCCGGGACGCCCGCGGGCGTGTGCACCTCTTGGTCGGGCATCTCGTAGGGCGACGCCGGCGTGGCGTAGAGGCTCGACACACGCTCGCGATCGGCCGCGCGGAAGCAGCTCGGCGTGCTGTAGCGCTCGCCGGGGTAGAGGAGCGCGAAGGCCTGCAGGGAGAGGTAGATGCAGCCGCCGCGATCGCCGTGCTCGACGCGCAGGTCGAAGGGGCGGGCGATGGCGTTGACGAGGCGCAGCTGGCCGTCGGCGAAGGTGCCTTCGCGGGCCTCGGTCCAAGGGCTCTCGGAAACGCCGACCTCGAGGTCATCGGCAGCATCTTCGGGAGCCGCGCCGCAGCCCGTGAGCGCCGCACCGGTCGCAAGACCGAGGGCCGCCACGCGAACGAAGGAAGACACGCGGGAAGAAAGCGAAGCGTTCATGACAAACTCCAAGAAAAGAAAGAGGAAGGAATCAAAGAGCCGGCGCTGTGTCCGACACACCCATGATGGTCCTTCCTCCGGAGTCGTCTTGTCCCCCAAGCCGGTGACACGCGCGAAACGCCTCGCGTCGCGCGGACCCGCCGTCGACGGAGTCGCTACGCCGCGCTCGTGGCGAGGCCCGACGCGCCCACGTCCTCGAGCACCGGGCGCCCGAGCTTGCGCAAGTGGCGGTCGTGCGAGGCGATGGCCGACCAGGTTCCTTGCACGCGGTACTCGAGACCGTGCTCTTTGCAGAATGCATCGAGTTCGCGCGAGAGCGCCGGGTAGTGGATGTGGGTCACCTTGGGCGAGAGGTGATGGACGGTCTGGTAGTTGAGGCCGCCGACGAGGAAGGTGACGAAGGGATTGCCGCGACCGAAGTCCGCGGTCGTCGCGACCTGAAGATCGAGAAATCCCATGGGAAGTGTGGCGCGGCCTTGGCTCGCCGGCGGCACTTGCACCATCTCGACTTCCTCGACGCAGTGGGCGAGCGGGCAGGTCACGGCGAGCACGATGCCGAGTTTGTGCGGTGGAGGTTCTCGTGTGCGTGCATTGAGAGCCACCGAAGAGGCGCTGAGGGACTTCGCAAGTTCGAAGCGGCCGGCGGCTCGGGAGCGTGCGGCCTGAGTGAGAGAAAGCGGTGTTCGAGTAGGGAAAACGCTCGTTGGAACGATGCTGAGAGCTTTCGGAGCTTCAACGACGCACCTCAATGGCCGGAAATCGAGCGAATGCCGGCAGCGTTACGACAATCGCTTGAGGACGTGTGGCGGGGATTTCGTGGTTTGAATGTCCCTTGCGCGGCTCGCTGCCCGTCGATTGGCAGACGTACCCGGAGAGATCGTCTCGCCGATTTTTGAGGTTTTCGTCGGCGTCATCGACGCGAAGAGCCTTGTTTTTCCGGGGTTTCGTAGAATTACGCATCCCACTGCGGGAATGTACAACGCACCGGCGAAGCGTCTAAAACCAACCGCTAGGGACACGGCTCATGCCGAGGCGTTCGTCCACTGGAAGGTCAGGGTAATCCCATGAAGAGTGCACACGTTCTGAAGACTGTAATCTTCGCGGCTTGTCTTGCGGTCGGGGCGACGTTCGCGCCGGCAGTTGCGCAGGCGGCACCGCCGGAGGCGCAGGAAGGCAACCTCATCAAGACGAAGACGAACGACACGGTCTACCTCGTCGTCTTCAACCAGAAGGTGCACCTCGGCAGCGCCGAGATATTCACGGGCTGCGGCCTCGACTGGGGCGCCATCAAGGTCATGGACGACGCGGTCGTCAACGACATCCCGGAGGGCGCCAAGCTCACGAGCCCCGAGACCTGCAAGACCTCCGTCGCGCGCGCCAAGGCCGGCCCGGCGACCCCGGAGGAGCGCGTCGACTTCCTCACCAAGGCCCTCACGCGCTGGCAATCCGAGTACCGCAAGACCGACAGCAAGATCTGGGCGGGCATGAAGGACACCCTCAAGGGCCGCATCGTCCGCGACACCGCCGCCCTCGAAGAGGCAAAGAAGGCGCTCGCGCCGACGCCCGCGCAGGTCGAGCACACGCTGCTCGTCTACAACCCCGTCTACCAAAAGAAGGACGGCCGGCCGTTCACCCTGACCGTGTCCGAGGCCACCTCGGGCAAGGTCGTGTTCACCGCGAGCGGGGAGACCACGGGCGGCTTCGACACGTACTTCGGCACCAGCTACAACATCCAAAAGGTGAAGATCATGCCCGGCGTCGCCTACAGGGCGAATGTCGTCGCGAAGGTGGACGACGCCACGTTCGTCGCCACCGGGACCTTCGGGAGCACGAGCGACAACCCGTTCAAGCTGCTCCACAACGCGTACTCGAAGCAGTGAGGGTTCCTCGCGCCACGGCGCGGAGCTGAGAGACCTGGCGCGCCTTCGCTCACGCTTGGGCGCGCCTCTCGCTTCCATGTGCATCCCCCTTCGTTTCGGTCGTCGGGCCGCCGAAGTTCGCGCACGACTCGAACCCGGGTCTCAGGGTGCAATGCGCTCCACGGCGCGCACGAGGTCTTCGTCGCTCGGGTGCGTGTAAATCATCGTCGTGAGTACGCTCCGGTGTCTGGCAAATCGCTGGGTGAGGCGCAGGTCCTTGGAGAGTGCATCGATCGACGAGCATTCCGTAGCTGCCGCAGCGAGAGGCGCGTTCCGCGGGCGCTCACGAACAGCGGGGCGTCCGTGCATGACCGCCGACAGCCCATAAACAGCCGCCACACATCCCACGTCTGACACCGTAATCGATCGCGGTCGTGCGGTCGTCATCGACACCCTCGCCGAAGCGATTGCGACCCTCGCGTGTGCGTCGTTGCGAGCAAAAAACCAGCCGAAACAACTTGGCTGTGCGGCGAGAGAGAGCGGTGATGCGAGCCCCGTCTGCCAACCCAGGAGCTTCACGATGACTCATCGTTCAACCGATCCCAGCGCATCGCCCGCGTCCATGCCCGCACCGAACCCGCTCACCGTACGCTCCCTCGTTACGCTTCTATGGCCTCGGCTTTCGCTGTGCTCGGTCCAATTAAAGCAAGTCATGAACGAAGCGTTTCATAAGAAATAACTCAAAGCGCCTCATCAGCGAAGCGCCCCGCCGTGAGGAGCCGCGCGTCGTCGTGGGGCTGAGCTAATAAGCGTCTAGTAAGCGTATCGTAAGCGTATCGTCTGATATCCCGCCGTTACCTCTTTCCCTCAAGTCTCGTCCCACGCCATGCAACCAAGGCCCAGCGAGCGAGGCGGCCGGCTTGCGCCGCGGAGGGAGGCCCAGGCTCGGTGCCGCCGATGCGGCGAGAGGAATAGTCCAGCGAAGTCCGAGCGAGCCAATTCATGCATGGTACAAGCATCAAAGCCTAACGAGCGCGAAAGCAGAGCCATTGAAGCGCGCATCAAGGAATCGAACCCGCATCGCGTGACGAAGGTGAAGCGACGTCGGCACCGAATGGAGGCCGAGCGAAGCAAGCGAGACGGTCGACCGCCGCGGGCCGTGAGAGCACCGCGTCTCCAC